>JAGQPR010000221.1 GCA_020426625.1 Planctomycetales bacterium
AGCCGCGCATGGCTTTGGGGAGCAACTCTACCAGCGACATTTTGTTCCCCAGCATGGCTCTCAAGCCAGCAGTGTTGCGTATCAGCACGAACAGCGTTGAGAGGCTCGCAAGCGTCGACAAGCAAATCGCACACGACTGAGACGCGGCGATCAGTGAATTGGAAGGCAATTCGACGCGATGAACGATGATGGCGGCAATGCAGCCCACCACCGCACTCACGATCATCCCACCTACCCAGATCCAATCGCTACTTTCAGCGTCCCAAACGCTAGCCCACCAGCGTACTGCACCTACTACCAACAGCGGGCCGAGCACAAGCAGCAACGGGATGATGGTGAATTCCTGGTAACCCAAGGCTGTTAGCGCACTCTTCCCGTCCACCCAGCCGGTGAGAGCAAACGCACTGCTTGCAATCAGCAGCAATGCGAACGCCACAGTTCGCATGAGTGTCAGCCAAGAGGTCCTGCGGTCAAAAAAGCTTGGCAAATGCAGCATTTCGCCCCACGAAGTCGCTGAACGCGTGGCAAGTTTGTGGCTTCCAAAGCGGACAAGTTCACTGGCTAACAACCAAGCCGCCAGGTTCCAAGTGCTCGCTTGCAGGGCAAGCGGCGATCCTAACCAAGCTGCCAACAACATGGTGGTCATCAATGGCAACGCCGCCGCACATGCGGTCAGCAGCCGTTGGTGATGCCGCTGATTGCCCCACCACGTAGCCAAACTCAGTGCGGCGACGGCAATACAAACCAGAGTTGCTTCGAGCGAGGTGAATTCGGCAGACCAGTAGGGCTCGGCGAATGTACTGATGCCGAGGCTAGCGGCCACTGCGCGGAATGCCGATGGAACCATGGTAGCTAGCAACGTGGCCCAAGCTAGAAATAGACAAACTGCCGCAGACCATTTAGGGCCAGCATCAACCCAGCGCCAACCTTCGAATCGCAAGTATTCGGTTGCTGCAGCCGTGGGTTCGCCGCTACGTATCCAAGCGCTCAACCGCCATTGGGTCAGCTCAAAAAGTAAAACGAATACGCAAACCAAGGTGGCAAACACAGCACAACTTGGAGCAAGCGCCAACTCGTGCCACAGTTCCGTTCGTGCTCCCAGCCAGAACAAAATGCAACTAGCCCAGGCCAAGGCAGCGATCAGAATCGACTCGCGCCACGCGGCTTGTCGCCATGCGATGAACAGTGACGCAGTAATCAACGGCCAAGTCCCCCCAAGGCAGCTGGCCAACCACAAATTGCTAGGATGTGTCAGGATGAACGGTAGACTGCACAGACTAAGTACTATCGCTCCTCCACCCAGCCAATGGATCTGTGAGGCAACGATCGTTCCGTTCACGAACTGATTCGATTTGCGGAGTGCCTTTAAACAACCTGCCGCCATTGCCCAGAAGGCCCCCAACAGCTGTAGGCCAACAGCCCATGCCCTTTCCGGACGCAAGTCTCCCACCCAGGTCTCCAAGATTGGGCTAGAGTGGAAAAGCTTCACGACTCCCAACAGCATTAGCGCAAGGCCCGTAGGCATTGCCAACGGCAGTGCAGACAGCGCTCTACCAGCTGTGCTGGCATCCGTCTGCGCACGTCGAGCGAAAGAAACTACGATCTGGACAACAACAATGCCGTAAGCAATCAAAAGTAGAGGTGCCCAATTGCCGCCATACGGAGTTGGGCCGACGGGAACCAGCGACGCTACTACCGTCAGCAACGCACCAAAAAGCAACGAGGAACACGCCGCCCAGGCGACTGGCTCAAACGATTGGAACAGTGACATTGTCGTTGGCCGAAAGGTAGCCGATTCTCTTTCGGTCTGACCGACAAATTGACTGGCAAGCAATCGACCAAGCAACAAAGTCACTATGGCAGAGATTCCCAACGACACGATTCGCGAGAAACCAAGCCAATTCAGGGCATGCATCGTTTCGAAACGATTGCTCCCAGCCTGCATGGTTGCAATATCGGTCAGAATTGCAACCGTCACTAGCGCCGCCACAGTGCCTGCAAAAACGCTCATTCGCGAGCCGCAGAACACGCCTTGTACATTCCACCAAATGGCAAGCATGGCGCAAAGTGTAACGCTGGCAAGCCAATCTCCACTTAATTGCCACACAGCCGCGACAAGCAAAACACTGCTAATCGTCGCTACAGCCCAGCTGGCCACAACAAACCAGCTGGGGGGCGACAGAGAAGATCTTGGATCGTGGGCGTATCTCTTGGGCAGCATGACGGACCATCCCCAGCTAGTCCAAGTGCTGGCAACCGCGGCGACGCAAAGCCACCACCAAAGTACCTTGCCTGCGTTATGAACAGCTTGCAACCTCCAAAATGTGAGTGCGATACCGCTGACAAACAGAATCTGTAGGACCATCCCGGTAATGATGCGTGCCTTGTGATCTTTTAGTACGCGGTAGCTGGAGACACTGCGGTTGGTTGTCAACGCCACCCACATGTTGGTTGCGACCAACGGCAGCAACACCAAAACGGTCAGCCCTGATTGATCAGAACTTGCTTCTCCAAGCGCATAGATTGGCACCAAAGCACAGCTACCCAGGATTGTGGCAAGTGCCGGCACCAACCACCGGCGGCCAAATAAGGCGAAACTTGCAGTGATCGCCAAACTGCCGTGAGTTGTGACACCTGCTAACAAGACGGCGATCGTCATTGCGTCCAGCGGCGGCGGGCCGTCAGGCCTTTTGGCCAACAAAATGCCCACCAGCGTCGATAATGGAATCAACATCATGCCAATATGCAGGATTCCGCGAGACGTCGTACGCAGCTTCCATTGTCGCAGCGTGTATTGGCCCGCACCGTGGACTGCTAGTGTGGCGAGCAAGAACACCAAGGACGGGAAATAGCGGCTAGTTGCACTGAGCGTGCTCCATAAGCTGATCACCAAACCCACCGAACATACGACAATCAAAGCGGCGCTAACCAATTCAATCCATCTTATGTTGGATTGCAGCATGAAAGCTCGCAGGACATCTGCGGCGAGTCGCTGCTTGATAGGAGCCCCAGCTGGCTGGCTGCCGGATTCGGAGTAGCTCGCCTCAAGTGGATGCGGCATCGCGTGCTGTATGTGGTCCGGCGCGGCGACAGCTGATGCAGCGGGAGAATTCTGGACGCCTTCATGGGGTATGATTGCATCCACGACCTCTGTGGCGATGATGGGAGCATCGGATTGCGCAACCGGTTGCCCAACAGAAGTTCGCGATTTTCTCAGGGCATCTGGATAGTCGGCTGCGACATCTGGCAACATACCTGCTGCGGCGGAGGAATTTGCTCCTGAGGTTTCGACTGCGGAGGACTCAACGCGTCGATGAACTTGCTGGAGTTCGGTTGTAGCTACCGAATGAAGGTCACCTGTATCGGACAGCCCACGCTCACCAGCGATCCGTTCTCCCAATCGCGAGATCAAATTCACTAGCGATTGGTGCTGGTCCTCTGGCAGCCATCGATGAAAGCGGGCGTAAGCTAGTAACCTTCGCGAAGCAGCCAAGTCTTCTTCTGGCGTAGCTCGCTGTTCCTCAGTTAGATTGGGGCGTTTGTTACAAGCCGGACAGCTCGATGGCCCCAAAAAGACGCTGTGGCAACGCGGGCATCTTGTTCCAAACAGGTTGCGAAACAACAGGACCAGTCCAAGCCAGATGGCGTGACCAATTCCAGCCCACACCAGTAGGCCGAACGCCAGCATGATCAATCCAAGGATGAATTCTTCCATCGGCACACCTGCGTCATTTGTCATCCGAGTAAAGGCTCATGCTGCGCACCCGACGAATCGTCGACAGCACCGTCAAGCATATGACCGACAATCCCGCTACAAAGATTGCTGCAAAATCGAGCTTTACAAAATCTTGCATCGGCGAAAGCAGCCCCAGCAGCGTGAAACCGCCGATGCACGCCAGCGTTGTGACCACGACAAATCGCTTGCGGTAGAACAAGCTGCTGGCGACGACCATCATCGGGTAACCGATCAATAGCATTGAACGTGGTGGATCGGCGAACGCGAGTAGCGTCGTATAGATCGTGACATCGAGCAACATCCATGTCAGGCAGGCTAGGTCGCGCCAGCGGGCTCGCAATACCCAAATCTGCAAGAAAAATGAAGCTACGAGCCAAGTCACCAGTAGCCCCAGCCGTAGCGGAAACTCGACGGACATTTCCCAACGGGATAATTGTGACAGACAGACGATGGCGGTTGTGACGCCAATTCCACAGATATGAACTAAAAGTATTGGTTCGCGGCGCCACCACGATTCAAGCCGCGCCATGACCGTCGGGTGCGCAAAGTCCAGCGGTGTGCCCTGCAGAATTCGGTGCAAGTCATCCGCCATTTGGGCTGCCGTCTGATATCTACTTTCCGGTTTTTTTTCCAGAGCTTTGCGGCAAACGAAATCCAGTTCGTGCGAAACGTGGTGATTGAGCTGCGATGGAAACGGGGGGTCGTGATCCAACACTTGTAGCAACACATCGATGGGTGTCGGGCCCCCAAACGGCGGTTGCCCGGCCAATAGTACGTAGAGTATTGCTCCAATAGAGTAGACGTCTGAAGCTGCGGTAATTGGAATGATCTTGCCCGTTGCATGCTCAGGGGCCATGTATGCCGGTGTTCCCAATATCTGCCCAGTTGTCGTCAAAGATGATTCGCGGTATGCAATCTTTGCCAGTCCAAAGTCGATCAGGATGGGTTGCCCGGTACCGTCCAACAAGACGTTTGCTGGCTTGAGGTCTCGATGAAAAACACCCGATCGGTGGGCATGGTCCACGGCAGCACACAACTTGTGGATAATCCGCACGGCTTCCATCACATCCATGGGACCGTTTTGTGTAACAGCCGCCAGACTCTCGCCTTCGATGTAAGCCATTGTAAAGTAGACTAGCCCCTGCAGTGTGCCCACTTCAAAGATGGGGACAATGCCCGGGTGCGTAAGCGCAGCCGCAGCTTCTGCTTCACTACGAAACCGCTGAATTTCTTCTTCGTTCGCCAACTCACCGGAACGAATTAGCTTAAGTGCAACCAGTCGGCCAAGTTTGCGGTGGCGTGCTTTGTAGACAACTCCCATGCCGCCCCGATTGATCTCACTGATGATCTCGTATTCACCAAGAAATCGCGGCGGGTTGGTGCCGGACAACTGCCCATCTAGCACTTCGCCATCTTGTAACGCAAGTCGCACCGTTGCATCGACGGGGTTTTTTTCGGTATCCTGCGAATGATCAGGGCTAACTAAGCGATCGTGAATTTCAAAGAACTCCTTCAGCTCCTGAGCGAATTGGGGATAGACATCGATCCAATGTGACAGATCAACGCGCTCCCCCCGTTCGCCAGCCTGGACCAGATCGGCGATGATTTGCTCGATGTTCTTGGGCTCAGGCATAATTTGTAGGAATCGCCCTTGTTTTCAGGAGTGGGTCAGGCAATCTAGATGCTCTACCGTAGGTGTCCCTTCAGTTTAGAACCGGGTTTAGAATGACGCTGGCTCTTTCCCGATCGGTCCGCACACTGGGAAATATTGGAATTGGGCCATGCGTCGGTCCCCCGAATTCAGTAGCAGGATCGGCGCTCCGTTTTGAAACTAATTCTTATCTTAGGACGCTTTGGTAGAGAGTATTATGCGCTTCAGCGAGCATGGCGTTCTGCGCCAGTTTGTTTCCTGCTTCTCCTGGCTGCACTACGATCTCGGAGAACGCTACTTTATTTGATGTGCTGCTACCACGCGACTATCCGACCAAGCGTGACAAACAGATTGGTTCTGCCGGGGTGGCGGAAGGTGTTTGACCACGAAAAATCACCAAAGCATTGAGATTTGCCAGCAGTTTGAAGCGATACAACGGATTGCAATGGCTGTCTAGCGTAGACCGGCAAATCTCAGGGCATATTATTTCCAATGCATTTCTCTGTGAAATTCCGATAGCAAGCATAATGTAAAGGTCCCTGGCAGCACCCAACGAATTGCGATTGTAGATTGACCTACAACCACCACGCATTTCTGCGGGTCTGTGAGACAAACGTGATGGCTCGCACGTCGACCAGCCACAACACAACGGATGTAAGGTAAGTTTGTGTTGGTTTAAGTGCCCAAACGGCTTGCCCGGAAGCCAGCTTATAGTTGCGAAATGGCACGGTTGTGAACATGTAGCCAAAATGCAGGGTAGCTAATTTGGGCGATCTCAATAAACTAGTCAGCGTCGGAGGATGCTGGTAACCAGGAAATTAACCAAGTGCCTGTTGTGGTTTGACCACCAAACTTTCAGCATATTGAAGTCTACTGGGCGACGCGCGAGTTACGAGTGAAGATTCTCAGCGACAAAATGAAGGCCTACTGGAAACGGGCAAGCGATTTCTGCGTGTACAAGATTCTGCACGCCGATGATCCACCACATCGCCTGGCGCTGGGGATAGGCATTGGGATGTGGGTTACGTTTTTGCCACTCATTGGTTTTCAGATGGCTTTGTCGGTTTTTCTGGCCTGGCTTTTTCGCGCCAATAAGTTGGTAGGAATCCCGTTGGTGTGGATCTCCAACCC
Source organism: Planctomycetales bacterium (assembly GCA_020426625.1). Classification (GTDB taxonomy): domain Bacteria; phylum Planctomycetota; class Planctomycetia; order Pirellulales; family Pirellulaceae; genus Aureliella. The sequence goes on from JAGQPR010000221.1 coordinate 6,519, forward strand.
CGTGACGATCGTGCCGATTTATTATCCGTGTTACTGGGTTGGCTGCAAATTGCTGGGAACGCCAGTGGTAAGCGACGAATGGGCGCGGCTAAAGGTGCACTGGCAAACTCTTCAAGCGGATCCAACGACGCAATGGAGCAACAAGGTTCGTTTTTGGTGGGACAGCTTCTTAGACTTTGCTGGTCCGCTTGGACTGGGATGTTTATTGGTCGCCACAATTTTCGGCATCGTATCGTACTACGCCTCACTATTTGCGATCAGAGCATATCGCCTGCGTCGCTGGGGACAATTGATGCCACCAAGTTTGACGCCCGACGGAAGCCATGACGCATCGATTGGTGGTATTCCCAGTCAGGAGCACGCCAGTGGAGGCAAGGTAGCCTAGGATCATTCCCGCAACAGCGCTGAACTCGCTTGCTTTACCTACCACCCATCGCAGGGAACATCTCACGTGCCATTTGGATACCAGCAGGTCCGACAAGGACGACGAAAATGCCTGGAAAGATGAACAGTACCAGCGGGAAGATCAACTTCACTGCCGTCTTGGCTGCTTTTTCCTCGGCAATCTGAGATCGCCTAATTCGCATCGAGTCACTTTGTACGCGCAGTGCGTTTGCAATGCTTGAACCAAATTTATCGGCTTGAATCAGGATTGATGCCAACGCTCGCAGGTCGTCGACGCCGGTGCGGGCGCCCAAGTCAGACAACACTTGATTGCGAGCTCTGCCCATCTGAAGGTGCAGATTGCACAAGCCAAATTCGTCCGAGATGATGCGGTAGCTCTTCTTCATTTCGTCAGAAACTCGCCGCATGGCTTGATCCAGTCCCAAGCCAGCTTCCACGCAAACGACCATCAAGTCCAACGCGTCGGGCAAGCCCAGAAAAATCTGTGTTTTGCGCCGCTTGACCAGGAAATGCAATCCAAGGGCGGGTAAGTAAAATCCGAACGCGGCAATGACAAAAGCGCGAATGGCGGCGGTGCCAGTAAATCCATACATGAATAAAGAGAACCCGCCTCCCAACGCCAAGAAAACCAGCGACGAAATACCGCGGATAGCCAAGTACGTTAGAGGTGCAGATTCACTACGAAAACCGGCCTCCACCAAGCTCTGCTTCAGTTTGCCCATGTCCTTTTCGTTGGTCGGCGTAAAGGGCTTGGCGAGAGCTGGTGAAGCCTTCTTAAGTACGCGTGCGATGGCCTCGGATTTCTTGGCCTCTTTGTCCAGGTTGGCTTTCCGTCGAGGGTCGCTCATCTCCTGCAATCGTTGCTCAGCTCGATCGTCCTTATCCAGGAAGAGCCCGAGCAACAACCAAGCGAGCGCAGAGATGGCCAAGAAACTGGCAATCGGTACAAGTAGACTGGTAAAGGCGATAGCGACCAACATAGCTCTAGACCTTGATGTTGATGATCTTGCGGATGATAAGCGCGCCTACCAGCTGCAGCACCAGGGCTGCTGCCAGTAGCTTTCGCCCGGTTTCATCCTTGAAAAGCACCATGGCATAATCGCGATTGAGATAATACATAACACAGAAAAGCCCCGGGGGCAGTGCCAACAACACGATACCCGATAGACGACCTTCGCCGGTAAGTGCTTGGATCTGTCCAGCCAGCTTGAATCGCTCCCGAATCAATCTGCCAATTTTGTCAAGGATTTCTGCTAGGTCACCACCGGTTTGACGCTGCAACATCACGGCCGTGGCAAAGAAACGCAAGTCCATATTGGGAACTCGCAATGTCATCGCATCCAGCGCTTCGTCCAGGGTGATTCCAAGGTTTTGCTCTTCGAAGGTTCTGCCAAATTCGCGTGCAATCGGATCAGGCATTTCACTGGCGACTAGTCCCATGCCTGCGGCCAACGAGTGGCCAGCCCTCAGCGAACGACTAAGCAGTTCTAAAGCCTCAGGAAGTTGTTGGCTGAATTGGTTCAGACGCTTCTTGCGTTTCATCAGCAACCAAACGCCAGGCAGGATTCCGAAAGACACCGCGAATACAGGCAACAGGTACTTTGGAATCGGACTTACGACACAGATTCCCGCACCAGCGGCAGCAGCGACAACGCAGATTGTCAGGAACTTGGCACCCGACATCCGCACGTCGGCTTGCTCCATGAGATGCTTGATATTGCCGAACTTGGACAATATCTCGTCAGCCATAGACAGCGTGTCGTCGAGAGTGCCACCAGAAATAAGTGAGGATTGCTCGGCTGAGGAAGCGCCCGGTCGTCCCATCTTGGTCAAGGCAGACAGTCGGTCTTCGGCCAAGTTTTCGCCTTGCGGACGCATGGCAATGGCGACGCCGCCAATCAGGGTGGCAACGCCGATTCCAACCGAGATAATGAGAATGATGGTCAGCATGTTAGGGTTCTTGCATGTACGAACGTGAATTTTCGGGCTAGGCTAGCCATGCAGCCATGATGATCCAAAGCGTTACAGAGCGCCGGGCGACGAGCCATCAGCCAGGCCGTTTACGCATCCATGATATTTCGTTGCCGGAAAGCACTGGCTGGTAAGCGTATGCCCGCTTGTTCCAGGCGATGCATGAAGCTCGGACGCACACCGGTACACTCAAAGTGACCGTAAGCCTTGCCCTCTTCATTGATGCCATCCTGAACGAATTTGTAAATGTCCTGCATCACCACCGTCTCTTGTTCCATGCCGACGACCTCGGTGATATGCGTTACGCGACGCGGGCCTCCCTGCAAGCGGTTGGCTTGGATGATTAAATCCACGGCACTGGATACTTGCTGTCGAATCGCTTTGATTGGCAACTCGAATCCAGCCATCATTACCATGGTCTCCAATCGCGCGATTCCATCACGTGGGTTGTTGGCGTGGATAGTGGTAAGCGAGCCGTCGTGGCCAGTATTCATCGCTTGCAACATGTCCAATGTCTCGCCACCACGGCATTCGCCGATGATCACACGTTCAGGACGCATACGCAGAGCGTTCTTGACGAGGTCGGTGGCTGTTACCGCGCCATTGCCTTCGATATTCGGCGGACGTGTTTCCAGTCGCACGACGTGATCCTGCTGCAGTTGCAATTCGGCAGCGTCCTCAATCGTAATGATTCGTTGGTCGTTGGGAATGAAACTGCTCAGGGTGTTCAATAGAGTTGTTTTACCAGAGCCAGTACCACCGCAGATAATCATGTTCAAGCGAGCCTTGATGCAGCCCTCAAGCAGCATGACCATTTCAGGCGTGAGCGCCTTGTAATTCAACAAGTCTTCCAACTTGAGTGGATTGGAGCCAAAACGACGTATGGAGACTGAAGCACCGTCCAGCGCCAATGGAGGAATGATGGCGTTAACACGCGAGCCATCTTCCAGGCGAGCATCCACCATCGGGCTTGTTTCGTCGACACGTCTGCCAACCTTGGATACGATTCGGTCGATAATCTGCATCAAGTGGGTGTTGTCACGGAATTCGACATTTGTTTTTTCGAGCCTTCCGCCTCGCTCGACAAAGATATCCTTTGGGCCGTTGATCATGATATCGCTGATGGTCGCATCTTTGAGCAGCAATTCTAGCGGTCCCAAACCAAACGTCTCGTCCAGCACTTCGTCGATGATGCGATCACGCTCGACGCGATTCAACAAAGTGTTTTCTTGATCGCAAAGATGCTCGACGACCATGCGGATTTCACGCCGCAACTGGTCGCCCTTCATGTCCCCAATACGACTGAGATCAAGCTTGTCCACGAGTTTGTTATGGATGCGACGTTTGACGAGTTCAAACTCTTCGGCCTTAGCCTGGTCGGGTGAGCGCAATGGTTGATTCAAAGTCTTCATAACATGATCCTTCGGGACGTGGTGTCATCTGGCGAAGAAGTTTCGCAGGCTGACAATTGAAACAAGCAAGGGCGAAAGTGTCGCGCGTAAGTGTTTTGATACGAGTAGAGAAAAACTCGCCGAAGAAACTTACATCACAATTTAGGGAATGCTTGCTGATCAGGTTATGTTTAATGAGATCCTGCGCTAGTCAGAATTCCTATTATCGGGTTTCTCGGACTTTTGCTCGTCGGCTTTCGCTTCGGCAAAGCGATCGTTCAAATACACGCGAGCGGTATCAACCATATAACCCTCACTACCGTGTTGAAGGCTACGCTTGAGAAAGCGGATTGCCTCGTCAGGTTGGTCAAGGGAATCGAAATACAGTCCGACGTACAAGTCCGCATAGAATCGGGCACGGGGGCCGGATCGTTCGACATCGGCGACCGTATCGAGGACGGCTTGAGGAGTGATTTCTCCCTTGAGCATTCTCAAAATGCTCATCATCGGTTCACGTGAGTCACCCCGACTGGGAATCACAGTTTTTCTCGCAGCCTCAATGCCCTGTGTCTTGGCAATGCATAGAAAATACCACGCTGAATTCTCCACATCATCCGGATTGACGTCATGATGCGTCTTGAATTGCGCCGCACTTTCCACGAATTTTCCGCAACTGGCCAGGGCGATGCCGCGTTGCCAATTGTCCGGCGCACGCACTGGGTCGATTCGAACTGCTCGGTCGAAACAAGCCAAGCTCTGTTGGGAATGCCCCGACAAATACAATATCTGTCCAGCGGCCTGCTGCACTTGGTACGATTCTCGCTGCAGCTGTTCCGCTTGGAGAGCCATTTCTGCAGCTTCCTGCCAGCGCTTTTGCTCGAGCAAACGCCCCGCTTTGTTCAACAACGTGACCGCTTTTGTCTCTTCGTCTGGTAGCTGAGCGGTGCAGGATGTAGACAATAACGCACCAGCCCACATAACGGCAACCGAAGCTATTCGCGGCCAACGACGACCTGACATAGCTTGATGTGGCGAAATCCGCGGCCCAATCATACAACCTCTCCTAGATAATTAGACTGAATCAACTATGCCCGCACACCGAATCTTGATTCGAGACGCTGATGTGGTCCTACCCGACCAAGTGTTGCAAACCAACGTTCTCGTAGAAGGTACCCAAATCGCAGCGATCGATGCCTCACGTCAGCACTCAGCCGACGAAGTCATCGAAGGGCGAGGACTGACTTTGATGCCAGGTGTTGTTGACGATCAAGTACATTTTCGTGAACCTGGAGCAACGCACAAGGAAGACATCGGTTCTGGTAGCGTTGCCTGCGCGTCTGGAGGTGTTACGACTTTTCTGGAAATGCCGAACACTCAACCAACCGCAACCAGTGTAGCCGCGCTGCAGTGGAAATACGATCGGGCGGCTAAGACCAGTCGAGTGAATTACGGCTTCTATATCGGCGCGACGGCTGACAACGTCGATGCACTGCAGCAAGCCCATTTCGCGCCGGGAATTAAGATATTTATCGGCTCCAGTACCGGAGATTTATTGGTTGACGAGCAAGCTGCTTTGGAAAGGATCTTTGCGGAAACAACTCTGCCGATCTGCGCCCATTGCGAGGACGAGACAACCGTCCGTCGCAATCGAGCTGCTCTTGGCGAGAATCTGACCACAGCAGATCACAGTCGGATTCGGACTGCAGAAGCCGCACTGATCGCAACGCAGCGGGCGATTGCGCTAGCTCGCAAGTATTCGCATCGTTTTCACGTGTTGCACGTCAGTACAGCCATTGAAGTACCCGAAGTGCGCGATGGCAATCCGTTGATCACCTCCGAAGTTTGCCCACATCACCTGTTTTTCTCCACAGAAGACTACGCTACGCTGGGTACGCTGGTACAAATGAATCCGTCTGTGAAATCGCCAGACGATGCCCGCCTATTGTGGCAGGCGTTACTCGCAGGAGATATTCAAGTGGTAGCCACCGATCATGCTCCTCATCTGCTGGAGGAAAAAGGCGTCCCTTATCCTGCTTCACCCAGTGGTATCCCCGCAGTGGAAAACAGCCTGGCATTGATGTTGAATCAATTCAACCTCGGGCGATGTTCGTTGACACAGATCGCGTCTTGGATGTGCGATGCGCCAGCTCGCGTCTGGGATTTGGTCGGCAAGGGGCGAATTGCCGTAGGTTACGACGCTGATCTTGTACTGGTCGATACTCAGCTTGAGAGGACAATTGAAAACTCAACCCAAAGGACTCGCGCCCGTTGGAGTCCCTGGGCCGGGCAAACGCTCAAGGGGTGGCCAATCCGCACCTTGGTACGAGGCCAAACGGTATTTCAGAATGGGCAAGTGTCCGAGGATGCGCATGGCTCAGCCGTTGTCTGTGACCATCAGCGCGGAGGCTACTGGGCAACTCCAAATGGAGTTGGTACCTGACACTTTTGGAACACGCTAGTGTCAAGAATTGGAAATTCTGTTCCACATAATCCTTCCGCAATATTAGCC
>JAGQPR010000222.1 GCA_020426625.1 Planctomycetales bacterium
CTTGTTCGCCATCACCGCGGTCGAAACGCCCGGTACTGGGGGCGACAGAAAGTCAAAATTCAGCAATTGATGACAGCGTTTGCGGTCAATGCTAAGCGAATATGTACCTTACTTAATCGACCAGCGATTCCAGTAAATGCCTAAACGCGCGCGGCGACCAGAATCGCGAATTTCAGTTCATTTGAGGCTCTAACTCGGTCTTTTCCCTCAAGAAAAAAGCAAGCAAAGAAGCACCGACCTAATATCCAAAATTAAAAAGTTTTCCCATCGAACAAACCACCGAACCGATTTGATACTATCTCAGCAGTCTCCAAGGGAGAGTAGGTTGAATTGGTGGCGATTAGCGAGAAGTGTCCATAATTCGTGGAATAATTCGTCCCTGAGGCGGGTCGAAAAAAGCAGGGAATGATAGATGTGAGCGCTTCCGACATGATCAATCCACAGGGAGAACGTCCGGCGATGCCCGAAGAATCTGCGTTACTCCCCCGGATCGAAGGTCTTGCCAATCCAGTGGTTCGTGGCGGTACGGGTTCTCAAGATATGGAAGCGGCTCTTGTATCGACTCCAGTGGACGACAACGGGGCAGATTCTGCGTTGGATGACGCAAGCCGACTTGCGCGTACAGAACGATTGATTGACGAGCACCACGAAGCGGTTTTTCGTTATGCATATCGCCTAACGGGCTGCAGCGCTTCTGCCGAAGACATCGCCCAGGAGGTTTACTTACGCGTTTTTCGCAGCATACACCAATTGCGTGATGAGCAGGCCGCTAAGGGGTGGCTTATGGTCATCGTGCGCAATGAATTCACGCGATGGTACAAAAAACTTCGCCCAAGCACTTCACTGGACCAAGACTCGTTTCCGCAGGAACAAATAGGTGTTTCGGACCCAACAGAGATTGTGGTACGTTGCGACTGGATCCAAGAAGCGATGCAACAATTGGCGCCGGAATACCGCACCGTCATCGGCATGTATTACTTCGAAGAATTGACCTACGCGCAGATTGCCGAGCAATTGCAAATCCCGATCGGAACCGTCATGAGTCGGCTAAGTCGCAGCAAGAAGTCGCTTCGCGAAGAGCTCGACAAGGCAGAACTGCAAGAGCAGAACAGGATAAACAGACAGCCCTGCGAGAATTCAAGTGACTGAAAAACGTGACACACTAGACCAGCAAATAAGTATCGCGATCCGCGACGTTGAGATTCCGCCGAATTTGGCGGAGCGCTTACGTTCGAATTTGCGTCGTCAAGTGGCTGCAACATCTGCCTCTGTTCACAACGAGCCTCTCGCCGATCCACTACAGCCCAGGCAGGAGGCTGCGCCGAACTTGTTGGATTCTCGAGGGTCCGGCAGCCCTCAGGTGCAGCAAGTTGCGCGAAGACCATCTTGGGGTCGACGGTCGTTGGTCGGGGTTGCCATGGCGCTGGGAATCAGCTTCTTGTTGGTCAGCTTGCGTCCAGCAGATATGGTTTCGCATCAAGATTGTGTGAATCTGTGCATTGCCCGCCTGGAGGCACTGATTGAGCAACCGCAGTCTCGGCCAACTGAGTGGAATCAGAGCATTTCTCCGTCGGAGGCTGGACCCGTTTGGAGTCAGTTGAGTGTCGAGCAGATGCAGTTGGTGTCCGAAGGTTGCACCCGTATTTCGGCTGCCCGGCGGCAAGAGGGCTATGATGTTTGGAAATTGCGTTCGAAAGCAACCGGAGAGTCATTGTATTTGGTTCATTTGAAGTCTTTTGGGCCCGTGCGTGGTGCAACAGGGACCATGCAGCCATTCCGGGGAAGTGGGATTAGTTGGTCGGTTGCATCCATGGTCAATGGAAGCGATGTCTACGTGGTCCTTTGCAAACGCGACATCGAACGTTATCTTGCTCGTCGGCAGTTTACCTAAGCAAGCCAAAAAAAGATTTCCTAAGCAGCCCCAAAAGATGGAACAACGCGATCCTTCGCCAAGTCGAAGCCTCGTCGCGAAACTGATTGCCAATCAGCAGCTGGCGATTGCTGGATTGTCCAGCTCGATGATTGTCGCCCATGTCTTTCTTCGCTTCGCCGCAGGCTGGGATCAGCTGCAGGCGAACCTTCCACTCTTGCTAACGCTAGCTCTCGGTGGCGCTCCTTTAGTGTGGGGGCTACTCGTCAAGTTAGCACAGCGGAATTTTGGCTCTGACCTGCTGGCCGGCATTTCCATCGTAACTTCCGTGCTACTGGGTGAGTACTTGGCCGGAGCCCTGGTGGTGTTGATGCTCAGCGGCGGCGAAGCCCTCGAGTCATTTGCGGTGCGCAGTGCCTCTTCGGTCCTACGGGCACTGGCAAAACGTATGCCATCGGTGGCGCATCGAAAGGATGGAACAAGCGTAAGCGATGTACCTTTGGCAGAAATTCAAATCGGTGATATGGTCTTGGTGCTACCTCACGAAAGCTGTCCCGTAGACGGTACAGTTGCCGAAGGCCACGGGGTAATGGACGAATCGTATTTGACCGGCGAGCCGTATCTCATCGCCAAAACGCCGGGATCAACGGTGTTGTCCGGTGCGATCAATGGTGAATCGGCACTGACCATTCGTGCTGACCGTCGTGCTGCTGATTCACGCTACGCCAGTATCATGAAGGTGATGGAGGCTTCACAGCAGAATCGGCCGAGAATCCGTCGGATGGGTGATCAACTTGGAGCGATCTACACGCCTCTGGCCGTCTCCCTGGCGCTTGCCGCCTGGGCTGTCTCAGGAGATCCGCTGCGCTTTCTGGCGGTAATGGTGGTAGCTACGCCCTGTCCCTTACTAATTGCGATTCCAGTTGCCATAATCGGTTCAATCTCTTTGGCTGCGCGGCGGGCGATCATTGTCCGGGATCCAGCCGTGCTGGAGCAAATCGACCGCTGCAAAACAATCATCTTTGACAAGACTGGAACGCTGACCTACGGTAAACCGCAGCTGGTAGAACAGGTATGTGCACCAGAGCTTGATCCCGATGAAATATTATCTTTGGTCGCCAGCATTGAGACCTACTCAAAACATCCACTGGCGGGAGCTATCGTGGCGGCGGCCCAAGGCAAAGTATCCTTGCGCGAGGCGAGCCAAGTCAGCGAGCGACCTGGAGACGGGCTGCGTGGTGTCGTCGCCGATAAAGCAATTCGCATTACCAGTCGACAGCTTCTGTTGCGGGATGGGGTGGCTGAAGCGGACTGGATGCCGTCGCAAACACTTGGCTTGGAGTGCCTTGTACTTGTAAACGGAAAGCTGGCCGCAACCTACCGTTTTAGCGATGCACCGCGGCAGGACAGCGCGTTATTCGTAAAGCATCTTGGTCGCCGGCATGGCGTGAAAAAGGTCATCTTGCTCTCGGGAGATCGACAAGCCGAAGTAAACCATCTGGCCAAACAAGTCGGGATTACCGAGTGTTACGGCAACCAAAGCCCGGAGGAAAAGCTGGAGTTTGTACGGCGCGAAAACAGCCTCGGTTCCACCGCGTTCGTGGGAGATGGCATCAATGATGCTCCTGCGCTGATGGCGGCCAACGTTGGGATTGCGTTTGGCCAGAACAGCGACGTTACCAGTGAAGCAGCAGGTGCTGTGATCTTGGATAGCACGCTGGGTAAGGTCGATGAATTCATCCACATCGGACATCGCATGCGACGCATTGCCCTGCAGAGTGCAGTAGGCGGTATGGCGCTCAGCTTGCTAGGAATGCTGTTGGCGTTCGCTGGCTATTTGCCTCCTGTGGTGGGGGCTGTGGTGCAAGAGGCGATTGACGTTGTTGCCGTTCTAAACGCGTTGCGGGCAGCTTGGACACCACGATCCTTGGCCGACTTCTAACCTACGCCATTGTAGGCTACTTGGCCGGTCGGCTGACGAACGAAGCGAGCATCAGACCAGCTACAATTCCGGCGATCAGAAACAATGCGAATGGGGCAGGTGACTGGGACCACGACCAGTTTTCCGTCAGCGATGTTCCAAACACGGCGCCTAGCGTGGCGAGCGGAAAAAACAAAGCAGCCATCATGTTTAGCCGATGCGCTGCATTGGACATCCGGGAACTGGCGGCGGCTTGCTCTTCGGCGCGACGGACAACCGCGATTTCCATCGAGTTCTTGGCATCCTGGTAGAGCAACTCAGCGGTGCGCGACACGTCATAGGCATAGTCGCGGACTTCGATCAGCTCGCGGATGTCGGGGCACAGTTTGCGCGCTTCCTGCAAGACATCATACAGATTGCGAACAGACCGCAGCACAGGGGATAGTCCCTCTAACAGCGGCAGGTATTCGTCCGATTTCTGCGCTTTCGATTCCAGTTGATCGAATTCTGCCAACTTCTTGGAGTAGCGTTTAATGAGGGACTCCAGCGCGGAGCTTCCAATTTCACCACTACTCGCCAGCCACTTGCCCTCGGCATCACGCCAAATGAGGATGCCGCGTCTTTGCGTCTCTTGCGATTCAGGCACTTGGTGGACAACGATCAGCAATTGCGATTCAAATTGCATGACTCGTTGTCGGCCCACGCTCGAGCCCAGGCGGTGGCGAAAATAATCGGGTAATTGCCAGTTGGCGGGAACCAGTGGAGCGTGTGCCATACGACACCTTGGGTCAGAGGAGCAATTCGCTAATTCAGTGCAGCCCGCGATGAATCTCGCCACGGGCTGCCGACAAGTATGGCTTTGTTCTCGCGATTCCTAGGCGCGATCCGGTCACGGAGATTGAGGTTTCAGAACAACCGTAGCCAATGGTGGAAGATTGACCTTCATCGATGCTGGTCGACCGTGATGCGGCACGTTATTAGCGGTGCAGCCTGGATAGTTGCCCACATTGCTACCCGCATAAAACTTAGAATCGCTATTGAAAATTTCGCGATAGCTGCCAGCCTGGGGAACGCCCACCAGATAGCCTTCACGGACGACTGGTGTAAAGTTGCAGGCGACAATGAGAAAATCGTTGGGGTCTTCTGCTCGCCGAATGAAACTGATGACGCTGTCGTGGCGGTTCATGCAGTCGATCCATTCGAAGCCATTGCTGCTGAAGTCAACTTCATGCAACGCGGGCTCCTGGATCACCAAATGGTTCAGGTCGGCCAACATGCGTTTGATGCCGCTATGCGTTTCCCAGCTGAGCAAATCCCATTGGATCTCCGAGTCGTAATCCCATTCGTGCCACTGGGCAATCTCGCTGCCCATGAACAACAGCTTCTTCCCTGGATGCGACCACATGTAGGAATACAGTAGTCGCAGGTTGGCGAACTTTTGCCAAAGATCGCCTGACATTTGGCTGATCAGCGCTCCTTTCCCATGAACCACTTCGTCATGAGATAGCGGCAAAGCAAAATTCTCGGTGAAGGCATAGATCAAACTGAATGTCAGTTCGTCGTGATGATATTGGCGGTGAATCGGTTCGTGCCGCATGTAACGCAGCGTGTCGTTCATCCAGCCCATATTCCATTTGATTGAGAATCCCAGGCCACCGCTGCTTGTTGGTCGACTTACACCTGGCCACGCGGTCGACTCTTCAGCCAGAGTCAAGATGCCAGGGAACTGGGCATGCGCTTGTTCGTTGAACTCTCGCAACATGTGCAACGCATCGAGGTTCTCACGTCCACCGTAATGATTGGGAATCCACTCTCCTTCATTTCGACTGTAGTCCAAGTAGATCATGCTGGCGACTGCATCCACCCGCAGCCCGTCGATATGATATTTGTCCAGCCAGAAGAGGGCATTTGCAACCAAGAAATTGCGTACCTCGTCGCGGCCATAGTTGAAAATCATCGTCCCCCAGTCTGGGTGTTCTCCCTGACGCGGGTCGGCATGTTCGTACAGTGCTGAACCATCGAATTGGCGCAGGCCGTGTCCGTCTTTAGGGAAATGCGCGGGGACCCAATCCAGGATTACGCCGATTCCATTCTGGTGGCAATAATCGACAAAATACATGAAGTCTTCCGAAGTACCGTACCGGCTGGTTACACCGTAGTAACCTACCGTCTGGTATCCCCAGGAGCCGGTGAATGGATGCTCGCTGATCGGCATCAATTCGACATGTGTAAATCCCATCTCTGTGCAGTAGTCGACCAGCTGATGAGCTATCTTGCGATAGTTCATCCAACCGTGGTGCTCATTCGGATCGCGGCGCCAACTGCCCAGGTGCAGTTCATAGATATTAATGGGATCTTTTAGCGCGTCGCGCGAGGCGCGCCGTTCCAACCAGTTCTCGTCCTGCCACTGATACGTATCCAGTGGCGTAACGATCGAGGCGGTTCGTGGTGGCATCTCGGCGTAAAACCCGAACGGGTCGGTCTTGTCGATTGTCGAACCACCCATTGTTCGTACGCGGAACTTGTACTTCTCCCCGGGCTTCATGTTGGGAACGAACAATTCCCAAACTCCAGCCGGAATGTGCTTCCGCATGGGATGTTGTTGCCCGTCCCAGTGGTTGAAATCACCAACGACCTGGACTGTTTCGGCGTTGGGGGCCCACACCGCGAAGTTAACTCCAGCAGTGCCATCTACAGTACGACTGTGCGCACCCATCTTGTTGTAGATTTGCCAGTTCCGACCCTGCCCGAAGAGATACAGATCAAACTCCGTCAGCAAGGGCGCTACAGCATATGGATCTTTCATTTCAAATATTTCGCCACTCTTAGAAGCAATGCGGAGTCGATACTCTGCGGAATTGTTTGAATCCGCAGGACAAATGGCTTCGTAGAATCCAGAGGGATGCACCCGACGCATGGGTCTGACATTGCTATCCGCCTGATCTACCAACCATACCTGTTCACTATCTGGCAAATACGCTCGCACCGAAATGGCTTTTCGGTCTCCGTATGTTACCGGGTGAGGACCGAGCAACTGAGCTGGGTTCTCGAGTGTTCCATCAACCAAGCGACTTACGCCTTGCAATGAAAGCTGTGTTCGCACGTTCGTCTCCATAACGACTAGATGTTATAACCTCGATCTTGGCAAATGGTTAGCACGTGTAATGGCATCCCACAAGTCGAAATTGTTTAGGGAATATTAAGTACCGTAAAGCGAAGGGCTGGGGGCAGAGGTTTCACTCCACCAAGTGGAAGCAGCTTCAACTAGGGCTTTGCCGGGGCTGATGCGCTTTCTGCGAGTTTGCGGTGACCGACCAGCTGGGGGCAGATTTTTGGCTTGTCCTAACGCGATCCCAGGCATTTTCGGTGGCGTGGTTTCAAGGTAATCCGTCGGATGAGCGTCGGCATTTTCGCTCGATGCTTCCCACGAAGCATCCGCTGCGGAATCAAGTGGCGCTGCCAATGAAGACTGAATGAGGCGACAACTGATTCCGTGGAATTGCATGGCAACGTCGATTCGCTGCCACAAGTCTGCGTTCCTGATCGGCAAACGAGTCCCGAACCTCTCCCACATGTAGCCCGTTTCGCGCCAACTGCTCAGACCATAACGCAGACCCCGCATGACGTAACGACTTGTTGTGATCAAAGTAACTTGACTGGGTTGCTCAAGGGCTTCCAAACCGCGGACGACACATAGCAACGCGAGTCGCTCCGCGCTCACGCCTCGCTCCGAATCCGCTACTTCGAGCCGCTCAGGTCCATCGATCTGCTCGAGAACGAACAACCATCTACCAGATCCTCGAGTCACTACAGATGCAGTTCCTTCCCTGGCGAGAGATTGACCGATGCTTGTGTCGCAAAACAATAAAAAGTGCGATTGGGCCATGACCATTGGAATGCTCCAGCGATTGGGACGAGCGAGATCGTTCTGTTGGGTTAAACTACTAATGCTCGGGGCCAAGTCCAAACGCGCCAAAAACAGTTCGAGTCGTAGGCCAGTCTGTTGGGATTGGAGATGCACTGTGCCCCTAACCTATTGGGACAGAGCGATCGCCGCATGTGGCTGCATTGCGATAAGACAAGATGTGCCTGCAATGGATGCCGTACTGGTTAGCAACGTTCGATCAATTCGTGTCCGATAGTCGCCTTTCGCTCCGTGAAACGTGCGGAAAAAGCGATACTCTCGTTGAGCGAAATGCGACAGTTATTGATCGAAAGTTCCTTAGCTGAACTGCGTTTCGGTGTTCGGACCGCATCCATGGCCTGATCTACTGCGCACGGCTTTGCGTTTAGCCTGCAGAACGTGCGTCTCTCCTGCTGCAGTGCAAAGGTCATTCGTCGGCGATGTCCAGGCTGCCAGCAACGAAGCCCGGTTAGATGTCGAGCTCAAGTTCCAGTGTTGGCAACAGCCGGTCTCAGCGCCTCACGGCAATGATCACTGAGTGGGTATCGAGCGGTCGCGCCGAACGGCTGAAACATTTCTCCCCGTCTGATCTACGTATCCGTTATGGCTTGCCTGTTGGGAAGATTCTACCGATCACGCAGGCTCATCCCAAACGAAATGTGTTTGTCAGGTTCAACGAAAAGCGGCACGAGCTCCGCTGGAGCGTTTCACGCCTCCTGCACGTGCTCGCTTCTGCGCGACGGAGAGTCTGAGATTGTTTCAACGCACAACTCTATAAAATCTCATGGGCTCAAAGGCTGGCTTGCGCGACGGCTAGATAAGTAGTTTGGACCCAAAGTCTAGAGTTCCGCATTGATCGCCTGTCGCGTGTGAATGCATCGCGTTATTCTGTCAGTCGTCGAGGTTTAGGGGATTGCCGGGTAGTTGGGTTGGGGGTAGTAGAACACCGTGGATTTTTATCTTCCTGAAATTCATGGCCGGCCCAAGCGGAATGTGCGGATTCCGCCCGAAGTAGACGTGGCCATAACGCCACGCGTACAGGCCATCCTGGACTGCAGTGGCATGCAACGGCTGAGACGTGTATCGCAGCTAGGATTGGTTGCCCTGGTTTACCCAGGAGCAAATCACTCACGCTTTGAGCATAGCTTGGGCGTCTACCGGCTAGCGTGCCAAGTGCTCCGGCACCTAATGGAGGTCGATGAGGGGTTTTCTGCAGCTCTGAGCGAAAAGCAAGCCAAGCTGTTCTTGATCGCAGCGCTGACGCACGATATCGGCCATTGGCCCTACTGCCACCCGATTGAAGACATGCGGCTGTCTTGGGTGCCGTCGCATGAGTCGCTCGCAAGGGAACACTTGAATGCACCCGAGCTGGCTCATGCAATCCACTCGATGTGGCAGATTGAGCCAGACGAGGTGGCCGACTTTCTAATTCATCCGCAGAAGAGCGGGATTGCACAAGTGCTGCAGAGCGCGCTCAGCGGACCTGTGGATATCGACAAAATGGACTACCTGCAGCGTGATAGCCTACATGCGGGTGTTCCCTATGGTCGCAATTTCGATCTAGGGCGGCTGGTTGCTAGCCTGTGTGTCAATGATGAGAAACACAAATTGGCGATTACCGGCAAGGGCAAGACCGCTACGGAAATGATGGTTTTCGCCCGCTATGTAATGTTCAGCGAAGTTTACTGGCACCACGCGGTGCGCAGTGCGACCGCCATGTTGCAAAGACTTGTATACTCATCTCACCCCACTGCGGAGTTGTCAAAACGTTGGTTGTATCAAAGCGACATGGAGTTTGCGAACGACCTGGTTGCGGCCGCACAGGACTCGCCCGTGCTCAAAAAACTGGCTGGTGGATTGTTTGGCCCCCGCCGCGTTCTATTTAAGCGCATCGCGCAATTCAGTTTTCATGAGAATGCCGCTTTGCATAGCGCTCTGGCACGTCGCCCCTTTGACCAATTGGCAAGCTGTGCAGAGCAGCTCGCAGACAAACTCAGTCGCGGGCTAGCGCGGCCACTTTTGTCTACAGACATTTTGATCGACGCGCCGCCCTTGAAATTGGAAGTACAATTTGCCTTGGACGTTCAGTCGATGCAACAAGCCGCAGATAGCACAAATCGTTTTCGTCCCTTGGCTGAGCTATCCCCTGTGGTCCACTCATTGGCAACGGCTCAATTCGATAATTTCGTGAAACAAGTGCGCGTTTTTGCGGCACCTGATCGCGTCGCTGAACTCAATGTGGATACTGCACTGATTTCGGAGCAGCTATTGGATATCGCAAGTCGGTTCTAACCCCTCAAGGACAATCATGGGAATTCACAGCATGCAGCGCCGCGAGGCATTGGCAGCGATGGGCGTGGTGACCCTAGGAATACAAGCTGCTTTTTCGGCAAGCGAGCGGCCCAAGCACGTTTTGCTGCGATCATCGTGGCAAACAGTCAATATTGGCGATATCGCACATACGCCAGGTCTACTTAATATCCTGGAAACTCATCTGCCCGACGTGCAAGTAACGCTATGGCCCAGTTTGGTAGACAACGGCGTCAAGGAATTGCTTATGACGCGTTTTCCTCGCCTGCTCATCGCGCAGGACAGCGTAGCTATTCGACAAGCGTTCCGAGATTGTGATTTCCTGTTGCATGGTTCCGGTGCCTCACTGGTGGCGCAACGTGATGTCGAGCGTTGGTCCAAGGAAACGAACAAGCCGTACGGTATTTATGGAATTACTCTGCCCGAAAAGAAATCCAGCTCGACTGAGGCTACATCTGCCAAGGAGATGGCGGATACAGTGCGTATACTCAGTGGAGCACGCTTCGTGTTTTTTCGCGACTCGCAATCTTTATCGCTGGCCAAAGGAAAGGGTTGTACTGCTCCCCTAATGCAGTTCGGACCTGACGCCGCGTTTGGTTGTGATTTGCGCGATGATGCACGTGCCGAGCACTTTTTGGCGGAAAACGATCTGGAGCCCGGCAAATTTCTTTGCTGCATACCGCGATTGCGCTATACACCCTATTGGTTGATCAAAGATCGGCCGTTCGAGCCGATTAAGCATCAACGCAATGAAGAAATGAAAGAACACGACCACGCACAGCTGCGGCAAGCGATTGTGGAAATAGTCAGTAATACTGACTTGAAGATTCTGATTTGCCCAGAAGATCAGACGCAAATGATGGTCGGTAAAGAGCTGTTGTTCGACAAGCTACCAGACAAGATTCGCCAAAGAGTAGTCTGGCGCTCGAATTACTGGCTGACTGGCGAGGCGATCAGCACCTACGTTCGTAGCGCTGGTTTGTTCGGCAATGAAATGCACTCACCCATCATGTGCGTGGGCCATGGTGTGCCGGCCATTGTTTGTCGCTGGGCGGAGCAGACGTCGAAAGGTCTAATGTGGAAAGATATTGGCCTAGGCGACTGGCTGTTCGATTTGGACAATGCTGACGACGTCTCCAGAGTCGTGCCAGCCATCATGGAAATAGCTGTCAATCCGGTCGCCGCTCGTTCGCGAGCAGCCGCAGCTAAGCTTCGTGTAGAACAGTTGCAGCGACAGTCAATGGAAACCCTGGCTCACGAACTCTCATAACCCCGCAACCACCCCATCAAGTAGATACTCGACTTAGTTGAAGGGGGAATTTGAATAGTCCTACCGGCGTTCTTGGGCATCATTGTCGATGCCCAAGATGAAATCCTAACGAATCGATAGATCTCTACGAATTCTATCTAGGCTTTCGCGCGACGACGGCGAACTTGCGTTGCAACCACCCCGAGGCAGATGCACGCCAAACCTGCTGATGGCTCTGGCACAGCAGTCACGGAAAGATTATCGACCAATCCAAACGAGTAGGTGGCGTTGTCGGACACTGAAGTAAAAATGTCCATGTATCCAATGGTCACGCGGCCATCGATAGAAAATGTGGTGCCCACCGAGGCGTCAAGCGTTCCAATGGCCAAGCCGTCGATGGACCAAGTCATCGTTCCAGCAGGGTCGACCAGCAATTCCACTTCGTGCCAAGCGAATCCAAAAGTGCCCACCGCTGTCGTGCCAGTTTGGCTGGCCATGCCGCCCTGTGTTGGCAGCGCACCAACGTCGATGCTACCGAATTGAGCATAGTAAGCATCAGAATTGTTGTGAGCCCCCCCACTTGTGCTGCTGTTACCGGCCGCAAATTGTCCAGATTCCGCGAACTGTTCTGCTCCATCTTTGTACATGCGGTAGTCGCGAGTCGAACCACCTTCACCGCTGACGGCCGTCCAGCCCCCCGAACCCGATCCAGGCAAGTTAACTGCCGTACCATTTCCGCCAACTCCAGCGGTTAGGTACTCGGTCGAGCCGCCTCCGCCGCCTGGGAACGGGCCGTTGGCGTTAATCCAGGCGTCAAAGTTGACCCGGTATGCGCCAGTGAAAGATTGGTTGGTATGGAGAGTCACACCGGCAACAGCACCCAGCGAAAGATTGGATGCCATCCGCAATCCGAGCGTCGATGCGTCTGTCGTATTAGGGGCAACTGGAATGCCAACTGAGGAGTAATCGAAGGCGAACCCAACTGAATTGTCAGCTGATGAGGTAAGAACAACGTAATTGTTTGCCGAGTTGGCGGTGTTGAAATCATCCATGAAGAGCGCTGCACTAGCGGCATTGCCTAGGGATGAAAGTAGGAGAAGCAACATTGCTGTTACGGATATCTTCATTGCAACCTCTTTCGCGGAAACTCAAAGTTGGAGGGCGGCTACAGAAGTCAAAATCCTGTTTAACGTCAAAATCCGTAGGCCGAGAACCTTTATAGTTGGCAAATATTTTTTTTCAATGAATTTCTAGGGTTTTTTCTCAAGGCTAATGCGCTGCACTTTCGGAAGGCGAACTGGAGCGGATAGATGGCTACCGGAAACGGATTCTAAGGTGCGTCTGCGTTACGATAACGGCCAAGAGCTGTTTCGGGAAAAGGTAGATTCTGCTCTTTGATATGCCCCTTCCTTTGAGGAGGTAGTG
>JAGQPR010000223.1 GCA_020426625.1 Planctomycetales bacterium
GGCAGATAAAAAATACCTAAGTTATTTTTCCCCAGGTCCTAACTAACTAACTAAGGAGTAATTTCCAGCAGAATTGGTCGACTGTCTACCGTCGACTTGTCTGCCAGAGTTGCACGTGCTCGCACTCTGACAGGTCCCATTCCGAGCTGCTGCAGCAGAATGGAGAATTCGCCACTGTCTGCTTCTTTGAATGCGATTTGTTCGGAATCGTGCAACAACTCGATGCTCTTTGCGGAGTCAGCCTTTACGGCGAAGCGAATTGCTTCATCTCGCAGGGAACATTGGATCGTTTCGTCGATTCCTAAGTATCCGGGCAGCGTTTCTCGAGCTGGGTTGAATTGTTTGTCGACGACTTGCAGATCGATGACGTCTTTGGGGCCGATCCAGAACGGGATAGTCGTAGCGTTGGCCTGAGCCAGCAGGTCATCGCAGCTGAAACGCATGCTCAGTTCATGGTATCCCGGCGTCAGTTGGGTTGGCTTGACCGCCAGCTTCGTTCGCATCGGGCCAATTCCGGCTAGCATGCCGTCGAGCAGAATTCTTACGACTGTCGCAGCGATAGGATCCTGACGGTCTGCGTTGGAAAGGCCAGTTTCTTGCCAGTCCAGGAGGCTGAGTTGATCGTCGCCGGTGAAATCAAACTCCAGCGAGGCAGTTGTGCCCAATTCGCGAAAAGTCGAATCTATGGTAGGAGCTGGCGCATGGGAGAAAGGGCGGCACAATGGATCACCAACGATAAGCAACTGATATGGACTGGTTACATTCAAGTAGAAAGCTTCCGCCAGACTGGCACCTTGGGCATAGTTCGCGTACATGCGGGGGTGAGGAAATTTGGCTTGTATCGCGTAGGGTTCCACCACAGTACCGCTACTGCCAGCTGCACCAGCTTCAATCAGCTTGGTAAGTTTCGTTTGACCGCCTGGCGAGTGCATGATTCCACCGTGGCTAGTCAAGTTGTCTGCGATCGCACCCGGCAGGAACGCGCTGCCTGATGAAGCAAAGTCAAAAGTAGGCGTTCCCATTTGTAAACCAAGTATGTCATTGCGACCTTGGGGAAGAACCGAAGTCACGATTTCCCCCCGAAATCCCAGCTGTTTCAAACCACCAATGGCGGAGGCAAAACCCGGCTCACGAGTCGTGGTGCGCACGTCGCTCGTCTTTGTAAAGTAGAAAGTGCCACTGGGGTGCGTGAAATCCGCAGAGGATGCTCTTCTGAGAGATTCAATGGTGCGGCCCAGAGTTGAGCCACTGCCGCGGGTGACCCCCAGCACGGTACTGAGCAAGTAACGGAATCCCAATTGTTGGTCTTGAACCGGCAAGCCGTTGGGTGTCCACGTTCTACTGGCTTCAAAGCCATGCAGCCGCTGGTATCCAGAGTCGCGCTGATCAAGCGCCAAGGTCAACAGTTGGAATTGAGAATTATTACGCAAACTGGCGAAGCCTTCGTCTTTGGCTAGATAGCTTCCGTCGCTCCAGCCAGCGGCAATGGCTGAGCCTAGCAACTCCAACGCGTCCTCCTGTAGTCCGCCAAGCGCTGATTCTCTAGCTGCTAAATACAGCAGTGGGAACTGATGTGGCTGCTCCGCATACAGAGCTTGCAGCTCGGCTGCGGCCTGCTTGTGCTGACCGCCAGCTTGCATCGACTGGATCGACTCCCACTTGCCCCGCGTTAGATCACCTGCAGGATTGGTAAAATAGGCATCTGAGACGCGACGTGCGTAAAAATTGCAAGCCATGTCTGGAAACCCCAAACCAACATAGGTGGGACTGCCAGTCAGCACCTGAGAGTACAGGAATGTTAGTCCGTTGATAGCGCCTTGCTTGGTAAAGACAATTGGCAGGGATTCGATCAGCTGCAGATCTGCGGCCAGATCCATCGTTGTTGGAAAATCGGCAGAGTAGGCGACACACTGAATGTGATTGGCCAATTTCCGCCGTTGTATTTCCTCCAGCAAAGGTTTGAGAATATTCTCGCGAAATTCGTTGACGGGGATCACGTCGGAGTTGGGTACTTGGTCGAGAACGACAACATTTCGCGCTGGTATGCCACGAAAGGCAACATAATAGTTGGCGATGGTTCGCGAGTTGAGGGAAGCTCCGTTGACGACGACGACGACATCAGTCTGAGTCAATCCGGCGGAACAGGTGCTCGAACCACCGAACGCCAATGAAAATACCAACAAGCACCCAAGAAACCAGATTGAATTAGAATCAAAGTTCATTTGGCGTCTGGACGGTTGCTTTGCGCACAGCCCCAATCGCCCGGGATACCGACGCCTTCTAAACGCTGTCATACTCGTTCCTTACCGGCGAAAGTTTGGGTCAGGTCCACGCTCGAGGAAACTTGGAAAGCAGCTATCCAAGAGGGGGGGGGCGAGAGTGGTTGGACGCCAACTGGCTTGCAGTTCGCAAGCTGGCTGTAAGCGCCAGCTCGTTTTGCCGATCTTTATTGACTGATCGGTCTTGCTGTCAATGCTGCTGAAGTGGCGATTCTAGCTAGCATAGCCGCATAATCGCCCTTATTCGAGCTCTAGCCAAGCTGATCACCGCAATTCAGCGCTAAACTTGCTGTCCGGCTAAAGCTTTGGCGACGATCGAACGATTCAGCTAGAGCATCTCTTGCAAGGGATGTCGCGAACTCTATAATCTGCCATTCTGCCGCGATCGTGGAACTTGTTGCGGTAGAGACGAAGAGACAAACGGCAAGACCGGAATCTGAAGAACTTATGCGGGCGTAGCTCAGTTGGTAGAGCACAACGTTGCCAACGTTGTTGTCGTGGGTTCGAATCCCATCGCCCGCTCTGTCCGGCCCCTGCCGTTTTTTCTTTTTTCCCCAGAGGAATTAGAATTTCTCCGATCAGGGACTCTTCTTGGTACGCTATCTGCTCCATTGATGAGCACATGATCTGGAAGTTTGGTGCTTCCAAGTTGGACACTTTCACTTGACAAGACGCGGAGCATTCCGGCAATGGCTGCCACCGAAACTGAGACTGACGCCCTAGAAACACCTGCGGAACCAGTTCTGCAAATTGAAGTCAAGGTCAACACCACTTCAACTTGCGAGCGTCACGTTGTGGTCGAAATCCCAGAATCCGAAGTGCAGCGTTATCGCCGCCAGTCGTTTGACGACGTAATGCCGAAAGCCGAGCTACCAGGCTTTCGAGCTGGCAAGGCGCCACGGAAACTGGTTGAAACCAAGTTTAAAGATCAGGTAGCCGAGCAGGTTAAAAGCAATCTCGTGATGGATAGCCTTCAGCAGATTACTGAAGGCGAGCATTTTTCAGCGATCAGCGAGCCCAATTTCGACTTTGAAGCGATCGATATTCCCGACTCAGGCAGCTTCAAGTATGAATTCACGATCGAAGTTCGCCCCGATTTCCCAACACCTGAATGGACGGGATTGAAGCTGACCAAACCGATTTGCAATTTGTCCGATGAACAGATCGACGCCCACTTATCCAAGGTCCTTTCACGGTTTACTACTCCAATCGCGGTGGACGACGTTGTTCACAAAGACGACTTGGTGGTGCTGAATGCTACATTCAGCCACGAAGGCAAGCAGGTCTCCAGTTTTGAAGAGGAAGCCGTGGCTGTCCGCGGTAGCTTGTCGTTTGGCGATGCGCAAATCGAAGATTTCGAATCTTTGATTGTCGGCAAGCGTGAGGGCGACAAATTCACAGTGTCCATAACCCTCTCCGATTCAGCCGCGAAAGATGAGTTGAAGGGAGCCGAGGTCCAAGCGGAGTTTGAGATCCACGAAGTACAGCGTATCGAAGTTGCCGACATCAGCCATGGTTTGTTGGAGAACTTGGGCTTTGACGACGTCGAAGAGCTGAGAACATTTGCTCGCACGGAGCTCGAGCGGCAATTTGAATACCACCAGCTGCAAGCAGTGCGCAAACAAATTGTCGACGAGTTGACCAAGGGCGCAGACTGGGAGATGCCAGCTTCGCTCATCAAACGACAGACTAACCGTGAGCTGCAGCGGATGATGTTGGAATTGCAGCGAAGTGGCTTCAGTCATCAACAGATCAACAGCTATCTGAATGCTTCAAGAAGAAACGCTCAAGAAACGACGATTCGCTCGCTACGGGAGCATTTTATCCTGGAGAAAATCGCCGAAGATCTTGAGATCGAACCCAAGCCAGAGGATTACGATAAGGAAATCGCCCTCATCGCCGAGCAAAACGATGCATCGCCAAGAAAGATTCGCGCAAGGCTAGAAAAGTCAGGCCAGATGGACGCCATTCGCAATCAGATCATTGAACGTGAGGTTGTGTTGCGAATCACAGATGCGGGCACGATCACTGAAGAAGAGGACTATAGTTTCCTGAAAACGGATTCAGAGGGCCCCAGCTTGAACTTCAGTATTGCTGGCGAATTGAGAGACATCCCCGAAGCAATGCACGACAACGATCCAGGGGCCCTGCCAGGAGCCCCCAAGCTGCCCTCGACGGATAAAGAAGAGTAAAAAAGCAGCTGTTGTACGGCCGCTCGGCGGGCCGGCTAGTGGTCAGGTTAACTGGCAATTCAGACTCACAGTTCTCGTCCCCGCAGCTTGGCTAGCGGGGACGCTTTGCTGTACGGCTTTACCACTTTTCTCCCACTTCTCCAATCTAGTTGAGACAACTGTTCTCCATTTCACGCAACTGCCACCAAGGCGTTTCACAGGCTCCTTGAGTCGGCCATCTTTTTTGGCGAAAGTTCGGCAGGAAGTCCAAAAAACAGCACACTGCACTTGCCAAAAAACCGTAGAACGCAAACATTGGTTCAACAAGACTGGACGAGCATTCGTCAGTTTCATGCAACCGCCACCGAATCATGCTGCGTTGACCACCATTGCAACCCAATTGATTGAAATAAGGCATTCTGAACGGCAATCGATTACGTTGCGCACCATAGCATTCGCTCGATTACGACTAAAATCATAAAGCTCAAAGCCCTGGGGCTGGCAGCAACAGAACAACTACGAAGGAGTGCAAGTTGAATTCTCCGTTAGCTTTTGATCAGATTACCAATTCTTACGCCGCTCAATCCTACCAGCGGCAACGGCAATTGACGCTCGGGGACCTCTTGTTGGAGAACCGAATCGTTTTCTTGCAGGGAGAGATCCACACGGGCAATGCCAATGAAGTAGTGATGAAACTACTTTACTTGCAGAGTGAAAATCGGCGTAAAGACATTCACTTCTATATCAATAGCCCTGGTGGCGAAGTCATTGCCACGTTAGCTATATACGACACGATGCAGATTCTCTCCTGCCCAATCGCAACGTATTGCGTCGGCCAGGCTGCAAGCGGTGCTGCCGTGCTGTTGGCCGGCGGAACGACTGGAAAACGTTACTGTTTACCGCACAGTCGCGTGATGGTACATCAGCCTGCCGGTGGAGTTTCCGGGCAGATCTCGGACATTGAAATCCAAGCCAACGAGATTCTTCGATACCGGTCGCTGCTGAATGACATCCTTGCCAAGCACTGCAATAAATCAGCGGAAGAAATTGCCAAGGATTCCGATCGCGATTTCTTCTTGACTGCAGAATCCGCCAAAGCCTATGGGTTGGTCGATGAGATTCTAACTAAGCCCGCTGTTGAGACTGAGGAAAGCAAATCCTGATCACACGGCGCGCGACTGTATTCAAATCTGACCATATCATTCCCTGGAAAACTTATTATGCCAACCATCCCATATGTCATTGAAAAGAGCGGTCGGGAAGAACGCGTTTACGACGTTTACAGCCGGCTACTGAAGGACAGGATCATTTTTCTCGGCTCACAAGTGAACGACGAAGTAGCCAATGCTCTCGTAGCTCAAATGCTTTTCCTGCAGTCCGACGATCCCAAGTCAGATATCCACTTGTACATCAATTCTCCCGGTGGCAGCGTGAGCGCTGGACTGGCGATATACGATACGATGCAATTCGTCTCATGCGATGTAGCAACCTATTGCATCGGACAAGCCGCTTCCATGGGTGCCGTGTTGCTTGCTGCGGGCACTAAGGGAAAGCGTTTCGCTTTGCCCAACGCCCGCATCATGATCCACCAGCCATTGGCCGGAATGCAGGGAACTGCCGAGGAGATCATGATCCATGCTGAGGAATTTCGCCGCATCAAGCGAAAACTGAATGAAATCCTGCTGAAGCATACTGGGCAAACCCTAGAGAAAATTGAAAAGGACACCGATCGTGACCGTTTCATGTCTGCCGAAGAAGCCGCCGCATACGGACTGATTGATAAATCTGTCGAGTCCATGCCCAAACCAGCTTAGTGCTTTGACACATTTATTCTTGTTTAAGCAGAACTCATCGACGGCTTGCTAGTGGTCTGTTACAGCCTAATTTTAGGGTAGTGGGATTCGCCAGAATTCCTCTCAATCGGGGAATTCTGGCGAATCCCACTACGGACCAATCCTAATTTTTAGCTGTCCCAAACCACTAGTGTCACAAATCGCAATTCCTTTGCCACATTAGCCGCGACGCTCTAGCGTGCGGTTCCGTCAAAAACCGCGTGCTACTATCGGACAGCGGCTAATTTTTGCGGAAGGATTATGTGGAACTGAATTTCCAATTCTTGACACTAGTTCAAGTGTGCCGTGATATGCATGTGCGGCCTGGTGTCGCGATGTTGAGTGAGTCGTGACGCGTAAACAGGCTGTTGATTTATTCGGATTCACGAACGAACGGTGAGCCACTGGCGGTAAGGCGGCGAGCGCTACCGGACCTGCGTCAACTCTCCGGCGGTCGAATTCACCGCAGCAGATGCTGGACATCCAGAGATCGCTAAGCAGCGTCAAGAGGCTTGTCAGCTTCAACCCCGTATAGGGTTTCGTATTTCTTCATTTGGTCGAAAAGCTGGAAATGCTCGGTAGCACGCAAGTGATTGTGACGCCCACACTGGTCGCGAATATCAGGAGCAAGAATAAGTCGGTGTATTGCATGTGCAAAAGCGTGATGGTTGCCCGGCGGTACCAACTGCAACTCGGCTGCCGCCCCGTCACCAAGTAACTGCTTCAAGCCATCAACACGGTAGCTGACTACTGGCTTGCCAACCGCCATGGCCTCCAGGATAACGTTTGGCATCCCTTCATATTGTGCCGGTAACAAGACGAGCTCCGACTGCGCCATCCAGCATATTGGATCGGTCTGCCAGCCCACTAAATGAACCCGCTCCGCCGAACGCATCGCAGCAATGCCAGTGGCCACTTGCTCCCGTTGCGGCCCGTCGCCCATGAGAACAAAATGATGTTCAGGAGCCTGGCAAAGCAACTCGTCTGCCTGAGGCAACAATTCGACGACGCCCTTTTGCGCATCGAGGCGACCTACGTAGAGCAAGACTCGACACTGCGATGGTAAGCCAAACGCCTGCCAACCAGATTCAGCCTCGGGCTGCGTGATTAGCTTTTGAACGGAACTCAGATCAATTCCATTCGGTATGACTACAACCTTGTCCGGTAGAATCCGTTCGCGATCAATACAATGCCGGGCAACGTCGTCGCTAACACAGACTAGTTTTGACATTCTGCTAGAAGCAAACCTTTGCAGCCACCAACGCGTTCGCTGAGGTTGTCGTACTCGCACACCACCGTAGAGCCGAATGGAAGTGCCACTCAACGCCAATGCTGTTGTCACGTTGGCGTGGTATAGCATCGACTGCACGACGTCGGGGGAGAAACGTCGCAGTTCACGTCTTAACCATTGGACGGCCGCTGGAAACTGAAAAGCCCTCGTCTTGCCACCGCAATTCCAGGAAATGTTAGACGCATCTAAGCGGTCGGTCAGCTTGCGCCGCGTCTCAGACGGTGGCTTCCCCAAACAGAAGACGGCGACCTCATGACCTCGCGCAGCCAAGTAGCAAGCGAGATGGACCAGACAGGTTTCCGCACCTCCGGGGTCTAATTCTGTGATAGTGAGAGCGATGTGCATGCCTAGTGCTTTGTCACCGTTTGTTGTTCGTGTAGCAAATCTCATCAACAATATAAGTGAGTCGTGACGCGTAAGCAGCCGGTCGCTTTCCTCTTGTGCTTGAGTGGGCCGTGACGCTTACCAGAGCGTCCTGCGTAGGAAGCAACAAATCATTGCTTATAAACCCCTAGTCTTATCAGAGACAACGCACCTAGGCTTACTCCTCGGCGTCTGGGCTCATGCCCACAAACCAAGGATATAGGGCGGGAATCACAAAGCAAGTCAGAATTGTGCTGGTTACTAGGCCGCCAATCACCACGGTGGCTAATGGGCGTTGTATTTCCGCTCCGTCACTATGGGAAAGTGCCATTGGCATGAACCCCAAGCTGGCGACGAGCGCCGTCATCAGCACTGGCCGCAAGCGGTCAGCGGCAGCATGTTGGGCGGCCAGCTGCGGAGCGTGGCCCCGTTTGCGATGGTTCTCGGCATCGCTAACCCAGACTAAGCCGTTGAGTACAGCCACTCCGAACAAGGCGATGAATCCTACACCGGCTGCGATGCTAAAGGGCATGCCTCTGAGCATCAATGCAAAGACTCCGCCGCTCGCGGCGACCGGTACGCACAGGAAAATCAGTAGAGCCATTCGCAGTGAGCCAAACGACGTGTGCAGCAGGAGAAAGATAACCAGCAGCACGATCGGCGTGATGATCAGTAAACGCTGACTGGCCGATTGCAGACTTTCAAAATCACCACCCCACTGCAGTTCATAGTTCAACGGAAGCTGTACATCTCGTGCAACCACGCGTTGAGCTTCGGCCACAAAGCTGGCCACATCGCGGCCGCGGACATTGGCCGAGACAAAGGTCCTTCGACGTCCGTTGTCATGCTCCACTGTAGGAGGCGTTTGCTCCAGGATGATATCTGCCAATTCGGAAAGCGGCACAGGTTTGCCACCCGCCTCGGCGACCGGCAATTGTTCTAGCAGCTTGACCTGCCCCCGCCAGCTTTCGGGCAACCGCACTCGGATGGGAAACCTTGCTCGACCTTCCATGACTTCACCGACGCTTCGTCCGCCAACGGCCGCCACCACATCCATCAACTGGGACGCCTTAATGCCGTACTGCGCCAGTGCTTCCCTTCGCGGTTTGATGGTCAAGGATTCGATGGTGGACTGGATATCGGCGCTCACATCCGCAGCACCTTCAATCGTCTTCAGGACGCGTTCGATCTGCTTAGCCTTGACCGCGAGCATGTCCAGATCCTCGCCAAACAGCAAGACCGCGACATCCGCTTTCACGCCGGCTACCAACTCATCAACTCGCATTTCAATCGGCTGTGTAAAGCCGAACGCGACACCGGGAATTCGACTGGTCAGAACGGCTTTCATTTCCGAAATCAATTGGTCTCGTGTTTTTGCCTGAGGCCAGTCATGCACTGGATGAAGCATAACCCAGACGTCCGACTGATGAACGCCCATCACATCATTGGCAATTTCCGGTCTGCCCGTCTTCGTAAAGACAGTTTTGATTTCTGGCAATTTGAGCAACTCGGACTCGACCAGCTGGGCTACGTATTCGGCTCCTTCAAGGGACGCACTGGGTAACCGTACTGCCTCTACGAGAAGGTCTCCTTCATTCAGCCTTGGCATAAATTCAGCGCCCAAGTTGTAAGCAATGGGGACGCTGATCGCCAACACACAAAAGGCGGCGGCAGAGGTCAAGATCGGTTGCTCGATCGCGCGATTTACTGCTGGCAGATAACCCTTCTTCAGCATGCGCAGCAACCAAACTTCCTTTTCGTGTGGGCGTTTGGGAAGAAACAGCGTCGCCAAGGCAGGCATCAACGTCATCGACAGAATTAACGAACCGAACAGTGCAAAGAGTACCGTCAGAGCCATCGGACGAAATAGCTTGCCTTCAGTACCCTCCAACAACAACACTGGAACGTAAACCACGGCGATAATCAATTCACCAAACATGGTGGGGCCGCGGACTTCGATCGCTGCATCGCGGATCACAGACATACGGCTGGTGCCATCAGGACGCTCGGCCAGCCGGCGAACACAGTTTTCAACCATGATGACCGACGAGTCGACAATCAAGCCAAAGTCGATGGCCCCCAGGCTCATCAAACTGGCCGAAATGCCGACGGCAAGCATCATGTTGGATGCAAAGAGCATGGACAGTGGGATCGCCAGTGCCACGATCAAGCCAGCCCGTAGGCTGCCCAGCATGACAAGCAAGACCAGGGCAACCAACACGCCGCCTTCGACCAGATTGTGCTCAACGGTCACGAGCGTGCGCGATATCAAATCTTCACGATCGTAGATCACTTCTATCTCGACATCTTGTGGCAGAGTTGACTGGATTTCCCGCAAACGCTCTTTGGCGCGGGTGACGACATTGCGAGGATTCTCGCCAATGCGCATCATGACCATGCCGGTTACCGCCTCGCCACGACCATCCCGACTTACCGCACCCTGGCGGGGCATGGGCGCGATGGTCACATCGGCCACGTCGGAGAGCAACAGTGGCGAGCCTTGGTTACTGCGTTTGATGACAATGTTCTGCAAGTCTTGGACACTTGTCAGCAACGCCTCACCACGAATGAACCGCTGCTCGTCATGATGGACCACGTACCCGCCGCCAGCATTGGCATTGGCGGACTCGATCGTCTCGTACAACGATTCCAGGGTCAGCTGATTGGCTTGAAGAAGGTCGGGATCGGGGCGAATCTCAAACGTTTTGTAGTATCCACCCATACTGTTGATTTCTGTAACGCCATCGACCTCGCGCAATCTCGGTCCGATCTCCCATTCCAGCATTGTCCGCAATTCCATTGGCGAACGGCTGCGACTTTTGACCTCAAATTGCAGGATCTCGCCCAAGGCCGTGGTCATTGGTCCCAGTTCCGGCGGACCATAGCCAGCTGCAATATTGGCTTGGGCTTGAGTCAAGCGTTGGCCAACCTGTTGATTGGCAAAGAAAACGTCGGTCCCCTCAGTAAACACAATCGTCACCACGGACAATCCAAATTTGGAAACGCTACGCACTTCCTCAACTTGGGCCAGGCCGGACATCGCCCATTCCACGGGGTAAGTCACTTGACGTTCCACCTCCACGGGAGGCAACGCACCAGCATTGGTGATGACCGTAACTTGAGTGTTTGTCAGATCAGGTACGGCATCAATGGGCAACAACACGGCCGCTCGCACTCCGGCAGCCGCTACCAAGAGCGTCGTGACAATCACCAACAAACGGTTGGACATCGAGAATTCAATCAGCTGTCTGAGCATGACTTGACGCCAAAATGAAAAAAAGTTGAAGCGACTGATTCAATTGAGTTTTGAGATGCGCCGCCGAGCCAAGGCGTTTTCGTTAGCTATCCCAGCGGGGCAAGAGGCTTATGCTTCGCTTTCCAGTAGCAATTCACTTTTCAGCTGGAAAGCTCCCTCAAACACGATTTCCTGGCCAACTTCTAGCCCGCTTTGGACTTCAATTTGCTCACCGGATTCTGGGCCGAGTCCCAGAGCGCCAACAGAAACAACTACTGGGCGAAACCTGTTGCCGTCTTTGATAAAAACGGTTGGCTGGCCGTCGACATCGATTAGGGCCGAGGAGGGAATCGCAATTGCATTTTCGATGCTTCCCACGGGAACATCGACACGGGCAAACATGCCGGGCCGAAAAAGGGATTGATCATTGGCCACCTCAATCACTAGGGGTATGGCACCCGAATCGGGATCCATTTCGCGGCCAACATAATACACTCGCCCGTGCAGATCAGTTGTGTCGTCGACCTCTGCCGCTCGAACTCGAACCACATCGCCGGGTTGGCAACGCATGGCATTCCAATCGCGCGCACGCACATCCGCTTCAACCCACAGCCGCGTGGTGTCGGCAACGACGAACAGCTCCGCCCCAGCATCGACTCGCTCGGTTTGGGAAAAAAGATTCTTTTCAACGGTCCCAGCCAATGGCGCATGGATTTCCAACAGCGAGATCCGTTCATCACCTTCCGAAAAATCCAGCGAAGGCAATTGAGAAAGCGAAACGCCTAGCAAAGCAGCCAGTCGCTGCCGGGCAACGATCAAGTTGCGAGCGGCAGCTTCGACTTCCGATTGGGCGATTTTGCATTGCTGCTCCGTCTCAAAGAGTGATTGCTCTATGCCAGCTTCCATTACCGCGCGAGCTTGTTGTTTTTCGCTTTGCCTTTCGGTAAGCAAACGCCCGCTGACGGCACCAGAGCTATTGGTAGCCGTTTGCGATAGCTTCTCGGCGAGGGCGTATTTGCTGTAGCCCGCTAATAAAGTCTCGCGGTATTGGCCGAGCATTGCGTTCTCGGCTTCTTTTTCTATGTCTTCGACGCTCTTGCCAGTTCGAATGCTGGCAGCCAACTGCGAAACGCCGCTACAAATTCGCTGCTGCCAAGCACTCTGCGTTTCGGCGATTTCCAAATCCGCTTGACACTTGAGTACCGCGCTACGAGCATCACCAACTGACGGACAACGCAGGCGGGCGACCAGTTGTCCAACGTCGACGCTGTCGCCCGGCTTAACAGTTATCTCTTCAATAACACCGTCGGCGGTTGTCCGGACAGCGACGTGATGCCGCTGATCATAGTTAAAATGCGCTGGCAGCGAGCGGGTCAGCGACAAGTCCTGCCGCGAAACGGAGACAGTCCGGATGCCCGCGCGGGCAATCTTCTCATCGCCCAATTCGATCGATTGGGGGGTCAGCTCAGCCAATGCATTCGTTTGTTCACTCTCCGAGCCCTCTTTGC
>JAGQPR010000224.1 GCA_020426625.1 Planctomycetales bacterium
CAATTTATTTCTTATCCCCGCAGATTGTACCTCGTCCTACTTGAACGAGAAGCAAGCCGAAGCGACTGCCCAGACTGGGGCAGCGAATTGCGGGTAATGTGATTTCGACGGGAGACAAATCCAGAATCCTCGTCACAACATGTTTACCAGAAACAACTTACGAAGGACGTTGCGTAAGTATTCGCCGAAGGGGTGAAGAAGTAGGGCGAATAACCTTCCTTGCCCGTCGACCAAGCCTTCCACGACCTGCTAAGAGAAAAGTCGTAGTATTCATAACCACTCGGCCCTTGTCGCCTCCGAATGCTGGCTGCGATTGCTCCGTTACGAATTACCTTCACCGGCTTTAGCACTTCTTTATTGTTTGTATCGTTCATCTCTACCTCCTTGATCTTTGACTATCACCGCAGTCATAGCACGGTTTTGTGTAAGTTATCAGATGTGGAGATAATCGGCAGAAAATTCAAGACTTTGTGGGCTTGCGTTGCTTTTTACCTAATGATTTCTTGCTTTGGTTTCGACCCTCGGTATCGTCCTGACGATCCGGATGCCGGCATTGGAGTCATGAGATTGGGCGTGAATAGCATTCAGCTCGTCTACGGACGAGTACCGCTGGTTGGCTAGCACTGAGCCGCCGCGCAAGCTTATTTCTGTTTCTTCGTCCAGAGGCCCCTGGCCAAGAAAAGGAAATCGATAACGAAAGAAATTCATCTCATACACATTGCCGAGAATGTCGTGTAAGCCCCAAGGGTTGGGCGGCATGAGTCCTATAGGGTTGGGACGAAGCAGCGAGTTGGTAGAAGACCAGGCGAATTCAGATGAAACGCTCGGATCATCGCTAAAGTAAGCTCGTGACCAAGTCCCCGCCCGAGCGGCAATCTCCCACTCGAGCTGCGTAGGCAACCGGTAACCATCGCGTTCGAAAAAGTCGTCTGATGCCTGCATGCCAAATTTGATGTCAGCAATTGACGGCAAACAGTTGCCCGATAAGTCGAGTCCGTCCTGCTCGCTGAGCCAACGACAGAACCGAAGGTGAACCGTAAGAGGGTAGGCGGTCACCGGGTTGGACGGAGAGATTGGCGCTATCTGAAAGTTGGCGTCATCGGGATGCGGACGTTCGGCCAGAAACCTGCCGAATAGAGCATTGGGAATTTCGATTGCGCTGATGGCGTAATCGTGATCAAGCTTGTCGATGTGTTGGTTCAAATACAACCGCCAGGGAATGTCCGGTGAGCTCCCGATGAGCGATGGCTGTCGCGTTCTAACGACGACGAATGGAACTCCAGTGCGACTATAGAACCAGCCGCGGTGAGGTATCTTGTCTACAGCAATGGAAGAGTCAAACCGCGAGGGATCGATCACTTTCGGTGGAATTTCAAGATCGATTTGTCGTAACAACCAGTTGGCTGCGGAATGAACACCACTGTCGGGATGGCTTTCAAATTCTAAAGCCTTCGTTTTCACTTCAGCCAACGTCGCTGGCGACCAGGACTGCCAATTACTCTTGCCAAGCGCGACGATCAACTGATGGATTTGATCGACGTTCAATTCCTTTTCGCGCAGACTGTTCAGCATCCAACGGACATAGTCGGATCGCTTTGAAAGGGCTAGGACAATCTCCGTTCTCAGGCCCGGATCTGGCGAAGCACACAACGCATCCAGAAGCGGTTCGTCTTCTCCTAATTCCCATAGAGCTAGAATGAGATTGGATTCAGCGATTGAGGAAGAAGCCATCGAATCGCGACTCCACTGACTCAGAATTTGTTTCCGGTCATGAGCTAACTTGATCGAGCGCAAGCGGTAGCCTTGTAAAGCCATTTCGTGTGCCAGAGTTACCTGCTCATTCAGGGTTGGAGTTTGAACAATCACCCAAGCTTCTCCTCCCTGCAACTGCTCCACGTAGTGAAGTGTTTCGTGACGATGTGTTCCACCGTCAACCATCAGAAGGTCACTGGATGCGGAAACACGCCTCAGGCTTTCGTCGCGCTCAGCAATCGGCCGACGGGTGATAAGTGCCAGCTCTCCTTGCAGCTCCAATGCATCATGGGAATATCGCTGCTGCTCCAAATGCGTTGCGAGCGTATCAGTGTCGCCGCGCAAGGCATCATGGAATGGCCTTGACATCGCGCCGATGAACTCCGCACTCTCGATGCCGGATTGGGTGAAGACGACGTCAACCCGATTACTCGGTTGGCTACGATGAAGCCAAAACGTCTTGGGAAGATACCAAGCTTCTGCATATGTCGTACAGGCAGTGTCGAGATTGTCTAGCGCGACATCCCATTCGATCCTACATGGACCCGGGCTGCGCTCGATTGCGAGAGCAACGCAATGCTCTGGTTCGCCCTGGCTCTGTAGAGTCTGCATGGATGCCAAGGACCAGCCTCCACGATTCATGATCGCTAGAAGCTGGTCCAATCTGGCAGACGATGCTATTGGAACGTAACCAAAGTCTCGAAAAATCACACCTGACAGACTTCTCACCAGCTCTGCAAGCTCGCGATCTTCATCTGCGACCTCCAACCGATTCCGGCGCTCGACTTCGAGTGTCAGCAGTTCATTTTGAATTTCCGAGCGCAGCAACTCTTTCTCCGCCGTCGATAGCTCGGCAATCCATGACAATTCGTAAGGCGAAAGTCGCTGTATAAGTGGAATAAGTAGACTTGGATTCGCTGCATTCCATTTGCACAACACGTGCAGGAGTGGGCTAGCCAGGTCGGATGTCCCACCAAGAGCAGCCTGTGTCAGATCTGCAGCCCAGGGATGAAAGCCATGTCGACATGCATCGGCATCTGCTGAGTCTATAGCCTGCAGAGCATTCAGCAGACGTGAGGTAAGCTCTTGCGATGGTGAAAATACTTCATCTGGAATCAGACCAAGGCATAGCGCAATCGTTTGTTCGGAAGTATCACACTGCTCGATTTTATTCAGCAGCTCCTGGCGATGCGCTGTTGGCAGTGACGAAACGGTGCTTAGCGCCTCGATTAGTACAGCCACTTCGCGCGGGCTTGCGCTGCGCAAGTATGCCGCCCATTGCTGGGGACTGATGCGCCGGAAAAATTCGCTGGGCTCAACAAGTGCCAGTCGTATCCGGTGTCGATCGGTTGGGGCTTGAAGAAACCGCACTTCCAGTTGCTTGTTACAAGCTCCCGGTGGAAAGTCCCGTAACTCTACCAACAGTTTGCTGATTTGTCCGGCTTCGCAGTTCGTCAGTTGCAAGAGAGTTGAGTCGATCTTCTCTCGCCGTTGAATGACCCTCTCTCGGCTTGCTTGCCACAGAAACGCCCCGACGAGTGCTGCACCTACAATTACACTCGTACCACCAAACCACAGCGGCCTCTGGTGACGCCGCGTCCATCGGACCATGTGAAAGGACATTGGCTTGGCCTTTGCAACGATCGGCTTGCCATCCAGGAAATTCTTAAGATCGTCGACAACCGCTTTCGCAGTCGAGTAACGATCTGGAGGATCCTTCGACAAACACTTCTCGCAGATAGTCTGTAAGGCCTTGGGCAGATCGTGTCTGAGCGCGCGCATCGCAGGTAAGTCGCCTTCGGCGACGAGTTGAATCGTTTTTTGTCGTGTCTCGCCTTGGAAAGGTGGGTGTCCGGTCAACAGCGAAAATAGCAGCGCCCCCAGCCCGTAGACATCCGTTTGTTGAGTTACCGAAAGTTCAACCAACCCAGTTTGCTCGGGAGCCATATAGCCCGGTGAGCCGACGGGCGTGCTTTGTGTCGTAAGTATTCCGTCCTGGCCACGAACGTCTTTGGCAATGCCGAAATCAGCCAACTTGGCTCGACCACCAACATCCACCAGCACATTCTGCGGTTTCAGATCGCGGTGAATAAATCCGAGGTCGTGAAGATGCTCGACAGCGGATGCAATTTGCACGACCCATTCAACTGCCTGTCGGATGGGCAGAATGCCCGTCACCATTTTTTGTGACAGGTTGCTGCCGATCCACTCGAAGACGGCATACTGGACACCGTTTTGAACTCCGCTATCCAGCATCTTGACGATATGTGGATGGGAAACGGTTGATGCAATCTGCAGTTCGAGGGACACACGTTTGGATTGCTTGGGGGTCAGGCGTTCGAGAAACTTGATCGCAACCGGAAACCGGTCAACAATTCGGTGAGCACGATAGACCGTACTAGAATCCAGACACTCCTCAAGTCGATAACTGTTCTCGGCTGTTCCGAGAACCGCTAGTCCATCGGGCAGGTGACCGGAGAGGATCTCGCCAACAAATCCTCGGGATTGAACCCGTGCGAGGTCTTCAAGAATCCCCTGACATCGCTGGCATTGATCCAAGTGCTCTGCCAACTCGGGAATCGATTCCAGCAATCGTTCCGAGTCTTCGACAAACCGTTCAAGTGTGGAGTGAGACGGACATTGTTTCATGGAAGCATAACGACCAGGGGCCGATTAACGTACCTTCTGTGGAACAATCTGCCAGCTTATGTAATGTTGGAAGCCTTCCCCCACGCCAATGTACGAATCATGCTTACACTTGGCTATTCGACACATTTGCTCTCATCGACGCCTGTTTCGACATCGGCGAATGCTCGTAGTTTCGTAAGAACACGGTTGCGAGCTACATAGACACTTGTCAAGCTCATGCCCAGTTCTGCCGCCACATCATTGGGGCTCGCCCCGTCAATGGCCGTGCGAGTGAAGGCCTGCCATGTCTTCGAAGCAACCCGACTTTGAACGAGCTGCGAAACTCGCTGCGCTTGCTCCACGAGTTGGCTGAGTGCTTCCGAAAATTGAGAGTCGACTTCGATTTGCTCCGGTGCAGCGCACGCCGAGACCAGATCCGTCGAAAAATGCATCGGCTTGCGAATGCGTCTTCGCTTCAGATCCGTAACTGCATTCTGCTGAACACGTCTTAACCAGCCGCGGAACGATCGCTTGGGATCATAAATGAAGACCGGCAAGTGCTCGAGCAACTTGCAGTAAACATCGCTCAATACTTCGGCGGCAGCTTGCTCTCCCAAGCCCATTTGCCGTGCCCAGTCTAACAGCATCGGCTCGTATTTTTCTAGGAACTGTGACCAATGCGCATCACTGCCAATATTGCAAACCCCATACAACATCGTCGCGGACGTACGATCGTCTTTTCTCTCAAGTTGCAAAACCACAGCTAGTCCCTCAGATATTTTCGGACGGTCAGTCGTGGCATCCAGTGTAATTACCTCCCGCCCGCTCCAATAGCGGGTATTGAGGTTCGTTTGCTCTACTACTCCAGCGGCAGATTTCGGTGCAAGAAATGTCTGTACTAGCAATAAATGAATTAAATCGAAGCCGTCTACTGCGTCATCGGCAACTGAAGTGCGAATCGGCATTAATGACAGTTGGGCGTAGGGCTTCTAGGCAGCCGTGTTTCTGCTAGGGGAGTTCAAGTACTTGACCAGGCGCCGTCCTAAGATATTTCAGCATGGGATTATAGTAAACCACGAGAATGTCGGGATTCAATAGGCTCGCGAAGTAAGCGTCCGCTTGGTAATTGGTATTCGCATATCCCATAAACAGCAGGACATGCGCCGCCTTGGATAGAGCCCTCTCAATGTCTGGCGTTGTCATTTTTTCCCCCGTCACTTTCCAAACATGTGCCTTGTCCAACGGGATGGAAACTGGCGGTTGATACTTGCCCGATGGTATTTGAACCGCATAGTTCTCGACAATTGTTACCGTGAACGGTACTTCTACCGAGTAATCTTCAGTCGTTCCATCAGCGTTCTGCTTTGTCCTGGTTTCCGTCCTTGTTCTCGTCTCAGTGTTTTGTCGCTTACGAGTATCAGTTTTCCACTCTGGAATCCTGAGAGCCACAACTTTATTCCCATTCTCAACCACGACCTTCGCAATCGCGCTATCTTTCAGATCGAGTGATGGTTCCGTGCTGGGCTGCCAGGGGGACTGGGCAACGGCGACGGAATAAGTGCAGCAAGTTAACAACAACGCCAAAGTACGCATTTCGAATTCCTCGAGGTGTGGTGGCTGGGCTAAACCGGAACCCGTCCTGATCAACGTGGACCGCCAAATCAACAAAGGGCAAGCACACTCGCGCGTCTTGCTGAGCACTTTGCGTGTCGGCCCGACCTACGATCTTCTACGCTGACACCTTACACGGATCGTACTCCTAACATGTCTTTGCTACTGCTTTGGCAGGAATCTTACATTTGCGTTTAGACGTGCAGTCCACAGGCGACAAGCGTATCAAGTCTGAATGACCGAATTTCTGCGAAAGTCACTGCTGTGCTCGAATCCTCTCGCTAAAGGGTTGTTATTAATGTCCTAAACTACCCCGCGTTCCGACGCAGTAGACGCTCAACTACATAATCGCCGACCTGTCGGCCCGACTCTAAGCCAGCCGTGTTATCAAAATTGAAGTGAATTCCCCCGTAAATGCGGCTGATTCCGGCCTCGTCCGCTGCTTCGTTGAAGCTCGTAAAGCTTCGAGTGGTGATCAGCGATGGATCGAGCGGGCGTTGTGCGTAGCCGGTGTGTCCGTCGGAGGTAGAACTGAATGCGTAGTTGTCGCCGAATAGTGACGTGAGTACAGCAGCCGCGGCTCCGCTGAAGGTGCTGTGGCCGGATGTGTAGGTCGGAAAGGGCGGAGTGCGCAATAAAGGCAGCCAAGTTGGATCGGCGATCGTCTGATCGTTGCTATCGGTGTCGGCTCTTCGAATGGCGTCAATGGGTCGCCAAATGTCATAGCCGTATTTGGCGTCCCAAGCAGCGATACCTGCATCGGCTAAGGCCAAATTCAATAGCGCCAGCGTGCGGGCGGAGTCGATGAGCGAGAGTTGTTGTTCAGAAATGACATCGGAGGCGATACGATTCCAGTGACCAGGAGGCGTGGCCGTGCCGCCGCCATCGGCCCAGAAAACAGCGATCTCCGTCTGATCGCTTGTTCGTTCTGTACTGGCAAGGCTTCCCAGACGCATCACTTCGTCGACGGCGGTTGCGTATTCCTCGCTGGTAAGGTCTGGCGGCGCGGGGGGGCGAAAGGCATCGCCGCTAGGAATCGCAAAGGGAGCGACGTCTGGCCATTGGGGTAACAAAGGCGGAATGTAGTCCGGAAAAGTTCTTCGCCAGGTACCGGGCAGGCCTTGTGGTGTATAGATCTCAGTAGCCTGCGAGCCGTCGTTGGATCGAGCCGCCAAGATGAGATCGCCAATCAAATAGCCAAGCTCCAGTCCCTCGTCGCGAGCCGCACCATCATCGACGACCGCCAACGATTCAGTGAGCGACGCGTTCCAAATGGCTAGCTCATCCACGTCGTGATAGAGATTCGAGGCGACACGATAGGCTGCTCCTGCCGCAGCAGCAATGGTGGATGGGGTTGGATGCTGCGGACCGTCGTAGATGTAGCTTTCATACCCGCCCTCAACTGCATTGATCGCATCGAACATCGCCGTATGGATCATCGCCAGGTTGCGCGCCACCATCGGCGGCTGAGCCGTTACGATACGATTATCGTACGGATCATTCGAAGTTGTCGTCCAATCACGAATCACATTCAGTACTGCTGCATTCCAATCCTGAACGACGTCACCACGCTGCACTGTGATTTGTGTTGAGGTGCGGCGACCAATTTCGTCCATCGCGTTGATCGCAAACGTCTGCGTAACCGCCTCGCTCAGCGCCAACGTGACTTCGAACCTGCCTTGTGAATTTGACCCGGCTTTGATCGGGGCCGAGATTACGCCACTCGGAGGCGCCTCAGACGGGTTAATCGAGAGCTCAACATCTGGGAGGGTCTGCCCAACGATGGTTAGCCCATTGCCCATGATGATTCCGTTACGGTTTGCATCACTCGTCGCTGAGACATTTGCTACCAGCACCATAGGATCGCGAGCGCGGTTCAGTCCATTGATCACCAGTAACACATCGATAGGCGAGAGAAAGTCATCGCCATTAACATCGCAAAACGGTTCTCCGGAGGGCCTATTCTCACCTGCTAATGAACGTGGGCCGTTATTGTTTATAGCGTTGATGACGAGCAGTGCATCTATTGGTGAAACGTACTGCGAGGCATCTACATCAAGGTACATTCCTGGATTCTGCCAGATAGCCATCATGTAGCGGAATTCAAGATTCTCGAAAAATGGGTG
The DNA here is from genome assembly GCA_020426625.1 of Planctomycetales bacterium. Taxonomy (GTDB): domain Bacteria; phylum Planctomycetota; class Planctomycetia; order Pirellulales; family Pirellulaceae; genus Aureliella. Next base: position 8,118 of record JAGQPR010000224.1, read on the forward strand.
TATTGACTTCACCATTCAGCCTCAAAACTGCCAATTAGAACGATGCGCGAGTGACCACGAAACGTCGAGTCTGCCGCAAGCAACACCGAATTGCAATGTAAATCGGAATCTCTACATCCGCTTGCGATTGCCCAACGAGACTACCCTTGCCGTCAGATCGCAATGTACGTTCCTCAACTTAATAAATGACTCTTACACTATGCGATCACTTGTCACAGCATTCTGAAACTTCACCTTTGACATTCGAGTAGCCCACGGCCGCAGTTGTTCCTATCATCAGATCAACATACAAAGCGTTGTTGGGTAAGTTTCCCTGTGCAGCTCCAAGTCTCAGTGTTGTTGGACCGGCACCGCGCACCGCAGCCAAACCGGCCGCTGCAAGTACGGCTAGACCTCCCAATGCGTCTGGCTGCGGGCTATTGTAGGGGTCATTCATTACAATTGGCGAAACCGTTCCACCGCCCAATTTAAGAGGGGTGACGACACTGCTTAGTGATAAGCCAACCGAAATCGTTGGCAGTACGGCAAGGCCCGACGCCGTGCCTTTCTTCCCACCTATGCACTTTGTTTGAAGCGAAACGTATACGAAAGTTACCCCGAAGCTTAGTATCGGCTGTGGTCCGACATTGCCTGTTGCAGAAAGAATAGCCACTGTTCCAAACCATTCGACCAAGCCCGTTGGATCGTTCTTTGATATGGGTGAGTTACTTACATAACGATACAGATTGCTGTCTCCAGCGCGATGACGCACAGGATCCTCGCTTAAGAATCTCCCAAGAATAGGGGAGTAATACCGAGCACGGTAATACAACATATCGTGACTGCTCTCAGTTTCTCTTCCGGTGTAAGAAAACTTCAGGAAAGGCGATTCAAACTGAACACCGAACGCAGAGTATTGGGGTGATGCACTAGCGGCTCCTTCTGAAACAGAACCAACGATTGATCCTACGTGATCAGTAATCCACCAATTAGTCGTAGCTACAGTGTCAGAAGACGCGATGAGTTTGTCCAAGCCGTCACTGTGGACGTTGCGAGAATCAGCCGCGAAAACATCCCCCACGTTGGTTCCATCCAAGAGTACATTGCCTCTGTCGTAGACGTACCAGACTGTGTCTTCCTGGTCGGCCGAAGCTGTCGCCAAGCGAGAGTTCTCAGCACCATATGTGTAGGAAGAAATTATCTCACCTGAGTCACCCGTGACACGCGTGAGTCTGTTACGATAATCCCACGAATAATTTATGACGTCACCTGAACTTCTATCGCGCGTTCGGACAAGGTTTCCTTCAGCATTGTAGAAGTATTCAGTGGTACCATCCGCTGTGATTCTATTGCCTACATCAACGACATAACCGCTCGGTGCCTGGAAACTAGCGAGCCGATTGCCATTCGAATCATATACAAACCACTCATCGACACGTGTTGGGTCGCTGTAGTCCGCAGTGGTTAATTGATTGGTTGCGTCGTAGGTGTAATCGACGGTGCCATCGACGTCCGTGATGCGAGTAATGCGGTTTGCGAGATCGTACTCGTAGTGGAAGAAGGCAACGGGAGCATTCGACGGATCGAGGTGGTCCATGGCTTTGAGGCGATTGGCGCTGTCGTAGGTGTAAAATGTATTAATAACATTCTCGGTAGCTCCAAGGTCATTGTATCGTTTGACTGAGGTGTACTGGCCGAGGCTGTTGTAGCTGAAGTCGACACGTTTGTCGGAGATGTCGGGGCCGGTTTGCACGAGCATTGTCAGACGATCGAGCGTATCATATACGTAACTGGTGGTTGCACCTTCGACGTTGTCGATCGTGTCATGTACGGAGGTGACCTTGCTGTTCGAATCGTAGGTGTAGACGAGGACAGAATGGGGCGCGTCGGGTGTGCCTGCGTTGTTAACACTTAGAACACGGTCGAGATTGTCGTACGTGTAGGCGTACTCGCTGAACGCATCCCGCACATTGAGCAAGTTGCCGACGATATCGTAGGTATACAGAATTTCATTATCGCCATCGACCCACGTCTCTCGCACAACGCGGTCGAGATCGTCGTAGCCGTAAGTGGTGTGGCGATCGAGGCGGTCAATCTTTTCGATGAGATTGTCATTGCCGTCGTAAATGTACTGGATCGTTTTGCCCAGCGGGTCCGTCTCGCTGGTCATCCGATTGCGGGCGTCGTACGCAAACGTGGTGCGGTTGCCAACCGGATCGGTAAGCGCCACCATGTTATTGTCTCGATCGTATTCGAAGCTTGTCACGCCACCTCGCGCATCGATTTGCTTGACAACTCGATTGCGGGCGTCGTATACGGCGCGAGTTATGTTGCCCAGCGGATCGATCGTGGCCACCAGGTTGCCGTTGTTGTCGTACTCATACTGTTCGCGCGAGGCTTCAACGGGACCAGCACCATCCGGATCGGGCTGGATCGAGACAATACGCCGATTACGGGCATCATACTCAAAGGTCGTGGCATGGCCTTCCGCGTCGATTTGCTTCGTCAAATTGCCTTCAGCATCATATTCGAACTGAGTCGTGGGACTTGTGAGCGGCCCAGTTCCATCCGGATCGGGGCTGATCGTCTTGACGACGCGATTCATACTGTCGTACTGAATCTGCGATCGATTGCCATTGGGATCGATAGTAGCGGTAGGCAAGCCGGCTTTGCCCGCTATCGTGTTCGGGTCATACTCCATTCTGGAAATGATCTGGTCGGCGGTGCCTTTGGCTTCGGTCGTCGCGATGAGTCTACCGAGTGCGTCGTAGTCGTAGTCGGTGATTCGGCCCTTCGGATCGGTGACCGTATCGATCAAGCCTTGTGGTGTGTACGTGTACCGGGTGATTGAGTCATCCGCATCGCCGACGCGACCAAAGTAACGCCCCATGAAATCAGGCTGGATCGTCAACTCGTTGTCTTCGCCACTGACATAACTCAAGTCGAGGGTACCATCGCCGTCAAAGTCGCGAAGAACCAAGTCATGAGGATTGATGTCGGTTGGAACACTGAACGGCGTCCCCAACTCACCGCCAGCCTTTCCGAGCTGAAATTCAATGCGGCCAGAGACGTGTTGGCTGTCGGACCGACGTACTTGATCGTGGGCCTCGATTCGATCCGCGAATCCATCTCCGTTCAAGTCGGCAAAGATTAAATCACGGACTACGAAATTATTGACTCGTGAGTTGACATAGTAGTTTGGGGCACCAGCGAATGAGCCTGAGGAGAATGTTCGTCCCGAATTGGCAAGTAAGTAGAATTGCTCGCCATAGATATCAATATCTCCATCACTGTCGACGTCACGCAAAGCAATGTGCGACGCACTAAACGGTAGGCGATCTGCGGTTGACGAGGGTGAATAGGAGGTCGAACCGTTACCCCATAGCATTTCGACTGTGTTGCCGCTCATCGTCCCATTGAACAACGGTCCAAATCGAAGCGCGGCGATATCCATCTTGCCATCAAGATCGAGGTCTACGACCGCCACTCCGGTCGATTGGTTCGACTTTGTAAAAAGTCCAACTGTCGACGATAGTGTGAATTGGTTCGAGCCGTTATTAGCAAAAACGTGTACCTTCAATTCGCCATCGGGACTCGGGAGACCGCCATTGTCGGCTTCTACGACCAGATCAAGGTCATTGTCGCTATCGACGTCGCCAAACGTCAACTGTTGCGCGTATGGAATCGATGCAAGGACGGATGGATTCCCAAAGCCTGCTCCCGTCCCCAAAACCCAACGCAGTACACTGCCGGCCGTGGGATCGGCAGCATAGATTTCTGACGTACCGTTCTTGTCCAGGTCGGCAATGGCGAAACCTGCAATATCCGTAGTTCCGGAAATGCTCACTGCAGTGCCGAATCCGTCGAGAGTGTTGATCGCTACGTAAACCTTTGACGCGTCAATGTAGATGAGATCTTGCTTTCCATCTCCCGTTACATCCGCGAAAGTATGTTGGCCGGAGATATCCCCCAAAGTCAGCGTCTGAGCATCGAGCGTTGATACTGGATTGCCTACGACATACGTCATTGCCAGTGTATTGCCGTTCGTCGGATCGATTTTGTACAACGTCTGCTTGCCACGACCATCGCTTTCATACACGAGTTGATTAAAAAGCGGATCGTAGGCAAAACGCTGTGAAAGCACTGGCTCAGGTGGTGTTTGCTCACCGCTGGCTGTCAACGAAAAACTTGTTGAGGCAAAGGACTCAACTGTCGATTCCAGAATTGGCTGCATGATCTGGATTGGCCCCACAAAGGCTCCGTTCCAAGGATCAAGCCTAACCCCAATAATCGTTTTCGCCAGAGGTTCGCCTTCTCCCTCACCTGGCTCGATAACCTGTCCACCGTTTTGTTCTGTAATGTTGACGTTAGTCTTATTCGCTAGAGATGTAACGCGAACAATTGAACCTTGCCCGGTCGCTTGGAACAGTGTGTTGGTCGCAGTCGTAATACCTTGGGCATTCACTAGGCCTCCTTGCAAGCTTGCGACAATGCCCCCTTGAATTGCCTCCAGTGCATTAACCTCAATTCGGCTATTTGCGCCAGTTGATGTAGCAAAGAATCGGGC
>JAGQPR010000225.1 GCA_020426625.1 Planctomycetales bacterium
AAAATAGTGTTCCGCGCCACCATCGGGAAGGTCGTCGCGCGTGACCGAAGTGATTACTACGTGCTTTAGGCCGAGTCGCTGTGCAGCCAAGGCAACGCGTTCGGGTTCATCTTGCTGAAGGTTTTCCGGCTTGCCTCGCGATACGGCGCAAAAGCCACATGGGCGAGTACAAACGTTGCCGAGGATCATGAATGTCGCGGTTTTTTGCGAGTAACACTCCATGCGGTTGGGGCATTTCGCGTTGTCGCAAACCGTCTCCAATTTCAATTCATCCAGCAATCCTGAAGTGAAATTGTCAAAATTCCCTTTGGGCAAGCTTCTGCGGAGCCACGGCGGCAGCCTACGCGATGGTGCGTATGGCAATTCCTCATCCGCTCGATTTGAGGTTGAGACTACGGTTGAGGTTGAGACTACGGGCAGCTCGACGTGCATTAGCGTTTAACCCAATCGGGGAAATCTTGCTAGATAAACTCACTCCAGATTGTAGTCCATCGAACCAATCTTACCATTGGCGTGTCGTTGCCCTTCGACTCACAAATGGCTTTGCGGGCAATTGCGTGCAGCTTGGCTTGTCAGGACTCCATATTCGAATGGAACGTGCCACAGTTTCACTGGTGCACCGCCCACTGCAGCAAACAGGCTATGATGACAGTGAACAGTGAACCAAATCGGCCAAATATTGCGTATCAATCAAAAGATTGGCAACATTGCAGAGATTGAAGGTAAGGACGTGTTTTAAAAACGTTGCGAATGCTTTCCAATAACGCCAGACTCGCCTTCCCAGGTCGAGTGATCGAAAGTGTTGCTATCCAACTTAGCTAAGGATCCGGAAACGCCTTGAATAAGAAATCTGCTAAGCCAACCAAGCCCAAGCCGACAAAAGCCAAGTCTGGCGGCGCGTCCGGCAAAGCCAGGGACAAGGCAGCGCCAGCAAGCAAGTTACCAAGCATCAAAGTTGTCGGTAATAATCGCAAGGTTCGGCACCATTACGAAGTTCTGGACTCAGTCGAGTGTGGCATGATCTTGCTGGGTAGCGAAGTAAAGAGTCTGCGAGATGGCAAGTGCCAGTTGGAGGAAGCGTACGGCCGAGTCAAGGGAGAGACGCTCTGGCTGGTCGGCTGCGACATCGCCGAGTATCCTCAGGCCACCGTCTGGAATCACGAGCCCCGCCGCCCCCGTCAGTTGCTGGTCCACAAACGCGAGATGGTCAAATTCATTGGAAAAGCCAAGGAAAAAGGACTGACACTCGTCCCTCTGAAACTGTTCTTCAACGAGCGTGGAATTGCCAAGTGCGAGATGGCGCTTTGCAAAGGCCTGAAGCTGTACGATAAACGCGACAGAATGAAGAAAGCCGATGCAAAACGCGATATGGAACGGGCGATTCGAAGACGCACCTAGTTGATCAACCAAGACAGCTGGGGCAAGAACGGTTACCGTGTTAGTGTATTTTCCGTCAACACGAGTTGCGCATGTTAGACATTAAGCATCTTACAAAGAGTTTTTCGCTGCCCGATCGAACGCGTCTGCCCATCCTGGACATACCTTCGTTTTCGATTGCTACCGGCGAACAGGTAGTCCTGATTGGCGAAAGCGGTGGTGGAAAAACTACGCTTTTGCACTGCATCGCCGGTATCATGGCTCCCGACAAGGGCTCGATCAAGATCGAAGGAATCGAACTCGCGAAACTCAGCGAAGCCGGGCGAGACCGGGTTCGCGCCGCGAAACTGGGCTACGTTTTTCAAACGTTTAATCTCCTTCACGGATTTTCTGCTTTGGAGAATGTGCGACTGGGAATGACATTTGCCCATGGCAAACACGATCTTAAACGGGCTGCTGAGTTACTTGACAAAGTTGGCTTGGGCAATCGGCTGCATCATCGCCCGGCTGCTTTGTCCGTAGGGCAGCAACAGAGAGTTGCCGTGGCGCGAGCGCTGGCCAATCGGCCGAAGCTGTTGCTGGCTGATGAGCCGACTGCCAATATCGACCCAGCCAACCAGCAGCTTATCATCGATCTGATCCGAGATTGTTGCCGCGACGAAGCGATCTCACTGCTATTGGTAACGCATTCGCTGCAAGTCGCCGAACAGTTTGACAGAGTGGAAAAGCTGGACCAAATAAACCAGGTCCATGCGGACTGTTAGCCATTTACTTTCGAAGGCGAGCCACGGTTTTTGCGAACCTCGGCCCGACGCTTGGAGCAAAAGAATTCATGAATCTACTGCACATCGCTTGGCGGAATATGCAGCAACGGGGATTGGCCACGATCCTGACGATGTTCAGCATGACGTTGGGCGTCTCTCTGGTCGTGCTGGTGTTGAGCTTGAGCTGGATCATTACCGAATCATTCGACCGTAACAGCAATGTAGGTTATCACATGATTGTGGGGGCCAAAGGCGGATCGCTGCAACTGGCTCTGAATACAGTCTTCTACCTCAGTGAACCGATTGAAGTCATTCCTTACGAAGAGTACCTGGAGCTAATGCCGGGAGCTGAAGCCAGGCCAAACGAAATCAAGAAGATCGGTGGTTTGGTTGCTGATCCCGAGCGCAAGGGATTGTTCTGTGAGTACACCAATGGCGGCTTCGCAATTCCCGTGTGCTTGGGGGATTATTTTGGTCCTTTCCGTGTGGTTGGAACTACGCCAGCCTTCTTTACTAGTCTGCGATTTGGTCCGGCCTCTGACCAGGAATATCAATTCCAATCAGGTCGCAATATGCTGGACTACTCTGAGGAGAACGGGTATTTCGAAGCTGTGTTGGGAGCTCAAGTGGCACGGCAGCAAGGAAAGAAAGTTGGTGACAAGATAAAGACGACCCACGGAGACCCAGAAGGCGAAGGACACGGGCAGGAGTTTACGGTGGTGGGTATTCTGGCTCCAACGGGAACTCCCAACGACCGAGCAGCCTTTATCAATCTAGAAGGTTTTTATTTGATCGAGGACCACGCGCGGGCCTTTGAGGACAAATCCAACCCCGATGCCGAAAAAGAGAGCGTAGGCAGAAACGAGACTGTTCAGCCACCGCGCCTACCGCTGGAGAAACGCGATTTGACGGCCGTACTGGTAAAGGCAGGCGATCCAATCTTCGCCGTCTCAATGCAACGTCCGATTAACAAACGGCTGCGAGTGCAAGCGGTCTCACCCGTGGACGAAATCACGAAGATGCTGGGGATGTTCATTACCCCAGTTCGGGCAGCCTTCCTGGCACTGACCGTTGTAGTATGCATTGTAAGCGCCATCAGCATACTGGTCAGCATTTACAATTCGATGAATGAACGCAAACGCGATATCGCGGTGATGCGTGCCTTGGGCGCTCGTCGCGATGTGGTGGTGTTGGTCGTATTACTGGAGTCATTGTTGATTGCCATCGGTGGTGGCGTAGCTGGCTGGTTTATCGGTCATGGCATCGGCGTGGCATACAGTGGTACAATCCAAAGGAATACCGGGATCACTGTCGGCTTTTTCAATACGATGACAGTCTACGAATTTTGGCTAGTCCCCGGTTTGATGTTGCTGGCGACGCTCGCAGGCGTGATACCTGCCTTCGTCGCATACCGAACGAACGTTTCGCAGAACCTGGGCAGCTAGGACTTATGCAAGGCAAATGTTCAAACGGCTGCTCACGAGTTTCGGTAGCTTGCTGAAGAGCCATTGGTTGCGGGCTGAACCAATCACCTATCGTCTTTATCGCCTGCCTCTTGTCTGGAGTTGGGCAGCGCTCTACTGCGGGGTTCTGCTCGCCGCTGGCTGCAGGCCGTTTCACCCAGCTGCAGTCATGTGTGCAATTTTCGCCGCGGTCGCCCTCACTGGCTGGTGTCGCTGGAGAGGGCATAATCTCTGGGCAGCAGCCATGGCATTGGGTGCTGTATCATTGTTGGGTGTCCATCTCGCAAACATCCAAATCGCCCGCCAGTCGGACTCTCTCTTTGCAGCCGCATCCCGTGAGGCAATTCCAATTGCGCTACGATGCGCTGTCGAATCGGTCGCCGAATGGCGCCCCAATCCCACCTTTCGCCCAGGTGATCCGGCTGGCCAACCTTGGCGCACTCAATGGCTGGTTCGTTGCCTTGAGGTCCGCGATGGAGAAAGCTGGGTCGCGACCGATGCGCTGTGCCCATTGGCTTGCGAAGGTCGAATCACGGATTTGTTGCCAGGTGACGTGCTGGAGGTTTATGGGACGTTCAGTCAGATTTATCCGCCTACCAATCCGGGGGCATTCGATTTTGCAGATTACTACCGCAAACGCGGTGTGTTCACTCGACTGTCAACCGAGGGGCGACAGCAGATTCGGAAATGCGACACTTTGAGTACTTACTGGCTGGCTCGAACCCGGGCAAAAGCGGTGCGGTATGTCGACCGATCGCTGCAGCGTTGGGTCGTTCATGGCCAGGCGAGCTTGGCGGCAGCCTTGGTGTTTGGCGGCAGGGAGCAAGTCGATTGGGAAGCCCAGCAGGCCATGATGGCCACAGGTACGCTGCACATGCTGGCGATCAGTGGATTGCACGTAGAGATCGTTGCCGCTGCGGTTCTACTGATAGCCAGTCTACTGCGCTGCCGCAATCGTACTATCTTCGCCATGTTGATGCTGATTTGCGGCGGTTATGCATGGTTGGCTGGCGGCAAACCGCCGGTCATGCGGGCCGTGATACTTGTCATGGCCTTCGGATTCTCAAGAGCCATCGGCCGCGACACTCGCTTGGCAAACGTCCTCGCCCTGGCCGCAATCGTGTTGCTTTTGTCCAGTGTGAACAACGCAGAAAACGTAGGGGTACAGCTGTCCTTTTTGGCGGTGGGCGCCATAGGCATATTTGCCATCGATCGCACTGTTGCCGCGAACAAAAGGTCTGCGCTGCAAGAAATCGTTGAAGAGAGCTTGAGTCGTGGTCGCCGTTGGTTGCTCTTGGCAACTCGGTCAGCCATTGACATGATGCGTCTCAGCCTTTGGGTATGGCTTATTACTTGCCCGCTGGTGTGGTACCACTTCCACGTTGTTTCACCCATAGCTGTGCCGCTCAATGTCGTGCTGTCACTGCCGCTGATGGTCAGCTTGCTAGCTGGATTGGTTACGGCAGTTTTGGGGTGGTTACCTCCGCTCGCCTGGTTGTCCGGGAACTTATGTGGTTGGGGCCTCTCGTTCATTAGTCGAATTGTCGAATTAGCCAATGAAGTTCCTTGGGGACATTGGTGGTTGCCTGCTCCGTCGATTTGGTGGATCCTCGCGTTCTATACGATGGTCGTTGGTTGGCTCGTAGTATTCGGCCGCAGAAAGAATGCAGTCCTAGCTTGCATTCTCTGTGTTTGGATCGGATTTGCCGTTTTACAGACGCGACTAGGTGATATGCGTGGCCCTTGGGCTTGGCCGCTGCGTGGTGAGCCAACCATCGCCGTTGACGACGCACCGCAGCTGCCTTTGCAGTGCACGTTTCTGGATGTTGGGCATGGCACGTCCGTGATCATTCAGTTTCCTACGGGTGAAGTATGGCTCTACGATGCTGGGCACCTGGGAGTCAGCAGTCGCAGCCACCAAGATATCGCGACTGCACTATGGGAGTTACGCACCGCCAGGATTGACAGGCTCTTGATCTCGCATGCCGATGCGGACCACTACAATGCGACCGAAGGCTTGCTCGAACGATTCCGTATCGGGCAAGTGGTCAGTACCAATCAATTCTGGCAAAGTTCCGACCATGATGTGCGCGTGCTGATCGATACCCTCGCTGATCGCTCGGTGCAAAGCGATACTTGGACCGCTGGACGCAGCGGCAACGTGGGACAAGTTCATTGGCAAGTGCTTCACCCACGCGCAGGTTTGCGACCAGAAAACGACAATGCAGGCAGCTTGTGCCTACTGCTAGAATTCTCAGGGAAACGCATTCTGCTTCCAGGTGACTTAGAGGGCAGCGGTATGTTGAACTTGGTGCAGTTGCCAGCCCGTCCCTGTCACATACTGATGGCGCCTCATCATGGCAGCCTGGCTCTCGACCCCTCTACGATCTTGCAATGGTGTCGCCCCATGCTCACAGTGATTAGTGGCAACCATCGTGCAAGTCAGCCAGCTGTGTTAGAGAAATATCAACCGGAAACGGAGTTGCTGGGCATCACATTTCGCGACGGTGCAATTCAAGCGAGGATCCTTCCGGATGGAACGATCACTTCCTGGCGCTGGGACTACCACCATTGGGCTCAACTGATCAACGCATCGCAGTAGCTGCGGCGTCGCCGGTTGACCAGCCAGTCTGTTTCCCGGGCAATCAAAGAATCCACTAGCCCAGGTGCTATCGACTCTTCCTCAGTTTCCGTGATTCTCGGACGCTTCTCCCCTTCCCCATCGGAGTTCGCATTCAAAAAGTTCACGATAATCAGTACGTCGATGGGTGTAATGAACAGGTCACCGTTGACATTGCGAAACGGTAATGGTGGAGGCAGCTCACTGATGGCCCCGGAACCAACATTAGCATTCAGAAAGTTGACGATGATCAGTACGTCTGCTGGACTGACGAATCCGTCGTCATTCACGTCCAACGAGTTGTTCGGATTCTGATGCGAATGTACGGTGACCGTGACCAGTTGGTTGTCATCTCGTGCTCCCGCGCCTGTAGGCGTACCTGGAGCCGGCCGAACTGTTGCCATGAATTGTAGAACCCCGGAAAAACCGTTGGGGGGATTCACGGTTACCGTGCCTGCTTCGTCAAGGGTCAGCTGAAACTCTGTGTCACCGACTGGGGTGACACTGTAGGTGACGGCATCCCCTTCCTTGTCCTGTGAGGTCAAGTGAACCTCAACGGGGACATTGATGGTGGTCGCAGGGTTCTCGATGGGGTCCAAGAAAGGCGCTGCGTTGAATGAGTCGGCCACAACGTTGACTCGGAATGTCTGCACCGAAGCGTTACCCGTGGGATCCCTGACCGTCACCGTGACTTCGGTCGATCCAGTAACATTGCCGAGTGCCTTCAGTAGTAGCACACTATTCTCGTCGTCCTGGAAGATGGATGCCTTGGAAATAACTACGTCATAGGCTGGTGTTTCCTGAATGGTGGCGATGTCGCTGATCGCCTCCCGAACCCGTTCTCCTTCAACCAAGATACCAAAGACGCTGTGGTTGAAATCCAAGAAGCGCAGCGGTTTTTCAGTAATAAAAAACTGAGAGTCGTTTGTGTCATCTCCAGCCTTGGCGTAAGAGAGTGTCCCGGGTGCATTGTGTTGTAGTTCTAGATGGAATTGATCGTCGAATGCACCCAAGGTGGACCCGCCAGCACCAGTACCCGTAGGGTCACCGCCTTGGATCACGAAGTCATTGACAACTCGATGGAACTGAACTCCGTCGTAGAAGCCACTGCTTGCGAGCTCGACAACACGGTTAGCAGGCTGCGGCGCTCGCCTTTCGAATAGCTGGAAATCCATGGTGCCAAAATCAGCCAGGTCAAGACGAAGACTACGATTTCCGCTCAATACCTCGGCAACAAGCAAGCTTGGGTCTGTGACATCTACAGAAACCAGGAGAGCATCGCCGTTGGGGTCGTACGCATCAACGGGAATGTGCAGCGGCGAACCAATCGCCACCGTCTGATCTGAAATGGATACCATCGAGGGAAGCGAAGATGTCGGAATCGCCACCGCCGAACTGGTGGCGATCGTCTCCAAATTGGCCACACCAACCGACCGCGTTCCGTCGGGAAAGACCCAAGTTGGTACCTGGGTGATTTGATTGGCCGATCCAATTTCGTTGATGGTGCCATTGGCGTTGGAGACTTCAATGGCGGGCAGAAACTCGCCGCCATCGCCAAAAAGGGCTCGTTGCAAAGCGCAGTCCGAAATCCAAAAAGCACAGAATAGCTTTGTTTCTGTCAGGGCCAGCTGCTTGGCAAATTCCACTAGATCGGGCGCATCCTCCCCTTCGGCTACCAATGCTGCAGTGCCAGCAGTGGCTTGCTCCTGAGCGTCAGCAAGTACATAAGCTGCGGCCAGCGGCAAGCCGGTTAGCAAACGTCGATGCTCCAGTGATTCAAATCGCGGTATGCGGCCAACGTGGGAAACGCGTCGTTGTCGACTTTTCGTTCGGGCAGGGCTAGGCAAAAAGGACATCGCGTCTCGCTATTCGTTGCATGGTATCTCGTCTCGTAGCTAGCTTAATCAATCTGTCGACACTATCCAGCAAATCCAGGCATATCAAAACGCGACGTGGTGGGAACGCTACGGACCTGTTCGCGGGCGGGGCGGACGTAAAGCGGCCGGGCCGTGTGCAAGTTACGCTGTGCCCCTCACCGCTCGCATTACTCGCGACTCTCCCGAGGACCCGCGGGAGAGTAAGTTGCTACCCGCTCCGCGTGTGCTAACAACTAGACATTACGTGCGTTGGTCGAATCAGCCGCTTTGCACCCCTGTGGCTGTGACTTTGAAACGCAACGCTGATATGTTAGAACGTACGTGGCTTTACTGGGGCTAGATGCTGCGATTGACGGGGAATGTTTCCCTGAAGTGCAGCTGGCAAAAGCTGTGTATCCTCCCAACTTGAAGGCGGCGTTCATGTTTCCTCGATTGGTTTTGTTTATGCATCAAGTACGATTTCGCTTCTGCCGTAGCGGCAACTTTCGTCGACAGCATCGTTGCCGGATCCAGCCGAAATCGGTCACAATTTGGACTGCTTGGTTGGCATTCTTTTTCCTGAGCGATGCGACGCTGGCTACCGCACAACAGCGTATTACACAAGATATCGCATCTGAGGCGGGGCTTGGTCCTGAGAATGTACAGGCTGGCTCCAGTGACGCGACGAAGGATGCGCCTCCTTCCTCCACGTTGGTATTGGTTGCCCCGCTGGTAAGCAAGTACGTGTACCTGATTAACGCCAACGCAGAGATACTGCACCGCTGGGATTTCGAGATTACTGGTAGCAACGCTTACCTTTTCCCCGATGGCACGCTGATGCGCAGCTCGCAAGAGCCAGAAACCTCACTCTACGACGGCCGCGGCTCCTTCGGTCGCATCCAAAAAGTCGATTGGGATGGCAAGCTATTGTGGGATTTCAAGTATGCTGACGAAAAGCAATTGCAACACCATGATTTTGAGTTGTTGCCCAACGGCAATGTTCTCTTCATTGCTTGGGAAAAATTATCCAAAGAACAAGCGTTGTCAGCGGGAAGAAGGTCGGAGAAGCTGACGTCCAATGAACTATATTCGGAGAAGATTGTCGAAGTAAGACCGTCTGGCCTGACCGGTGGCGAAGAAGTTTGGGTTTGGCGTTTATGGGACCATCTCGTCCAGGATGCAGATCCTCAGTTGCCAAATTACGCCGCCCCCAAAGATCGACCTCGGCGCGTAGACGTTAATTTCGCCATGACACCACGGGCGGACTGGATTCACATGAACGCCATCGATTATCACCCTGAATGGGATCAGATTATCGTTAGCGCGCGCTTTGACGACGAGCTGTGGGTGATTGACCATTCGACGACAACCGCTGAAGCTCGCACCGGTCAGGGTGGTCGGGGTGGCCATGGCGGTGACTTACTTTATCGCATGGGGAATCCCCAAGCCTACGGTGCCGGTACGCTCGATGACAAGCTGATCTTTGGTCAACACGATTGCCGCTGGATTCTCCCTGGTTATCCAGGCGCGGGCGACATCACCGTGTTCAACAACGGTACTTCGCCTCCCAGGACGGGCTTTTCTTCCGTCGAGCAATTTCACTTGCCGGTGAGTGCCAGTGGTCAGTACACGGTCAATCCGGATGGATCATTTCGAAGCCCAGAGGTCATGTGGAGTTACTCGAGGGGACAAGAAATGTTCTCCTTCCGTATCAGCGGCGCTGAGCGGCTGAAGAGCGGCAACACACTAATCTGCTCCGGAGACCAGCCGTGGATCCTGGAGGTCGCGCCGGACAAGAGTGTTGTTTGGCAAACCAAGCATCGATTCGTGGGACCAGCGGAGGCTGAGGGATTCGAAAACGGAGCCATGTTTCGTGCACCCGGTTACACGCTCGACTACTTCGAACCGCACATCCAGGCGCAGCTGAAATAGCCGCCGTTCGGTTTTATTCGTTTCCGAGAATAATTTGAACGAGAGGCGGCTCTGGCCGCATAGCAGGCATCCTGCCTGCCAGCTTCCTCTGGCAGTAGGGTAGGCATCCTGCCTGCCAAATTCCTCGGGCAGTAGGGTAGGCATCTTGCCTGTCAGCGTCCTAATCCTGCTTGGGACTCACTTTTGGTTCACGATTCTGATTTGCTCCCAAGATTCACGGGGAGTTGACCGGAGAGTTTGGTGAGGCACCTGCAAAAAAATGCATCAATGCAGAAAGTTTGCTCTGTGTTACTTTTTGTGATACAGTGAACGCATGCGTAAACACTGCACTCAAATTCAGGCCCCAAGCATGTTTCAGGTACTTCAAAGAAGTGCTCTTGAAGCCGTTTGTCATCGAGTGCTCTGGCCAGCTCTCTTGGTCTTGGTGATTGCTCCTTCCGTGGCCAATGCTGCAGGTTGTCACTACTTTGAGACTGAGAGCGACACTGCTGGAAGCAAAACGCTCGTGCAAACAGAATTTGGGTTCGTCCAGTTGAATTCATCTGTAAGCACCGTGTACGAAAATGGTCAGTTTCGTTATTACGCGAAGCCCCGTGGTTGGCCATGCAAAGGGCGGTCTTGCGATGGTAGGCAACCGCACCAAGACACCATGTCTATTGTTGTCCCAAATCAACTTCGACTCACGCAGATGGGCGTTTCAAGCTGGCCAAATCTTGTCTTTGGCGATGCGTGGGAACGGATTGTCGTGGATCTCTCTTTGAACCTGGATTTCCTGCCCGGTTCTATCTTTCGTCCACCCAGGTAAACCTGGATAGGTGAGACCCCAATAGTGTTCAACGATTCAGCGATGGCTTGTTCGCTGTCGTTGTTTCTTTGTGGGGTTTTGCCCCTCTATTTGACTTCGATGTGAAAGACCTACTTCGGTAGTCATACACCTTTCCATTCATTGTCCGTACTCAGAATTGATTTTGCCATCGATTCGTGCCGTTCTGGTAACTGCAGTACCGTCAGTGGTGGCCGTAGGGCGTGTGAAATCTGGAGTTACGTGGCGGTATGATTCCGGCACACTCAGAATGCAGTTGTTCAGGCAGCTGTCATCGCATCTCTCTCAATCAATCTCAGAGTTCATTTCAGGAAATCGTCATGAGTCCAGTAAGAACAAATCTAGCCTTAGGGTCAAAACCAGGCTTCACTTTAGTCGAGCTTCTAGTTGTCATAGCGATCATCGGTATCTTGGTCGGCTTGCTGCTACCCGCCGTTCAGTCTGCCCGGGAGGCCGCGCGGCGAACGCAATGCATGAATAATCTAAAGCAAATCGGTTTGGGGCTCCACAATTATCATGATGCGCACAAGTGTTTTCCTTTCGCGCTAATTGGCGCTGGACCAAAGAAATACTCGGCGCTTTCTCAGGTGCTTCCATTTATAGAACAAAACAACTTGTACGCGCAAATCGATTTCAACACGACGTGGAATGACCCTGTCAACGAATCTGCCCGCCTGTTGGAACTGTCAGGGTTTCGTTGTCCGTCCGACCTGCAGAACCCACAACCGTCAGTGGGAGGTGCGGTGAACTATGTACCGAATAAAGGGACCAGCCTAGATTGGCAAGATACCAAGGCCAACGGTGTTATTTACTTTGCGAGTGCGACTCGGTTTGCGGATATCACTGACGGAACGAGCCATACTGCGGCCTTCAGTGAGCGAATCGTTAGTGACGCATCGAATGGTATCCTCACTCCGGAATCTGATGCCTACTTGGTACGCTCAGATCCATTGACGCTGGATGAAGCCATTGCGCAATGTGCCGCCGTAGACATTACCGATCTAGCGAACCAGTTTCCCAACTTCATGGGCGCCCCATGGATTCACGGTAAGAACGCCTATCAGCACATCAATTCTCCGAACACTCGTTCGTGTGGATTTCAGCCAGCTGGAAAGGGGGATTTTACGGCGACGAGCCGGCATACAGGCGGTGTTCAGGTGGTGATGTGTGACGGTTCTGTACAGTTCGTAAGTAGCAATGTCGATGTTCAAGTTTGGCGTGCAGTCGGTACGCGAAATGGTGGGGAGGTCATCAATGCTTTCTAGATTCCCCAAGGATCCTTCATTTCGATCCGCAATTCGAACAACAGCTAGTTCAGCAGTATTCAATAACCGAGGGACGAAATCCCAAGTTGCACGCAACGGCAGACCTCTCGATCGTGCCGATACGCGAGCGAGCAGTTTCGTTGGATGCATCTTGTTTGTCAGCTTTAGCGTAGCGGTTTTGGGCTGTACCGGCCGGAGATCGGCTAAACCCGTCGAGGTAGATCTGGCCAAGGATACCTTGACTCGCGTGTTGGACCACTGGAAGCAGGGAGGAGCCATGACAGATTTCAGAAAACAGAGTCCAGAGATAGTCATCCAAGAAGTGGAGTGGTCAAACGGCAGGCAACTTTTGGACTATGAATTAGTCGGGGGCGCGCAAGCTTTGGACGGCAACTGGTTCTGTGAAGTCGAGTTGAAGCTCGGTTCCGCAGATGGCAAAAGGGTGTCGAATAAGAAAGTTACCTAC
>JAGQPR010000226.1 GCA_020426625.1 Planctomycetales bacterium
TCGCCAGAATTCCCCGATTGAGAGGAATTCTGGCGAATCCCACTACCCTAAAATTAGGCTGTAACAGACCACTAGTATCAACGAGATAATGTCACCCGAGGGGGAGAGTCGCGCGAGCACGCGCGAAGCGGGTCTGGGAGAGGAGGGCTTTCCCTCCCCGTCGCTGGAGCTCCGACCCTCCCTTCCAAAAGTTAACTCAAAAACGCGGTAACTTTCGAAAGGGAGAGCAAGTTCCGTTCGGCACAAACGGCGAATAGCGAGAAGTTTCGTTTTCCCGCATAATTAGCCGCTACTGGCTAGCCACGGTTGTTCAAGTATCAGAAAACTTGTGCGTTGGTACTCAGTGTTTCTTGCGGCTGCGTTCGAGACGTTCGCGGAGCTTACGACGCATCCGCAGTTTATCCTCGGGCTTCAGTAGCCGCGAATCTCCTGCCTCGGGCAAATCGCCAGTCGGCATGCCGTCGTCCTCATCGTCCGCCTCCGCCAACGATATTCGAGAATGCACAGCCGTCCCGCTAAAATCGCAAACCGTCATTAATCCGGCATCAATGTCCGTAAAATAGAAAATCGAACCAAGTTGACTTCCCAGCTGAAAAACGCCGTGCAGCATCGAGCCAGCTTCGTACTTCAATAGTTCCATTACTTTAACATTTGTGTTCGCAATTTGCTTGGCAACCAAGTTCATTGCCACGACCAACTTCTCGTCCTTGCAGCGTTTGCTTTCGGCCACTAACGGTGTCCGGCTCGAGATGTCGAAGAATCGGTTCTTGATGCGAGTGAAATCTTGCTCGTTGATCAACAGCTCTTTCAGCTGATCCACTTGCTCAGCAAGTCGTTTGTGTTCCATTTCGCACCTCAGCATTGAAAATTGCCGTCAGCTACTTCTGCGGATAACGGACGCTCGACAACCAAAAATCCTTGACTGCCTCCAATGAATCCTGGAACGACGTCAAGTCCGCAGGCTTGGTCAAATAACAGCTGGCTTGCAGCTGGTAGCAGGCTTCAATGTCTCGGCTGGATTCACTGGTCGTCAAGACAATCACGGGAATGTGCTTGAGGTTTTCGTCGTTCTTCAGCTCCAGCAGCGTTTCTCGACCGTTCAATTTAGGCATATTCAGATCAAGTATGATCAGATCGGGTGCCACGATTCTCTCAAAACCGTTCTCACCGCGAAGCATAGCCAAGGCTTCCCAACCGTTGTTGGCGACCGTGAGTGAATTGTGTAACCTTTGCTTTTCTAATCCACGAACGGTCAACAATACGTCAGCTTCATCGTCGTCAACCAATAGGATATCTATTGGTCGAGCACAAGCGTAGCTTGTCTGTGGCATCAATCCCGGCCCCCCAAGATTATTCCTCAAATTCGCTGAAACACGTCAGCTTGCGTCCGCCTAGACATTATTATTTCATCGACGGATTGCTGTGGAATCCCCAACCACTACTTTGCTGCGTGAATTGCAATTAATAATTAGAGCCGTTGGTTTCCCTAGATACCATTCAAATACCGCTACCCATACCTTGCCGATTCTCCGAGCGAAGGCAACGATAAATCCAATCGTTATCGATCGGAATAATTGGAACCCTTGCCCGCCATGAAGATCTCCAGCTGAGGGAAGCGAAGATTGCATAATGAAATCGTTTTGATCGTTGATGACGACGACATCGACCACGCCCTACTCAAGCGATTGCTGAAACAGATCTCCCCTCGTCCAGAGGTCATCAGCCTTTATGACGGCGATGAAGCTATCGAGTGGCTAGAAACTGTCGCAAACGGGGGACGCACTAGCTCGCCACTACCTTCAGTGATTTTGCTGGACCTGCACATGCCGCGAGTCGACGGCTATGCGGTGATGCGAAGTCTGGATGCAATGCTAGAAAAAACTCCGTGGCTGCCGCGAGTGTTCGTCATGCTGTGCGAAGGTGCTAGACTCGAACGCGACCAATGCCAAAAGTTCATGTGTGTGGCTGGCTTCGTTACCAAGCACCCCAGTAGCGGCCAAGAATTGATGACTATCCTCAGGCCCTATTTGCAGTCCAAACACAACCTCGACCAGTAGCACCTACAATTAACTTTCCCAGTAAACTTAGATGATTCAACGGTGACTCGGCATCAACTAGCGTCACGCGGAACTTACGGCCGCAGTTCACTTGACAGGAAACCGGTGCCTGCCCCACGGCTCACAAACTCTGTGTGTCGCGACGCGTTTGCGGATTGTTGATTCATGTGAGCCGCGCCGCGTAAGCGGCCGGTTTCCCTGATTTCCCAAGGAACTGAGGAAAAATAGCTTGGGTGTTTACTATGGGTGTGTGGGTGGAATTGATAGTTCAAACGTGGAAGTGTTTTGCCCCGTACGGTGGTTTCATTTTGCCGAAATTCTTCCGACGGCACATCTGATTCCGCTCGACAAGCGGAACCTTAGCTCTTTGCTGGAGGTGTTTCGACCTGGATGTGCAATTCGTGCAATTGCTTATGCTCCACGGATCCTGGAGCTTCAGTCATCAGATCCATTGCTCGCTGCGTTTTGGGGAATGCTATGCAGTCGCGGATATTATCTAGTCTGGCAAACAACATCACGATGCGGTCAATACCCAACGCAATACCGCCGTGGGGAGGGGCACCATAGCTGAGCGCATCTAGCAGGAAACCGAATCGGTCTCGGGCCATTTCAGCAGTCATACCCAGCAAGTCAAATACATCCTGCTGCGTCGAATGGTCGTGGATTCGAATCGTGCCTCCGCCTGCCTCGTAGCCATTGATCACCAAATCGTAAGCTTGGGCTCGACAATCACCTGGGGATTTCTTGAGAGACTCTAAATCCTGGCTCCGTGGCGCGGTAAAGGGATGGTGCATTGCCACCCAGCGGTTTGACTCTTCGTCCTTGTCAAACATTGGAAACTCGACCACCCAGGAGAAATGCATCTGCTTTGGATCGTACAACTGCAGCTCGGCTCCCAATCGGCGGCGCAAACCGTTCAGCCCCTTGCAGGTCACCTCCCAAGTATCAGCAAGCATAAGAATCAAGTCACCCGGTTCGGCTTGAAAACGAGACTTGATGCCGTCCAGCACTGCGGGTTCTAGATTCTTGCTTATTGGCGACCAAAGCGAGCCATCCTGCTCCACGCGGAACCATGCCAAGCCCTTGGCGCCAAAGTCGTTCTTGGTGAACTCGGTTAGTTCATCAATGCGTTTGCGGGAAAACTCTTCCGCTCGCCGGTCAACCTTGATTCCGCGGACGTGCCCCCCTTCATCGACGGCACCTCGGAAAACGCGAAACGAGGTCTGAGCTGCCAAGTCACTGCAATCCACGATTTCCATGCCAAATCGCAGATCCGGACAATCGCTTCCAAAGCGCCGCATGGCTTCGTCATAGGTCATGCGTGGCAGCGGAGTTGTCAATGGAATACCCAGCATCTTGTCGGCCAACTGAACCATCAAACCATCGATCATCGCGATGATGTCGTTCGCGTCGACGAATGACATTTCCATGTCCAATTGCGTAAACTCTGGTTGGCGGTCTGCTCGCAAATCCTCATCGCGAAAGCAGCGGGCGACCTGTACATAGCGGTCGTAGCCAGCCACCATCAAAATCTGCTTATACAACTGCGGCGATTGTGGCAGAGCGAAGAACTGCCCCCAATGAACGCGGCTCGGCACCAAGTAATCGCGAGCGCCCTCGGGCGTACTTCGTCCGAGAATTGGGGTTTCGACATCAATAAAGTCATTGTCGGCAAAGTAGTCGCGCATCGCCTTGATGATCTTGGCTCGCAAAATCAACGTTTCTTGCATTGATGAACGGCGAAGGTCGATGAATCGATGCTTCAGTCGCAGATCCTCCCCGGGCAGCTCTTCTTGGTTTGGGAAGAAGGGTGGCGTGAGACTTCGATTGAGCAGTTGCACGCGGGTTGCCCGAATCTCAATTTCACCGGTCGGCAACTTCATATTGTCCTTGCCCATGAGTCGCGCACTGACAACACCCTCGATTAACACCACGTCCTCGCCACGCAACTTCTTGGCAACCTCTACATTGTCCGTCCCGCTGTCGGGATTCACCACGACCTGGGTCCTGCCATATCGATCACGCAAGTCCAAGAACATAGTCCCGCCATGGTCCCGATACTTGTCGACCCAACCACACAGCGTTACCTGCTGGTCAACGTTGGCAATTCGAAGTTCTCCACATGTGTGTGAGCGTAGCAAGGCAATGATCCTGATTGATGAAGTTCTTGGTGAGCCCAGCTGCTGGGGCCACACAGCGCCGCAGCAATGCCCACATTCCGGCCAAATTCTAGTGACCAAACACCATCCGCCTAGTGCTCCGGCAACATTAAGAATCACGCGGCGAAGATCCCTGAGGGCAGCTTTCCGCTGGCTTTTCCAGGGAAACGCAGCAGGCAAGCATGATGCCCAGACCAACGATTAGGCCTGATCGGCCATGGGCTAGTGTCACAAATCGTAATTCCGATGCCGCATCAGCCTCTAGCGTGCTAGCGTGCGGTTCCGTCAAAAACCGCGTGCTACCGCACAGCGGCTAATTTCGCGGAAGGATTATGTGGAACTGAATTTCCAGTTTTTGACGCTAGGGCGCCTTGCGACGCTGCGCAGCTCGTCGATTGAATTCCAGCGGATCGTGGGGATCAGCAACTGGCAAGGGGGCCTCCCCCAGTATCTGCCTCAGTTGGGCATCCAAGGCATCGATTTCCGCTGCGGTGGCCTCTGCCATTGTCCCTGACGAGTATTCTTGCGTGTGCCCACCGCTCAAATCAGTGGGAACATTCTGCAATTGCATTTGCCCGGTCGGAATCGCGTTCAGACCGCCCACCTGGTTTGTTGGACGATTGGCGATCCCAAAACTCACCGGTCCCGTCGCGTGGGATGCCGACACGACTGGATTGCGGACCAATGCTACCCAAGCGGTCAGTTCGTTAGTCAGCATGACTTCGTTGGCAGAGATTCCCGGTTTCTCTTGAATTCCGTGCGCTGTCGTGGCGTAACGCACCAACTGGCTTGGATCGTCGTTGGTGCCAATTACATATCGCAAGGTGCCCTGGAGATTTTCAGAGGTGATCCTTTGCGCTGCCTTTGCGTACGGCTCTCTCAACTGGAATTCGGATTTCGCCAGTGCACCGTGGCAGGCTGCCAGCCCGCAACGATTCCTAAGGATTGGCTGAATTCTTAGGGCGAAACGCTGCTTGACTAACGGATGCACGGTTCCAGTGTCAAAACTTACGGCGGCAACGACTTCAGGCTGTTGGCCTTCAGGCGGCGCTGACACTACTGGCACTTGGGGCGGCAAACCGATGAACTGACGGAACTCGGGATCGGCCAGCATTTTCGATTCCAGCTCGGCTGATAACTGAATCACCGAACGGTGGTTGGGGTACAATTTGGCGACCGCTTCGTAGTGCTCTGCAGCTCGACTAAGCAGGTCATGCTTGATGCACCACCGCGTCATCTTAAAATGATCGCCCGCGCCCCAGATCGGCACATTTTGACGTTTGAATTGGTATACATCCTCGATTGATTCGCCCACGTAACGGACTTGCCCAAGACCGATCCAGGCTTTGGCACCGGTACTCAACAGCACTTCGTATTGGTCGCCCTGAGTCCGAATATCACCCTCGATCACCTCTTCCGTGCCAGCGGGCGTGTCAAACAACAACACTCGCCGACCTGATTCTTGGGCAGTGACAATGGAACTGATGGCCCACGCAACTCCAAAAAACAAGCAGAACCAGGGCCCAATCGAGAAGACCGGTTGGCGGTTTAGTTCAATTTGTGGATAGATATTCATGCTGGCGCGACGTTATGAATTTCATTCGGGCAAGTCAAGATCAGAAACACGATCTTCACAAGTGCCTGACCGCCGCTACCGTTAATCCTGATATCGTTTATTCTGCAACCTAGCGTTGCCGTGGAAAAATCCGGCAGGAAACAATCGCATGACACAAATGACTATTCGCTATGCAGGCCGCGTGCAGGGTGTTGGCTTCCGCGCAACAGTGGCTTTCCTCTCAAGAAACCACGCGGTTGTCGGACGCGTGTGCAATTGTTCCGACGGCACAGTGCAGCTGATTGCGCAGGGTGATGAAACATCCTTGCTCAGCTTCAAAGAGGACATCGGGAGAGAGATGGCTAGAAATATTGTGTCCGCCCAAGAATCTTGGAATTCCATTTCTGGGACGGATTACTCGGAATTCAGCATCGGGCCCGATCGCCTCGTCCATTGAAACTCTTTACAAACACTTTTCGGCTAGGACCTGCAGATGCAACGTATCCGCCCATTCCAGTTGATCTTCTCGCTTTCTTTTGTGATCGTTTCCCAGACCGGACTCTACGGGCAGCCCCCCGTGTCCAAGGTTACCGCGGATGTAGTCGTGTATGGGGGAACATCCGCTGGTGTCATCGCGGCGGTACAAGCGAAACGCATGGGGAATACAGCCGTGATCGTTTGTCCTGACAAGCACCTAGGTGGCTTGACCAGCGGCGGCCTCGGCTGGACCGACTCGGGCAACAAAGCGGTTATTGGGGGACTTGCCCGAGAGTTCTACCATCGCATTTGGCAACACTACCAGCAACCGCAGGCCTGGCGCTGGCAGCCCCGCAGCGAGTATGGCAACCAAGGGCAGGGCACGCCTGCGATCGACGGCCAACAGCGAACGATGTGGATCTTCGAACCCCACGTCGCCGAAAACGTTTTCGAGGAATTTGTCGCCGAATATGGCATCCCAACTTATCGAGACGAATGGTTAGACCGCGAAGCTGGAGTCATCAAAGATGGAACACGCATTCAGTCGATGCGGATGCTCAGCGGTCTGACTGTCGCGGGTCGCGTATTCGTCGACGCTACCTACGAAGGCGATCTCATGGCTGCAGCGGGCGTGGCGTATCACGTCGGCCGCGAAGCAGGTTCACAATACGGTGAGCAGTGGAATGGCGTCCAAGTTGGCGTATTGCATCACCGACATCATTTCGGCGCGGTCGCAGAGCCTATCAGCCCCTATGTTATCCCAGGGGATCCAAGCAGTGGAGTACTGCCCCGTGTGAGCACGGATCCGCCCGGCGAGTATGGCGCGGCCGATCATCGCATTCAGGCTTACTGCTTCCGCATGTGCCTGACCGATGACGATCGCAATCGCGTGCCCTTTGCAAAGCCTGAAGGTTACGACGCCGGGCAGTACGACTTGTTGCTGCGAGTTCTTCTGGCTGGCTGGCGCGAGGGCTTCGAGAAATTTGACCCGATTCCCAATCACAAAACTGACACCAACAATCATGGGCCATTCAGCACAGACAACATCGGCTACAACTACGACTATCCTGAAGCCAGTTATCAGCGACGTCGGGAAATCATCGCTGAACATGAAACTTACCAACGCGGCCTGATGCACTTTCTCGCTTTCGACCCCCGCGTGCCCACAGATGTACGAGCGCAGTTTTCCAAGTGGGGATTGGCCGACGACGAATTCACGGACAATAACAACTGGCCGCATCAAATCTATGTTCGCGAAGCCCGACGCATGGTCGGCTCGTATGTTATGACCGAACATGAACTACTGAAAAGGCGTGAAACACCCGAATCAATTGGCATGGGCTCCTACACGATGGATTCCCACAACGTCCAACGCTATATCACTCCCGAAGGCAACGTACAAAATGAAGGTGATATTGGCGTGAGCACTCGCGGTCCCTATGCAGTAGCTCTTGGTGCGATTGTGCCCAAGCGTGAGCAGTGCAGCAACTTGTTAGTACCCGTCTGCTTGTCCAGCTCGCACATCGCCTTTGGTTCAATTCGGATGGAACCAGTATTCATGATTCTCGGCCAGTCCGCCGCTACTGTGGCTTCCCTGGCAATCAGCAGCGATGCGGACGTGCAAGATGTGTCCTATGATTCCCTACGGTCCAGACTGCTGTCGGACGGTCAAGTGCTGGAATTTACGTCGGAATTGCCGCCCGGCAAGGGCAGCGTCAACCTCCCTTCTTTGCCGGGCACCGTACTCGATCAGTCCTCCGCCCAGTTGATTGGGAATTGGGCCGACAGCACTTCGTCTGGCTCCTATGTTGGACCAACTTATCTACACGATTCAGGCAATGGAGACGGGCATTGCACCGCGACGTTCACTGCCAAATTGCCGGATGGCAACTATGAGATTCGCTTGTCCTATGCACACCATGCCAATCGTGCCACGAACGTGCCGATTGCGATTTCCAATTCGCGTGGCCCAACGAAACTCTCGCTGAATCAGCGGAAGGCTCCACCCATTGATGGTTTGTTTGTCTCACTTGGCGAATTCGAACACAACCAGCAACATCCGCTCACGATAACGATCTCCAATTCCGCCGCGGATGGATTCGTAATCGTCGACTCAGTCCAGTTCTTGGCTGTTGGTTCTGGAGAATAAGAGTAATTGGATTAGCATCTCAATCACTGTCTCGGAGAAGAAAGGCGAATGCTCGTAGCACGATCTTGGCATTTGCGCAAATACCATACATTTCTACATTTCTCGGCGTTCTCAAAGATGTTTTGGTATGGCTCAATGTGAGCCGCTGGAAAATTGCGAGATTTAGAGCACGGTTGTGGCATCCGCTTGATTGATTCGCACCGCCCGACAAGCGGCCAAGAGCTCAAACGACTCCTTGACCAGTGATTCGATTTGATCATCTTCATTGGCAGCTTCAATGGCACGTGTTGTCGCAGCGACAATGGGTTCCACATTGCTCTGCTCCGCAATATTCCGCAACCTTTCGGTCAAAGCAACAAAGGCTTCGCTATCTCCGCGGTCCGCCGCCGTGACGATTCGTTCCACTTGCTCGCCAATACTCAGTAATACGTCGTTTGTGTAAGTTTGCGTCTGGTTCTCGACGTGGACGAGATTGCCCTTTTTGATTATGGCTATGAAATGCTCGACTAAATGCGGATCAAATTGGGTGCCTGCGCAGCGAATCAATTCTGCCAGCGCCTCTGGGATTGCCATGCCATTGCGATAGGGGCGGTCTGAGACCATGGCGTCGAATGCATCGGCGATGGTGAGAATCCTAGCTCCCAACGGAATCTCATCACCAGCAAGACTCTGGCTCTTGCTTCCGGCGGCATAGTAAAAGTGGTGAAATCGTACTATGTCGGTCAGCGTTGGATTTCGAAAAGCTTTGTCCAGGATTTCGACACCAACCTGATCATGTTTTTCCATGATCTTCCACTCTTCTTCATTCAGTTTTCCAGGCTTCAAAAGAATGGCGTCAGGAACACCAATTTTTCCAATGTCGTGCAACAGAGCCGCGATCTCAACAACATATACGTCACTCGGCTTGAGGAAACGTTGGGCCAACATGGCTGCGTAGTTTGCCACGCGGGAAGAGTGCGACGCCGTTTGGCGATCACGATATGAAAGTGCTGAGTGTAGCGCGGTCACGGCAGCGTAAGGAATAGACTGGCTGCTCCCTTCAGGCTCGCTGAAGACTTTCTCGCGCGAGATCTTCGTTTCATCCTTCACAAGATCAGCGGGTACCCGGTCATATCGAACCACTTGATTCCGTCCATTCCGCTTCGCCACGTACAAACATTTATCAGCTTGATCAAGCAAGTCCTGAGGTGAAGCCGCACCGAGTCTGAAAGCCGATACACCGAGGCTTGCTGTTATCGAGAAGTCTGGAAACTTCAATTCGCTCAGTTGACACCGAATTCGCTCTGAAATGGATTCGATTGCCTCAAGCTCGAGACCCGGCATGAGTATGGTAAATTCTTCTCCACCGTAGCGGCAGACCATATCCTCTTCACGCGTTATCGAGTTTAAGAGTCGGCCCGTTTCTTTAAGCACTTCATCGCCCATGCTGTGCCCGTATGTGTCGTTGATCGACTTGAAAAAGTCGATGTCAACCATCACGCAACCCAGCGGCATTCCCGAGCTCTTGGCTTTGTCCCAAAGTTCCTCGAAAAGCTCAAAAAACACCCGGCGATTCACGCACGAGGTGAGCGGGTCACGGGAAGCGAGAAACTGCAACTCTTTGTTCTGGTCCGCAATTTCCTGTTTCGACTGGCTGAGATCCTCCAACGTCGACAGCAAAGCCGCTCGGTTCAATTCAATCTGAGTGATGTCGCTGAAGGCCATCATCACCCCCCGGTATTCCCCGTTGTCGTCCATGACAGGCGATGAGTTGACCGAAAAAATCCCGACCACTCTTCCCCGATCATCACTCAATTGCATGCGAGATCCCCGCATGACATGCGGGGACGGTGTATGTCCGCCTTCCTTTTCAAATTCGCGATCTTGCCACGGTAGACTCCAAAAACTGACTCCGACAAGCGATTCACGATCTCGCTTGACATAATCCGCGAAACCCTGGTTTACCAGTGTGATACGATCATTGGTATCAAGTATCACAACACCTTCCGCAAAGCCGTCCAGAGCCTCTCGAACTCGGGGTGGTACCGAACGACTGGGATCGAGATACTTGAGAATACGCCTAAGCTGCCACCGACATGTCACCCCCACTAGCACCGCAACCATCCCCAGCAGCCTCAATAGCGAATTGCCAAGATACTGGTTCGTACCTGCATAGATTGGTTGAAAATTGAACTGAAGTTCACCCCAGGCGTGGTCTTCATTCTTGATCGGAACGGTATAACACCCGTCACTCTCGCGGCGATACGCTTCGTCCCAAGTTTCTGCATGCTTGCCGATTTCAATCACCATTTCTCCGTTGGGTCGACGGAGCGCGACTGAACGCAACTCCGGATTCCGTTTAGCGAACAGTTCCAATTGCATGCCCGCTTCTCGGACTTGGTGATTTGCCACCATGTATCCAGTGCTCGCCGCAATTGTCTCGCACAGCTTCGCTCGGCTTTCCGCAGCATACTTGCGTTCGTCAGGCATCAACCCCGTCAGTGTCGCAAGCAAGATCACTGAGACACAGAGCATGGTAATGCTGATGCTGATTCTGGTGATTCCGCTCAGGTTCCTCATGATTCACCATCCCCTCCGCTGCCGCCGCCAGACACCAAGTCTGCCAGGGACTGCTCGTCTTCCCTACGTAGGTTCATTGCATTGTTTACGATGAAAATGGGATCAAATCGTGACCAGGCGGGAAGCGTAGATGCCGCCAAGGAAACAAAGTAAGAGCTGCTCATTCCCCAGACTGCTACTCCCGCGGATGCTGCCCAGAAAACGCTAGACGCAATCCCTGCATCAAGCTCCAGTCTCGAATCGCGGACCTCCGTATTTTCTTGGAATGTAGCCAAGTACAATCGAATGTCTTCGCTGCTCAGCAGGGCATTGTTATCCAGTCTTAGACTTGCAGTGAAAAACTCCGTGTTTGCCAGTTCCGCCAGCGCACCAATGCGTAGATTCAGCATCCAATCGAGCTGTGATCTGGATAGCCTGTTCTCCTCACTTTCTGCTGCATGCTGAAAGATGCTTGTGAGTTCAAATTGCGCATCGAGTGAACTAACCAGTTCATTAGATTGATTCGGGGCGCCGCGAGCTTCTGAACCCGATGCAGGGCCTTCCTCGACAATGGTCAAGTCGATTGCTTCTTGTATCTCTTGATCTTCGTCATCCTCGTCTTCGTCATCATCATCGTCATCATCGGCCGGATTTTCGATATCAATCGTTGGATTGACCGCTGGCTCTACCTGTTGCACAGGTGGAGCTGCCGGGAGAATCACTATCGCCACTGTTTCCGCAGCAGAATTCTGCGTTCCGTCGTTTGCGGCGTATTGAAAAGTTATCGTCCCCGTAAAGTCGATTGGGGAGACATAAATCCAACTACCATCAGCATTGAGCGTCAAATTGCCAACGCTTGGCCCCATAATCAGAACTGCTGTCAAAGGGTCATTTTCGACATCGCTGTCGTTAGAGAGAACCCCCTTATCAGCACTCTTGCTGATCGTTTCTCCGATGTAGATCTCATAGGATTCAGGGGCAGTAATAGGTGCATCGTCGACCGGAGTGATATCCAGCGTGGCCAATCCGGCAACAACGTACGTTCCGTCCGTAACCGTGTAGGTAAACGTTACCGCTGTATTATCATTAGCGGCCGAAGTGTAGCCCCAAGTTCCGTCACCGTTGTCAACCAATGTGCCCAAACCAATATTGATGGACAGCCCCGTCGCAGTAAGGGGATCAAGGTCCAAATCATAAGCGTTAGCAAGCAATTCCGCCTGTGTAATCGTTCGTACACCACTATCCTCGGCAATCGCCATCAGCGTTACTGGTGTTGTCGTCGGAATATCGTTGACGGCCGTGATGTTGATCGTCTGCGAGGCCGAATCTTCTTCGCTCGATCCATCACCAGTCAGGCTCGGATCGGCTCCCGTGTTACCACCGTCATTAACGGTCAAGGTAATGGTCGTCGAAGCTACCGGCGTGTCGCTGCCGTTGTTGTACACAATCGTGCCTGTGCTCGTACCTGTCAGCAACGCATCGATCTGCGAAAGCGTGCCCGTGAACGAAACTGTGCTGGCATTGTTGGCGGTAATCGTCACACCCGAGTCGCCAGCCACCAGCGTGATGTCGCCTTCACCCACCGTGAACGTAGCTGTCATCGTACCTGAGGCTGCATCCACATCGA
>JAGQPR010000227.1 GCA_020426625.1 Planctomycetales bacterium
ACCAACTAGCATCTTCTCAATCTCCTTTGCTCCTCGATCGCTAAATCGTTGTAGTAGCCAATCCATAAATACTTCTTGCAGACGAAACCTTTGCCGATCATCGATAACGCCCTGCGCTATTTCATTGTAGTATCTGCCAGCCTCATGTTCTAGAATTGTAAGATCAGCTTGCATTAACGGCTGAAACACTGCCACCAAGGGATGACCAGGCGATTGCATTTCCAACCGTTCCAGCAATTCATCAAGGTAGTAGCTACCATCTGAAGGGCTGCAATCGAAAACTTCCAATAATGCGGGTGCTATTGGCCGGTCGGCGGGTGCCATTCGATCACCGACACAGTTTGCGGGGAGACGTCTTCTTGTGTTTCGTAGTCCCCCTGTCCGACATACTGTGTAAACAAGTGAATTTCTCGCTTGGCATTCCAGACCTGCAAATCGTAAAGCGGATCGGCTTGTCCCACCGATGCGGACGTAATGTCATAGATCGCCCAAGAACCGGTCATATCTTCGTTGACCGCGACGCTGATCCGGCGATCCCGCTCGATATCCCGGTACAAAACCAAGATTCGAGTCTTCTGATCGTTGGAGTCGAGCAGAATCATGGGGCGAGAAATCGGCGGTCGCTTTGTTCCTCCTCCGCTTCGATGAAAGTCAATCGTACGACGTCCGACTTGCGAAGTTTTCCACTCCGAGCCATTGTGATAGACGATTCGATATTGCGGTACAGCAGCTGGACTATCGCGCCAGAAATTGGCGATGTAGGGGCGCCCGTGGTAATCGACTGCCATGCTCGTTTGATTGGCTAATTCGCTGTTTTGTGGAATGCGAATCGCGTACTCTGCGGTTGCTTCGATTATTGGCAGGGTATACGGCTCATCCAAGGTGTTTGTCCAAGTTATCCCGCCGTCGCTCGACCGCGCGTAGCCAATATCGTGATTGGTCACCACATCCCCCGTCTCGCGCCATACCCAAGAAAGATGAATTGCCGCATGACGGTCGACCGCTACTTGCCAGTATGCGTTTCGCGTTCCTTCGCCACCGAGCAAATTGTCTTGCACTCGCTGCCACTGACGCTGCGCGACAACATAACGATTGAGCACAAGATCGCCGTTTCCCGAGCTACCATCGCGGTAAAAAAATAGCAGATCGCCATTCGGCAATGCATAGAACTCCGGGTACGTCACGCGACCTTCCTTGGTACCAACCATCGACAGCTGGTCAGTTAATTCGAGCGAGCCAGGTTCAAGCGACCGGCAATAACGTAGCGGGTTACCATGATGGTCCCAACTAACGTGTAGAAGACCCTCGCCGTCCACGGCTAGGCTAATGCAATTATGCGCGTCCGCTACGTTTCCGGTGTATCTAGTTGTCTTAACCATCCACACACCACCATTCAAATCACGCCGGGCGAGAGTGACGCGCCCTTGGGGATCGTAATATGCCGCGTATTGCCAATTTTGGTACGTGCACAGCGCACTCTTGCGAAAGATCACGCAATTGACTTTTGTCCTTGCCCAGCCTTCTCCAATCGGAAACTGATCTTGCGAAACGCTCGAGGTGATCAGATGAGACAGTAGTACGATATGCGCGATTGCCAAGGGGCAAAACACAGACAGTCTGTAAGGCATGATGTGTGAGTTTCCAGCGTTCAGATGGCGAGAGTTGCGTCGCGCGGGGCTTTTCATACAACTTATTGTAGCTCGATCACGGAATACAGCACTTTAGAGTGCTAAGATCTCGCTTGATGATTTTGGAGTAGGCTACGATCCGAGAAGGAATGTCTTCTTGGCTCCAGTTCGCGCTGGACCCGCGTTCAAGGTGGCAAAACAATATTCAGTTCGGATCATTACTCCCCAGCATAGTGTGCGATCTACGCTGCGGCTAAGCCAGAACGGCTTACAACAGCTGCAACGGTTGTTCGTGTTCGACCAGCCAAGTTTCATAACCGCCCCTGCAACGTCGATAGATAGCATTAGTTGCCCTGGTGCCCAGGGCAATTGCGATCTAATATCGCAATCGTCGGAGGATTGCGCGACGGGTCATGTCAAACTTTGACGGTACGCGCGACCAGACACTCTGAGCAGCGGATGCTCTGAAAGGATTCAAGATGACACGGATGCTGTTGCTGGTTACCCTCATTTGCTTGGCTGGATGCGCCGGTCGACGCGCGGGCTGGGGATTCGGGGCTGGCCAGGGAACGACCGAGAGTCAACGATCTCGCGCAATCGTGCATGATCCATTCCCACTCAACGACATTGGCCCAGAAGTTGTCGGTGGTCGCCCGAGAGAATATTTTGATCCTCAGGCCGAACCGGTTCGCAACAATGCGTTTCCCCAATCATTTTCATTCGGTCAGTAGCCATATCCGTCGATGCGCAAAGGAGCTTGACGCATTCCTGAAGCTCGCAAGTTGGGCAATTTTGCAGAAACACCAAAGCCGAAACTCCGCAGACGTACAATGCGTGCGCTCAAGTTGTTTCTGCTTCTCCTGCCGCGCCCATCACCAAGAAAGGGCATCTCTACCGGCGGGCAGCAAGGCACGGAACTGACGCTCGCTTAGCACTCGAATCCCCGCCGGGCGATTTGTAGCTGGGATATCCGCTGGGGCAAGCTGCGAGGCGATCATGCCAGCAGCCGATTCTAGTGTTCGACCACAGGCAACGACATAATCAGCCTCACTGGTGATGGTGGTCGAACAGGTCGCGCCAAGCGACTGTAACAGCTGAAGTGTCTCGTCGATGTCCATCCCTCCGAGTGGGCCGAGCATGACGATGTGCTTGCCTTCGAGCGGCTTTTCCTGATCTGACGCAGCCAAAACGTTAGGCAAGTTTATTTTTCTGGCTCGCTTGGCAGCTGAAGTCGGAAAGCCCCAACGATCAGTTTGCATAGACGCTCCGCTGCTTTCCTGGCTGCGCACTGAACGTCCGCGCGCCCGCGGCGATTTGATCGCCCCGTTGCGATAGTAGCCTCGGCTCACGTTGAGCCGTCCCTCCAATGTTTCCATCGCATGACAATCACTGGTTCTGGCTACCCGCAAGGCGATGTTCGCGCAACAGCGGGCATCTTCCAGCGCATCGTGGTGTTTGAATTCAATTCCCAACCAATCCCCCAAGGGTTTGAGACCATACTTGAAACGGCCCGGCCACGCTCGGCGCGCCAGTAGTCGAGTGCAGGTGAACTCCAGGAATGGACAGGCTATGTCGTAGGCAGCCAGACTATGGATCAGCACTCCCAAGTCAAAACGAGCGTTGTGCGCCACCAGAATTTGACCATCAATGATACCGTGAAGAGTCTGCCAAACTTCTGCCATGGTGGGTGCCGTCACTACGTCGCGAGCGCGAATGCCATGAATTTCGACATTGCGTGCGGAAAAGTAACCGGATGGAGGGCGAATCAACCAGCAGTGCTCGTCCACGATCTCCGAATCGCAAACCACGACAGCCGCCAGTTGGCAAGCGCTATTGGGGTTCCCATTGGCGGTCTCAAAGTCGATCGCAACAAAGTCCATTCAACCCTCCGATGGTATCGTTTTCGTATTAGGGAAGCTCTCTGCTATATCAACTCTTGGCGGAGCATTACGAAGAACCTCGCGACCGATTCGCTTTAGCCGCCGATCTCCAGGATGATATCCTCCACATGGCATTGGCGAACAGTCCCATGAGGAAACCAACAAGCAACATCGTGGCAATCAGCGCGGCCTGAGGCATCGTCATCGTAGCGAACAACAGGCGGACTTCGATTTCGGATAGATTCTGAAAAACGATGATGATCAGCAGCAGAGTTAATAACGCGAACAGAGCCAGCTTTATTTTCGATAATACGTTCATGAGATAGCCTTTGACAGAGCTCTAATTATACGGGCTATGCTGGTTATGCGGAATGCTGGGCAGGCCAACGACGCGATTCGTATTGCCAAGTGAACGACGCCTTGCCAGCGACGCAGACGAATCCCATGGGGCGACTATACTGGATATGCCGCAGCTGGTTGCCAGTTGGAGCATGAGGTCTTTTCAAACCCTAGGTCAGACGAAACGCATTTGAGAATGATGCGACCTTTGCAGGCACCAATAACTAGTTCTCGTCGTCCGTGCGGCTCTCATGAAAATCAGCACGATTCCTCAACTTTATCGCAACGTTCGCCGGTGGCAGGAAATCCTGGCGATCTTGCGTCGCTACGGATTGGCAGACTGGCTCAGTCAGCTGAAGTTCGACTTCATCCGCGACTGGATCAAGGACGAGCAAGGAGTCCCACTTGCTCGCTATTCGCGTGAGAAGCGAATTCGACTGGCGTTGACCGAATTGGGGCCGACGTTCATTAAGCTCGGCCAGGTGCTGAGTTTGCGTCCGGACTTGATCGGTCCACAATTAGCGACGGAATTGACGTTGCTGCAGAGTCAGTTACCTGCGGATCCGCCTGATCAAGTTCGCGAGGTCGTGGAAAGAGAGCTTGGAGCGAGTATCGAAGAATTGTTTCTCGAATTTGGTCCAGAGGCGATTGCTTCGGCTTCGATTGGTCAAGTCCACCGAGCCAGGCTCAAGGACGGCACCGACGTTGTTGTCAAAGTGCAACATGCCGACATCCAGGCAAAGGTCCGTGAGGATCTCGAGGTCATGGCTGGCTTGGCCACTTTGGCAGAGCATGTACCGGAGTTAGCTACCTGGAAGCCGCAAGTGCTGGTCGAGCAACTTTCCAAATCGTTGCGTCGCGAATTGAACTTCACGCGAGAATTGCAAAACCTGCAACTCTTCCGTCGAGAATTGCAAGGCGTCAAACGAGTGCGGATCCCCAAACCGTTTGCCAAACTCTCCACGACGCGTGTCCTGACAATGGAGTACTTAGCGGGTCAATCGGTAAATTGCCTATCTTCGGATGACAATGAACTTGTCTGCGACCAAGCTTCGCGACAGTCGTTGGCGCGGCTAGCGGCAGTCGTGTACGTGGAAATGATTTTTACTCACGGCGTATACCATGCCGACCCACATCCTGGAAATGTGCTGATTGACCGACGACCAGGTGAAGATGAGTTGACCCTGGGGCTGCTCGACTTTGGAATGGTCGGTAGGATCGACGACCGTTTGCGCGAAACGATTGAAGAAATGCTGCTGGCAGTTGCTTCCCGCGATGCGTCTCTGTTGACAACGCTGATCAAACGCGTCGGAAATTCGCCACCGCGTCTGGATGAAAGCACGCTTTCGATTGACGTTGCCGACCTGGTCGCCACCTATGGCTCGCAACCGTTGGAGTCCTTTGACTTGAGCGGAGCGCTGAGCGACGTCACCGATATCATGCATCGCCATCAGATTTCGTTGCCCCCACAAACGTCTTTGCTCATCAAAATGTTGATCACTCTGGAGGGGACGCTGCACCAGCTGTCCCCTACATTCAGCTTATTGGAGGTCATGCAGCCATTTTTCCGCAAGATGTGGCTGCGGCGACTGTCCCCTAGGCGGCAAGCCAAGCGGATTCGGCGGATTTATATCGAACTGGAAAGCCTGCTAGAAACGTTGCCGGGCCA
Organism: Planctomycetales bacterium; assembly: GCA_020426625.1. Taxonomy (GTDB): domain Bacteria; phylum Planctomycetota; class Planctomycetia; order Pirellulales; family Pirellulaceae; genus Aureliella. Next base: position 5,517 of record JAGQPR010000227.1, read on the forward strand.
GATTAGCAACGTCATGCAATTGTTGCAGGAGGGTCGTCTGGACGTCCACTTGGCGCACAAGGGCCTGAGCCCGTCGGTAAATCGAATGGTTCTTGGTCTTCTGATCAGTTCTGTATTCCTCGGCTCGACCTTGCTCTTGGCATTCAAAGTTCCCCCACTCCTTTTCCTTCAGCGGGGCTGGATGGGGATCGAGCAACTCAGCCTCTTTGGATTGATCGGCTACGCAGTGAGCCTAATAGCCGTCTTGCGCCTGATTCGCGCTATCAATCGCTCCGGACACTTGGACCGATCCGATAGCGATTGATTTAACTCGCGATAATTGCCCAAGCTCTGGCAGCCACGAAAATCGCAAACCATCGAAATTCAATGGATTCGTCAGGATAGCAGTGGCCTGGCATCGCCTCGCGGAACTTGACCGTATAAAAAAGGTAAGCAACCACGAGGAAGTTTTTCCGCATAATTAGCCACATTGGCGTTAGCCACGGTTTCTTGAATATCAGAAATCTTGTGCGTTGGTGCTCATCGCGCCAAACTCGGTACTTGTTCAGTTGCAGGGGATTAGAAAGGAAGTCAATGGAACCCAATTCAAAGCGCCCGTGCGTCGTGTTGCTCAGCGGCGGCTTGGACTCGGCAACCGTGTTGGCAATTGCCCGCCACGAGGGCTTCTCACCGCACACGATCAGCTTTCGCTACGGACAGCGTCATCAGATCGAGATTCAGCGAGCGGAAAAAATCGCAACTGCGCTAGGTGCAACCTCGCACCGCGTAGTCAGCGTTGATCTGGGACAATTTGGCGGATCCGCCTTGACCAGCATGATCCCAGTCCCCAAACACGACACCGCCGAAGAGATCTCCAATCAAATTCCGGTAACCTATGTTCCGGCAAGAAATACTGTTTTCCTATCTTTGGGGCTGGCTTTGGCGGAAACGCTTGGATCCCAAGATATCTTTGTTGGCGTAAACGCCTTAGACTACAGCGGCTATCCGGATTGCCGGCCGGAGTACATCGCAGCCTTTGAAAAGCTGGCAAACTTGGCGACCAAAGCTGCCGTGGAAGGTACGTCGAGAATTGCAATTCACACGCCCTTGATTGAATGGACCAAAGCGCAGATCATCCGTCGCGGTTTAGAATTGGGGGTCGACTACTCGATGACCATCAGCTGCTACGATCCAGATGCGGAAGGAAGACCTTGCCGACATTGTGATGCTTGTTTATTACGAATGCGGGGCTTCGAGCAAAATGGGCTGGTCGACCCAAGTTGCTCTAGTGCCGATTGATTATACTCTGCGGGTTTGACAGTGAAGCCTAACCGTAGGCGTGCCTGCCGGAGCCTTCGTCCCAATACCATCTCCTTTACGGATTTTCACCGACGGGAGCTGGTTTGGCCGAAGATTTGTGTCATGCAGACCAAAAGACCAAGGGAATTGAGAGAGTTGTTTGATGCGTCCCAATGAAACCGCCGCCGCGCCGCTCGACTTGGAAATCAAGGATGCTCAGCTAATCTTCAAGACTGCTTGGGAAGAGTTGCAGGAAGAATACGGAAAAGTCAATTTACGTTTTCCCAAAGAATTGATCCTCTTGGGCGGTGCACCGGGTGCTGGTAAAGGCACACACACCCGATTCGTGATGCAAGCTCGTGGATTTACCTGTCCCCCGATCGTCGTTAGCGAATTGCTTTCATCGCCTGAAGCGCAGGCGATCAAGGACCAAGGTGGCATGGTTGGCGACAAGGACGTCATTGGCGTCCTCTTCCGCAGATTGCTGGCCCCAGAATTTCGCGACGGTGCCGTACTCGACGGCTTCCCCAGGACCAGAGTTCAAGTCGAATGTTTGAAGATGCTGGTAGACAACGTAAACAAACTGCACAAAGAATATGCCGACACCGAATTTGCCATCAATTTTCGCCGTCCAACGATCCATGCCATGGTACTGTTTGTGTCCGAGAAGACCAGTATCCAACGTCAATTGTTGCGTGGCAGGCAGATCGCGCAGCACAATCGAGAGGTGGACGAGACTGGGGTAGGGACCAAGTGGCCCGTTCGCGAAACGGACTTGCAACCGGAAACGGCTCGTCGGCGATATCGCGTTTTCAACGAGCAAACGTGGAGCGCGCTGCAGTCGTTGAAAGAGATCTACCACTACCACTTCATCAACGCAGAAGGCCCTATCGAGGAAGTTGAGGCCAACATTCTGCGTGAGCTGCAATATCAAAGCTCATTGGAATTGCATTCGCGGACTTATGACCGCCTGCGCCCCTTGCCGCTGGCAGAAGATATTGTAATTCATGCGAGACAGCAGCTGGTCAATCGCTTGGATAGCTATGAACTTGAGCACACCGACTTGTTCATCCGAGTGGTGAACCTCATTCAATCCAAGTTCATGCCAATCATTCAACGCCACGCTCTTTCGGGACGAGCCCAGGTCAATAGCGAAGATACTTTGTTCCACAATCCTCTGGCCCTTTCGATGCTGATTGACATTTTTTCGGAGCGTGGATTTCACGCAGTGGTGGACAAGAATATTCAATCTACCGTAGAACGCGTTGACCTTGAAACCGGCGCTGTTGAACTGCGGGAAAAAACTGTCTATCGCGTGCAGATCAATTTCAAGGGTTCGCAGATTCGGCGGGGATAACGGAGAGCCGCTAGCAGGTTTGAGTGCAATTCTGGAGGAACCGATACCGGGATTACCACTTGGGCACCACAGGGTGCGAGGGATTCTTTTTTGCCCACTGCTCGCGGACGGATGCTCGGGCTCTTCGACAGCGGGCAGGTGGGCGGGTATAATTAGCGGTTTGGCTAAAAACCTGCCTTCAGAAGGGGCAGTCCTGCCGTGAACCGAATTCGGGAGAACACAGTTGCCTGAATTCCACGATTCCCAACACAGCCGTGCCATGGGAACGCGCTAGCCACCCGTTTAGTACACGATCTTACCGTTCTGCCATCTTCCCCGGTCGCCAGAACAGCTGGAAAGTCATGCAACTTCCAATTCTCGGTGAAGCAAAAAATGCGGATAGATTCTTGACCAGTCTGCCCGCCTGCGCCGCTGGTGACGCGATGTCGGTTCGCCCCTTGCCGATGTCGATGGCGGAGGCCCACGAGCGAGGCTGGCACGAATTGGACGTGGTCATCGTGACTGGCGATGCTTACATTGACCATCCCAGCTTCGCCATGAGCATTTTGGGGCGAGTGCTCGAGTCTGCTGGTTTTCGGGTCGGTATCATCTCACAGCCCAACTGGCACTCGTGCGAGGATTGGAAGATCTTCGGCAGACCGAGATTGTTCTTTGGAATCAGTGCGGGCAACATGGACTCCATGATCAATCACTACACGGCTAATCGAAAGGTCCGCAACGACGATGCTTACTCGCCAGGTGGTCAGATTGGCTTGCGTCCTGATCGCGCGACGCTCAGTTACTGTCAGCGCGCCCGCGAGGCGTATAAGGGCGTACCAGTCATCGCAGGAGGTGTAGAAGCTTCCTTGCGTCGCTTGGCTCACTACGACTATTGGAGTGACAAAGTACGGAAGAGTATTCTGCTCGATAGCAAAGCAGATCTAGTGGCATATGGTATGGGTGAAAACTCGATTGTCGAAATCGCCCAGCGACTGGACGCTGGAGAATCAGTCAAGGACTTGCGCGACATGCGCGGCGTTGCCTATGTAACCGGTGCATCGGAGACACCTCCATCCGATGCAATCACACTGCCCAGCTACGAGAACGTTTGCCAGGATCTGTCTCAATTTGCCATTGCGACGCGGATCATTCATCACGAAACAAATCCATACAACGCCAAACGCTTGCTTCAGTGGCACGGCAATCAAGCGGTCGTCGTCAATCCACCGCAGTTGCCGATCAGCGAAGCAGCCATGGATCGCATTTACGGCCTGCCTTACACACGTCGCGCTCACCCAAGCTATCGTGAGCCCGTTCCCGCGTTCGATATGATCAAGGATTCAGTCACTATTATGCGTGGCTGCTTCGGCGGATGCACCTTTTGCTCAATAACCGCACATCAAGGCCGAACGATACAATCCCGCAGCCGTGCAAGCATCGTCAAGGAAATCGAAGACCTGGCAAAGGACGAGAGTTTCAAGGGCACTGTGTCGGACATTGGCGGTCCCACAGCCAACATGTATCAGATGAAATGCTCGCGGCCTGAAGTTGAAGCCACTTGCCGTCGGCAATCTTGCGTACATCCCAAGATTTGCAAATTGCTTAATGTCGACCATCAACCTGTGATCGAGCTCATGCGCGCCTCAAGACAGGTAAAGGGGGTCAAAAAAGTTTTGGTCGCTAGCGGTATCCGCATGGATTTAGCCCGACAGAGCCCTGAATACATTCGTGAGCTTAGCAAACACCATGTTGGCGGGCATTTGAAAGTTGCGCCCGAGCATGTTGATCCCGATGTGCTGTTCAAGATGCGCAAACCTGCCAACGATGATTTTGAATTCTTCGCGGAAGTGTTCAAGAAGGAATCGAAAGCCGCCGGGAAGAAGCAATACTTGGTGCCATACTTCATCGCCAGCCACCCAGAAAGCGATGTCGACGCCATGATTAATTTGGCTGTGTTCCTGAAGCAGAACGGCTACAAACCGGATCAGGTACAAGACTTCATTCCCGCTCCGCTGGATGTAGCCACTTGCATGTACTACACAGGACTGGACCCGTTTACCATGAAGCCCGTCTATGTAGCGAAGAAGCTGCGAGATCGCCGAATGCAACGCGCGCTAATGCAATTCTTCAAGCCAGAGAACTACTTTGAAGTCCGGGACGCACTCAGACAAGCAAGCCGGCTAGACTTGATCGGTGATGGCTGCGATGCTCTCATTCCCTCCAAACCACCCAAAGAAGCCATCGAGCGGAGACGGAAAGATGCAACCGCTCAATTCAAGGGCGAGTACGTGCACAAGATTCCCAACTCGAACGCTGGAACATCATCCAAGAAACAACGCCGCGCCCGTGGTACTCAGGGCTATCGACCTGGCCGCAGCGGTGCACAACCACGCAGTAAGCAGTAATACCTGAGACTATTTTCCGATCCCTTCGTTACCGAGAAAGCAATGCGACTAAGTACATGTCTAGTTGCCATTTTTTTGGCCAGCTCCGTGGAAATCCTTGTAGCAGATGATTGGCCACAGTGGCGCGGTACCAATCGAGATGCCGTTTGGCATGAGGACGGCCTTGTCCAACACTTGCCCACTGGCAAATTGCCCGCAGTGTGGAGCGTAGAAGTTGGTCCGGGATACACGGGCCCTACCGTGGCCAACGGACGCGTATACGTGATGGATCGTCAAGTCGATCAGGAGCAGACGGAAAGGATTCTCTGCTTCGACTCCCAGACCGGGCAACCGTTGTGGCAACACCAGTACGAAGCCAAGTACGAGATCGGTTATAAGGCCGGGCCCAGGGCAAGTGTGACCATCGCCGATGGCCACGCTTATGCAGTTGGCGCCATGGGACACTTCCACTGTTTGGATGCGAAGACCGGAAACTTAGTCTGGTCACATGATCTGGATGACGAATACGAAATCGAGATGCCAGCTTGGGGTATCGCTGCCTCGCCGCTAGTTTATGGAAAACTAGTGATTCAACAGGTCGGTGGCCCCAACGCCTGCTTTGTTGCCTTCGATCGCTCGAGCGGTCAATCGGTTTGGCAAGCGCTGAATGAGAGACCGAGCTATTCTTCGCCGATCATTATCCAGCAAGCTGGGCAAGATGTTTTAGTCTGTTGGTCTGGAGAGAGCTTGAGTGGTCTTGAGCCGGATACGGGAAAAACGCTCTGGACGCACGCCATGCCCCCAATCAATATGCCCATCGGAGTTGGCACGCCAGTGGTGAACGACGACTTGATCTTTGTTTCCAGCTTCTACGATGGATCGCTGATGATTCGCGCTCCGAAGGACAATATGACCAGTCAGCTAGTTTGGCGAGCCGTGGGCAAGAACGAAGAATCCACCGGTTCCAACACGGTAATGTTGGCGTCTGGCATGCATGAGGACGGTGCTGTTTATGGCGTGCATTCAATGATTGGCACCCCCATCATTCAGGATGGCTATATTTATTGTGTGGATAGTTACGGACAATTCCGCTGCCTGGATGCAGCCACAGGGCGACGTATTTGGGAAGACAATACCGCAGTGCCGCACAACCGCTGGGCAACGATTCACATGGTGCAACAGGCAGATCGCACATGGATGTTCAATGATTCAGGGGAGCTGATGATTGCCCAATTGTCGCCGCAGGGTCTGAATATCACAGATCGCTCCCAATTGATCGAACCAACCAAGATTCAACTACCTCGCAGGAACGGAGTTTGTTGGTCGCACCCCGCCTTTGCTGAGCGAAGTGTTTTTATTCGCAACGACGAACGCTTGATTCGCGTCTCCCTAGCAAAGTAATCTCTGCTAACGCATTGATGCTTTCTTGTTCGCACACCAACCATTAACCTGCAGCCCCAATACTAAGTAAGTACGCGTGACCTGGCATCGAGTAGCTGAATTGGATGAGGTTCCAGCAGGGCAAGGAAAGGAAATTCTAGTTGCAGGTCGGATTGTCGCGTTGTTCCACGTCGACGAGGATTGGTACGCGCTCGATGGCATGTGCGCTCACCAGGGAGGTCCCATCGCGCGAGGCGTCATCTCTGGCAATTGCGTTACCTGTCCCTGGCATGGTTGGCAGTACGACCTTGGCAGCGGTTGCAATTTGCTATCCGGAAAAAAGATGCTGGACTGCTTCCCAGTTGAGCAGCGGCATGATGGAATCTGGCTGGAGCTGGTTTGATTCAGTTGCTGAAAAAGACTTATACAGGTCAAGTCAGTTGTGATGCCCTGGTCAAGCAGGCCGTTACTGCGAAAGCTTCCTTCTGTACCGGTCAAAGAATAAAAATCGTAAACCAGACACTTCTCGCTAATCGCCACCACGGTTTCATGGCAACTCACCCTCCCACCGAATCCCGCCGAAAGTTACGTCGTTTTCGACGTCACTTTCGGAGGGGAGGGTCGGAGCCCCAGCGACGG
>JAGQPR010000228.1 GCA_020426625.1 Planctomycetales bacterium
ATATGCATCTACCCCCACCAGTCGGGGCGATAAGACACGAGTCAAACTTTTTGTGGAAGCCGTTGAAGAATCTGGCTCAGACTTTTCTGCTTTCGAGGCCATTGATCAGGCCGGATAGCATCTTGGAAATTTCTTCGAGATTTGATTTCAACCCAACGTGCCTGGAGTCGTCGATCAATGCTCGACGCCGCACAAGCTCGAGCAAGGGCACACACTCTTGTACCGATCCTCGAGCAATGATGAAGAAGTTCTTGCGATCGGCTTGGGTGAATCGGCCATTGCCCTCGGCAATGTTGGCGGAGATCGAGAGGGCGGCGCGGTTGAGTTGGTCAACGAGAAAACCGTAACCACGGGTGAACTGCTCGGTGGCCGAACAAACTGCGTCGGCAAAGCCCAGGGACTTCTGGTAGACCAGCAGCTTCTCGAATTGGAACGTCACCTTGCTACCCCAAAGAAGTGAGTAGAAAGTAGAGCAGTAGACCGAGTAGAGGGAGAGAAAATCGAGCGTGTTCGGTAAACGTCCTGAACCCTGGAAAATCTTCTGGTTTTGAACGCTCTACTGCTCTACTTTCTCTCCTCTCCTCTCTACTTCGGCTGAAAGCCGAGTCGGGGCGACTGGATTTGAACCAGCGGCCTCTGCGTCCCGAACGCAGCGCTCTACCAGGCTGAGCCACGCCCCGAATGTATGTTTTCACTCTTGTCTAAAACTGACCTCTCCGTTTCCATAACCGACCTCTCGATGACAACTGAAGAGTCAGCCTAATAAATCAATCGATTCAGGCGTTCGGCAGATCAATATCTACCCATTCTATCCCCTCAATATCGTTCGACCCTCCGATAAAAGCGACTCGGAAAAGGAGGGTGAGTTCTTAATCGCCGATTCGACTTACACCAGCACCTTTCAACCTATTATAGCTTGGTAGGGAATCGCCGCACATGTGTGACCAATGGGTATTTTTCAGCGGAATTACAGAACGCACCAGTTTTCAGATACGGTTGAACAACCGTGGCTAACGCCAAAACGGCTAATAGAAAACCGTAAACCACCAGCTCGGCTGGTGCCAACCAATCAGGTTCTGCCGTTCTTACAAGCACGAAACGCAGGCGAGTGTGTCAGCGCTTCGGTCAAGGTGGGACTCATTCGCTCGCGCTTCGTGCTTGTATGGCTTAGTCTTGTGGCTCCTTTTTGGGGGACGATCGCAAGTGTATAGCCCTACACGCCACTGGAATTGGTTGGTCGAAACCGTTACATTTCCGAGGGATGTTACCACTGCCGTTCGCAGCAGATTCGTCCTATGGTTGCAGAGACAAAGCGTTACGGCGAATACAGCAAGCCAGGTGAATTCAGCCTTCCCCAAGCCACCGGCTTTACCGGTGGTCAATGACTATACGAACTTCTGCGTGGCTGCTCGTGCAATACCCCCTTGCCTAATGCAGTGAGCCAATACTAGCAGCATGTGAGCCAATCCTAAAGCCAATTCCTTTCGGCGCATGCTCGAAGAGCAAGTGGTTTCGGCTTGCCGCCTGCAAATAAGGGAAGTCAGTAGCTGCAATTTAGAAAGTCAACAGGTGGCGCGGACCTAGTGGCGGCAGGCACTTGCGACAGCTAAGATCTCCTGAATCAGCTCGCTTGGTCAGCTGATCTTCGTAGGCCCGCTACGGAACCAGTGCTCCATAGTACGCAACATTCCATTAGCACCAACGCACAAATCTTCTGATATTTGAACAACCGTGGTTGATGCCAAAGCTGATTATGCGGAAATGCGTTTGCGTGGATGTTTACGAAGGAAGTTTGTAAAATCGGTTGGTCAGCGTTTTGAAAACGATTCGAGGAATCACATGCTTAGATATTTGACCCTTGCCATCCTTTTGCTGCTTGTAACCTGGTCGGCTGCGGCAGCTGCTGACAAACCTAATTTCGTGTTCATGATCGCGGATGATTGTACCTACCTGGATATGGAGGTTTACGGTGGGCAAGCTAAAACTCCGCGATTGAAGGCTTTCGCGCAAGAAGGAATGCAATTCAGTCGCTGCTTTCAAACGGCACCGATGTGCTCGCCAACTCGGCACAACATCTACACCGGTATCTACCCAGTAAAATCAGGTGCTTGGCCGAATCATACGTGTGTCTACCCGGGTACCAAGTCCATCGCTCACTATTTGAAAGACGCTGGCTATCGCGTGGCGCTTTCGGGTAAGACCCATATCGCCCCTCAAGAATCGTTTCCGTTCGAATACGATGAGGAGTTTCGCGTCGCGGACCCACAAGCGACCAATCCATATCCAACGCTCGACCGGCTGATCGGAGAGTCGAAGTCTTCCGGATCTCCGTTTCGCATTTTTGCTTGTTCCAACGAGCCACACACGCCATACACGAAAGGCGACCCAAGTCATTATCCGCCGCAGTCGCTTGTTTTGCCGCCGTCGTGGGTGGATACTCCAAAAACTCGATCAGCCTATTCCAAATACTTGGCGGAGATTTCTTATTTCGATGCGCAGTGCGGTGCGCTGTTGGATTTACTGGACAAACACGATGTGCAATCCAATACGTTGGTCATGATTGTGTCTGAACAGGGTTCCTCTTTTCCATTCGCCAAGTGGACATGTTTCGAACTCGGGTTGACCTCGGGTATGCTCGTTCGCTGGCCAGGTCAAATTGCTCCCGGCACGCACTCGAGTGCATTGGTGGAATACTGTGATGTAACGCCGACTTTTTTGGATGCCGCTGGCCTGAAGCCCCTGCCAACCATGGACGGCAGGTCATTCCTGAACGTGCTGCTCGGCCACTCGCAGGAGCACAAACAATACACGTTTGGCATCCATACAACTCGGGGTATTATCAATGGCTCGGAGAAATTCGGAATCCGTTCGTGTGGGACGAAGCAATATCGCTACATTCGCAACCTGCATCCGGACGCGACGTTTACCAATGCAGTCACGAGAGAAGGAGGCGACAATGCGAATTTCTGGACTTCATGGGTATCTAAAGCAGAAGCTGGTGATGAGCATGCCAAGTCGATGACAGAGAAGTATCAGCATCGGCCAGCTGAAGAATTGTACGACGTGGTGGCGGATCCTCATTGCTTAAACAATTTGATCGGCAGCAAAGATTTGCAAGGTGTCAAGGTTGAGCTTTCGCAACAACTGGATGCATGGATGGCATCGCAGGGCGATCAGGGAGACGAAACCGAGGCCATTGCGCTCACACGCAAGGCTAACGCTCAGAATCGACGCGCGACGCAGCGAGCAGAGCAATGAGCTGCGGCGCACAACCTGCATTCGATCCAACCGACCTACTCGACGTGCTGCGTGCATCGGCGTTGTCGCAGTTGTTGGTGGCCGCTACGACAAGATTCGATGTGGGCTCCGCCTTGGAGGCTGGGCCGCTGAGCTACGCAGACTTGTGCAGCAACCTGCAATTGAAGCAACGGCCAGCAACGGTGTTGCTCACAGGCGTTCGATCGCTGGGTTTGATTGACGTCGATGAATTGGGGCAAGTCCTTCTTACCGACATTGGCCGTGAGAAGATTACTGCGAGTTCCCGGTTCAACTTGCGAGGTTACATAGGATTAGGTGCGTTGAGCAGCGACGCACAAAACATGATCACGTGTTTGGAGAATGATCGTCCGACTGGCGAGATTTCATTCGTATACCACGCCGATGGCACAGAATCGGCATTGGACGATCAAGCTATCTCGGATGCGTTGACGCGTGCGATGGCTGCGCGAGCACAAAACGTTGCACCGCATGTTGCAGCAGCACTGGAACTAGGCAGATGCAAACATCTGCTCGATGTCGGTGGCGGACATGGAATCTACACTTTAGAACTGCTGAAACGATTTCCACAATTGACAGCAACCATAATCGATCGAGCACCACCGCTGATAGTTGCTCAAGAATATGCTGAACTGGCAGGACTGAGCGATCGAGTCGATTTCCAACTTGCGGATATCCACAACTACGTTTGTTCCACGGAAGTAGACGCAGTGCTGATGGCCAATATCCTGCACGACTATGATTATCGAGATGCCGAGAAACTGGTTATCCACTTTGCCAGGCAGTTGTCACACGGGGGGCAGATGATCGTGCTGGATGCGTTTCTCGATTCGGTTCCCGCAGGTAAACCGCCGATATCCCGCGGTCCTAGGGCAGTGGCTGCGTATTCTGCCATGCTATTCACAATCTGTGAGGGCCGATGCTATCGCACGGATGAATTCCAGCAAATGTATCGAGCTGCGTCACTCGATCTAGAAGATAACATAGCCAGTGTGCCCGCTCACGGTAAATTGCTGATTGGAAAACGAGGAGCGAGTTAGGATGCTGGCGTTTGCGACGCTTTAGGACCTAGGGAAAAATGACTTGGCGTTTTTCCAGCTGTTTTCCTTGTCGGACAACTCTACAAAGCGTTGAAGAAGAACCACTATCTCACGTCAGCTCAAAAGCTGCGCTCGCAAGCCTGACGCGTTGTAAAGGTCGCCTCCTGCGTTGATGCTCCGGTCGGAACATCGTATTTGTATGAGTATCATTCTTCACCGAGCGAAGAATAACTGCCCTTGGGCGAGTGCAAAGCCTGGTTGAGGGCGATGGTCAATTGCTGCAGCTCGTCTAGGTTGTAGGTCGAGCGGCCAGCAATTTGCTTGGCTGCACTGGTCCATGCGACGGGTTGTCCTGGTGGAAGATCTTCGAGCGCGAATGCTCGGTCGGTTGGTATTCCAAGAAAGGAAAACTCATTTCCGTCGACGTGGATTGCCCGATTTTCACGCGTTCCGGCTGGTAGCCAGGCCATCGGGTCATCGACTACAGACAACGGACCGCCGCGGGGCGTCGCTTCGAGCAACCAAACCAGGGCAGCGCTGTCGCCGGTCGTTGAATCGATCCACACGAAATGCCTCATCACAAAATCTTTGTGCTGGTTATCGCGAAGCAGGATAGCGGGCGTGTCAAACATCACCAGCGTAGCGGTGCGTGCAATCAACTGCACCTGGTCGAGCTGCTTTTCATTTTCGGCTAGTAGCTGGCGTTGTATGAAACTGAGTTTCGCGCCTACGCTGCGGGCTTCTTCAACGTTGACTATCTTCAGCTGGCCGTTGACACCGCAGCTGTAGCCAACGCCCACTTCGGTCAGCCGATAACGTACCGCTCCAGACGCATCTTGATAGGAGTCGACAGTAGCCAAGATCGATAAGATCAACGTGGACACGGCGCTACGAATACTGGAAGGCAACGCATCAGTCGCTCCACTGGAGATTTCGGGTTTAGCTAGCAACACAATGCGGTTCCAACGCTTGGCCAGTGGGTCGTCAACGAGAGTGCCAGCTTTGATACGCACGACTCCCGATTTACTAGCTTGGGATTGTGATAACACTTGCGAAGGGCAGAGGCATAACAATACGCCGATTGGCAACGAAAGCACACGAGCGGCCCAGGGGGTCCAGCACGTCTTGAATAATTGGCTATCATAGCCATCCATCCATCCATCCTCATCGGGAAACAGTGGTCGTAACATCATCGAGCGCAACGCGTGCATTCTACGGGCGAAAGTCATGGAATCAAGCCAAACAAATAGGGAACTGGTCGCTCTACGTGACGTTTGCAAAACGTACGCCGACGGTAATGTCCAGGCTCTGCGGAATGTTTCGTTGGCGGTCGCTCGTGGGGAATTCGTTTCGATCATGGGACCGAGCGGTTGTGGGAAGTCCACGTTGCTGAATATGCTGGGAGCGCTCGACCGGCCAACGTCAGGTGAAGTCTACTTCGCCGATCAGCCGCTAAGTGCCATGAAAAACCTGGAGAAGTTACGGGCACGGCGAATCGGTTTCGTATTTCAGTCTTTTTACTTACTGCCCAACCTGACGGCCTTGGAAAATGTTCAGCTGCCTATGTTTGAAAGCGATCGCCCGTTACATCTCAGGCGGCATGAGGCGGAGCGATTGCTGGAACGAGTTGGCTTGGCGGATCGACTCGAACACACACCGCATCAATTGTCTATCGGTCAGCGTCAGAGGGTGGCCATAGCGCGGGCGATGGCGAATGCTCCGGACCTGATTCTAGCCGATGAGCCCACGGGCAGTTTGGATAGTGGCAGTGGAACCGAGATTATGGATTTGCTAGGCGAGCTAAATGAAACGCAGGGCACGACGCTGGTAGTCGTCACCCACGACCAGACAGTTGCGGAGCGCGCAGGACGGATTATCCGTATGCTGGATGGCGAGGTCATTGCTGATGAACAACTTCCCCTTTGAAAACTCACTCTACGTTTGCAGAACGACGGGAGTAATGTGGTCGGAGAAGGGGGGAATTGCCCTTCCCATCGCTAGGCTCCGACCCCATCCTTCCGCAAGTTGCATGAAAGCAATGCAACTTGCCGAGCGAGGGTTAGTTAGGCTTACCCAGCGGCGGCGTTCGCCGAGAAGTGTTGGAGAAACTTCTGCGTGGATGCTTACAATCGTTCATCGCAAGCGAGATGCTTCCCCCCTTGGTCAGGAGAACATAGATGCCGCAAGTGAGACTCATAGGCCTGACATTGATGATCACGACTGTGTTCTTGGCTCTGGCAACTGCGGCGACTCAGTCTTACACGATTAAGTTCAAAGTACCTGCTGCGGGTCGGCAGGCGCCTGCGGAGGAAGCTCTTGACGACGATTCAAATGGCTTGCAATTTGTGGATGTGCCAGTTGTCTGGCCACTGGCGGTATCCGGCACAGTAGGGTTGCTCTTGTGGTTTCTACCAAGTGCGGTATCTTCGTCACCTGCTCCACGGAAGCGTGGTAGAAGACGTCGCAAGCGATAGGCTCAGACCCATTCAGGTGATGCGATTGAGCTGCTTGAGGGACGCCAGTTTATTGACGTGTCAGTTGAACGCTGGCTGGAGCAACAATTTGTTCAGTCAATCCATTGTCGTCGCCATGGAAAAGACACGCTCTTGCTGGTGAGAGGGTGGACTTGTCCCATGGTAAGGTTGGATTTTGTGTGAGATTTTTGTCGAGGCGATGGTGCCATCAATACAATGAAAACCCCAAGCCCAAACCTTTAGAATGGCAATAATGGCAACATCAATCCAATGCCCGACGCATCTACCGACGCTGCAAGTCAATGAGTTGCTGACGGCGAGATCCGCCGCAATTGCAGGGGCTGAAATCATCGTTGACTCCTTTCAGCGAGGTGTCGAGATGCGTTCCAAAGAACCAGCTGAATCTTACAACCTTGTTAGCGAAGCTGATATTAAGTCGGAACAGGCTATCGCATCGGTGATTAAGGCAAGTTTTCCCGACCATGCCATTCTGGGGGAGGAAGAGTTTGCTGGGAGGGTGGACGCAGAGCATTTATGGATCGTCGATCCGTTGGATGGAACGAACAACTTTGCTCACCGGATCCCTCATTTCGCGGTGTCTATTGCTTACTATCGTAAAGGCTTGCCTCAACTAGGTGTCGTGCTCAATCCGGTGCGCGGTGACTGGTATTACGCAGTCGCCGGGCGAGGTGCATTTCATAACGGCCGCAGATTGGCCGTTAATCAAGAAAGTAGTCTCGATCAATCCATGATTGGGTGTGGATTCTATTACGATCGCGGTGCCATGATGGAAGCGACGCTACGCTCGATTCATGATTTCTTTAAGCGAAACATCCACGGCATTCGCCGCTTCGGGACGGCAGCGCTGGACTTGTGCCAGGTCGCCGACGGTATGTTTGGGGCCTATTTCGAATATCAGCTTGCACCTTGGGATTTTGCTGCAGGCCGGTTGATCTTGGAGGAAGCTGGCGGAATGGTCACGGATTGCAAAGGAGGGGAATTACCATTGGAAACGACTAGCCTGCTAGCAAGCAATCGACTCCTACACAAAGCTTCATTGGAGATTGTGAGGTCAAATCTGCCCTCGTGAAACAAAGATCGCATTCTCAAGCACTAGCGCACGAGTATTCTGAAATTTGAACAACCATGGCTAAGCCTTTCCACAGGAATGTCGATTCTACTACTTCCCACTCGGTCGAACGCGATCGCGGCGCTGCAAGCAGTACCGCCTAGCAATACGAAACATCTGGGGCGATGGATCCCACTTGGCAATCACAGGGCTGATTGTCGCGACGTATTGGGCACATCGGCTATGTGCGAGTACGAGTTCCCGTGCTGGGCGACCAGGTCCATGGCCTCACGCATTACTGCTCGATCGATTGAATGCACATCCACTGGTCGCCCGACGTCTTCGATGAGTGTTATCGTCAGCTCGCCACCCAGGTGCTGCCGAAATTCTTCAAGACCATCGAAAATTACGTCCTCATCCAAGGCTGCATGCCAGGTTGGAAGCCCCAATTGCTGGAGGGCGCCAAGGGTCTGTTCTGTGATCTGTAGCGGAAGGCCGAGTTTCAAGTGCGAATAGGCAACGTCTACGGCAACGCCGATGCCCACTGCTTCACCGTGACGCACGCTATAATTAGTAACCGATTCCAGCTTGTGTGCCGACCAGTGTCCAAAGTCCAATGGACGCGCCTGCTGCAGTTCAAAGGGATCGCCACCACGAGTGATGTGCCACAGGTGCAACAAGACTGATTCGCGAATGGCGCGCCGACAATAGGGTTGCTGGCGCTGGGCGATAGCCGAGGCATTGTCAGCGAGGAAATGGAAGAAATCAGCGTCTTTTAGCAATGCTACCTTAACTGCTTCCGAGAAACCACAACGGTAATCGCGATCACTGAGACCTTGCAACAAGCGTTCATCGTTGACAACAGCCCATGGAGTTGCAAAAGTCCCCTTCCAGTTTTTCTTCCCGAACCAGTTGACCGCATTTTTGACACCAACCCCCGAATCGGCTTGGGCGAGCGTAGTGGTAGGAATTCGCACTAAACGAATTCCGCGATGGGCAATTGCTGCGGCGTATCCGACGGCATCGAGCACCGCCCCACCGCCGATAACCACGACGTAGCTTCTCCGATCGAGATCGTGCGAGTTAAATGATGCGAGCAGTCGATCGATCAACGCGGGATCGTTCTTAATTGTCTCACCGCCCGGCAATGTCTGGGTGCGACCAACCAATTCTAATTCAACAGCCGAGTCGAATCGGCGATTGATCCGCTCGCACAGCGTGGCGTCCCAGGCGACCAATCCTTGGTCTACCCAGACCTGTACACGAGCTGCATCCGCACTGGGTTCGAACAACTCGCGCAGGACTGTAAAGTCGTCGCCGAAGCAATCTTGAGTGAAGCGCAAACGATGTGTTTGAGGAACTTGGAACTCAATATCGTATTGATCAGAGGGCAAAGATTGGCCGAAGGAATCGCTCATGGACTGTAGCGTGCTTTGCGGTGGGACAACTAAGTTACGGCAGGCGAGATTCGGATTCTCGATGAAATGCAAGTCGCATGCCGCGGCTTACCATTCTAACTGCGGGGGGCGTGTCAGGGCACCCTCTGAATTCGTGGATTCCGGCTCGTTGGTCCACATTCTTGCTGGCGAAGGGCCAATAAACGGCAAAGTCAACCTGAATTCGCTAGCAACAGCAACCCAAAAGTTGACTCCAGCGCTCGAATCGTCCTTTAGGAACTGAGGGAAAATAACTTGAGTGTTTACTGTGGGAGGAATTGATCGTTCAAACGTGGAAGTGTTTTGTCGCGGAGGGTACGACTGGCGCTGGACCAAATAGCGTCTATAATTAACAAGGGTCGAGGTCTCGAGTGACACGGACGTTAACTGATTTGCCTTGACCGCAAGTTTATGGACGTTCCCTCCGATTTTCGATACCAGACCGAAAACGCTGGCGAGAGTCCTTGGCATGCTACCCTCTCACCGAGGGTTGCCTTGTTTTTTGAGGCAACTTTTCGGAAAGGACGGTCGGTACCACAGCAAAAAGGCACCAGTAATCAAGGTGCCACAGCGACTGGGCGGGCATCTCGCCGCTGGCCGTCCCGGTAGGCTCCAGTACACGTCGCGACTGCCCCGAGGCAAATACAAGTTTGCGGCGACGGACTAACCTATCTGCTTTCAACAACGAACTCGACCAAGACGTAAGTGACAGAGACTATGATTCGAAGAATTCCGATGTGCTCGACAACCGTGGCGATCGCCATGGTAGCGATCGTCCTACTGAAAGGAGTCGGTTTTGCGCAAGAGGTTGGCGGGAAATCCGCAGACGGGGATGCCGCTTCCATTAAGATGTTCGAAGAGGAAGTTATTCCCGTCTTGGTTGATAATTGTCTCAAGTGCCACTCTGGCAGCGAGCCTAAAGCGGGACTGGATCTGAGTCGACGTGAACGAATTCTCGAAGGTGGTGAGTCTGGACCAGCGGTTGACCTGACAGACGTGTCGTCCAGCATATTGATCGAGGCGATCAATTATTCGGGCTTTGAAATGCCACCGACGGGGCAAATGTCGGACAAGGACATTCAGCTGCTGACAAAGTGGGTTGAAGGTGGGATGGCTTGGTCCACGCAGCGAGCGGAAATTGAATTCGAGCACGAAGCGGGCCCGCCGCAGGTGAACGATCAGAACAAACTCTTTTGGTCTTTCCGGCCGGTGAGCAAGCCCCCGGTGCCAGAAGTTTCGCGCGCTGAATGGCTAAATAATGAAATCGACGCCTTCGTGCTACACAAACTGGAAGAGCGCCAGCTGCAGCCATCGTCACCGGCGGAGCCACGCGAGTTGATTCGTCGCGCTCACTATGATCTGTTGGGTCTGCCTCCTGAGAAGGAGCTGGTCGAGCGATTTGCCGCCAACCCTTCGCTAGAGGCATATGAGCAAATAATCGACGAACTATTGGATTCCCCGCACTATGGTGAAAAGTGGGGCAGGCATTGGCTGGATTTGGTTCGCTACGCAGAAACGAACAGCTATGAACGTGACGGTGCCAAGCCGTTTGTTTGGCGCTATCGCGACTACGTTATTCAATCTTTTAATGAGGACAAACCTTACGATCAATTTGTGACTGAGCAGCTGGCCGGTGACGAACTCGATTGTGTCACGCCCGAGACGATGATCGCTACAGGCTACTATCGGCTGGGTCGATGGGATGACGAGCCAGCAGACCCGGAACTGGCTTTCTATGATGATATCGATGACATTGTCACGACGACCGGCCAAACGCTGCTGGGTCTGACGATCAATTGTGCTCGTTGCCACGACCACAAGATCGACCCGATTCCACAGCAGGATTACTACAGCATGGTGGCGTTCTTTCGCAACGTTCGCCGGTACGGAGCTCGTTCGAGCGAATCTGTCGAGGATGCCTCACTGGTGCACGTCGATATTCCAGCGGATGCGGATGCGTTTAAAGCAGAGACTCAAGAACACAAAGCCAGTCTCCGCTCCGTTAATTCGTTTCTTGCCAAGATAGATGAAAAAATCCAGGAGGATCTTGACGACGTTGAGCGGCAGGAGTTTGTCCACGACATGAATCGGCTGGCGATCGTCAGCAAGCGCGCTGGTACATTGTTGACCGAACAAGAAGTTGAACGCTACGAAAAGCAACTTGAACGCCGACAGGAATTGCTCGACAAGACTCCTATCTCCTTGGCTAAGGCGTTGGTCGTCAAGGAGGACGTGAGCCGGTTGCAACCGACGCATGTCTTGATACGAGGCAGCCCGCAAGCTTTGGGAGAGGTCGTGGAGCCAGGCTTTCCTCAAATACTTTCTCCACCGAATGCCGTTGTACCCGAGCGAATGGCGGCGGATGCGAAGACTTCAGGCCGCCGCAAAGAACTGGCCAAGTGGATCTGCAGCCCCTCGAATCCAATGACTGCCCGCGTCATGGTCAATCGTCTGTGGCAATATCATTTTGGACGTGGGATTGTTCGCTCCAGCAGTGACTTTGGATTTCAAGGAACGCCTCCGACACATCCAATGCTGCTGGATTGGCTAGCTGCACGATTCGTCGAACAAGACTGGTCGATCAAACGCATGCACAAGTTGATGATGATGTCGGCGACTTACCAGCAATCGTCACGTGGCAACCCAGCTGGCTTGAAGAGCGATCCCAACAACGATTTGTTTTGGCGATTCGATATGCGCAGGTTGACCGCTGAAGAACTGCGGGATTCTATTCTGTGGGTGTCTGGGCAACTAAATAAGGACAAGATGTTCGGGCCCAGCATCTACACAGATATTCCCGATGCTGTCAAAGCAGGGCAGTCGCGGCCAGGTTCAGGCTGGGGCAAATCTTCCCCTGAAGACGAAAACCGCCGCAGCATTTACATTCATGCCAAGAGATCACTAGCCGACCCGCTGCTAGAGGCCTTCGATATGGCGGACATGGACTTATCCTGTCCGGTACGATTCGTCACAACTCAGCCGACACAAGCCTTGGGGATGCTCAATAGTGAGTTTGTAGGCACGCAAGCGAGCCTGTTGTGCAAGTTCCTTGAGGCTCATGCTGCTGATTCGCTAGCGGCTCAAGTACAATTGGCGCTCGAACGAGTTACTCAACGTCCCGCTCAGGCGATGGAAATCGAGCGAGCATTAGCCTTGATCGAGTCGCTTCAGCAGGAACACGGTTTTACTGAAAACCAAGCCAAACGCTACTTTTGT
>JAGQPR010000229.1 GCA_020426625.1 Planctomycetales bacterium
CCCACAGCTGACGATGATGAAATTGCTCTCAAGAGAACCTATTGGGAAGCGTACGAGCAGTGGCCGCGGAAGATCTCCTTGGAAGCGTAGCTGAAACGACTGATGGCTGCGGCCGAACGCGTGCTGACCCGAACGCGGGCTGACCCGAACGCGGGCTGACCCGAACACTGCCAGTCAAGAAGGTTCCCTGTAGATCGTTACGGCGACGTTTTCTGGGCAGCAATAAGGAGTGCATTAACATCTTGTTGATTCTCTTTCCGCAAGACGACTTTGCGCATAGTTCCACCTGGGACGCCCAGTTCACCGAGGTGGTATACCAGATAGTGAGGCGAATGAACGTAACGCCCATGCGGCATCAGAGTGAAGCAATCATCCGACAACGGACCTTGCTCAATGGAAAAGAATAGCCAACCGCCGTCTTGCAAAGATTCGAAGCACAATCGCAGCACTGAGGTCAGATCGCCAAAATAGTTAAGCGTATCAGCCGCCAGCACAACATCAAATGTGCCTGCATGCTCGGCTAAGTAGTCGACTAAATCTGCTTGCAGCAATTCGTCATACAGTTTCAACTTGGCTGCTTGCGCGAGCATGGCGCTGGAGAGATCGACACCCGTTAATCGATTCGCAAATGGTCGAAGTATCTTTCCCATCAGCCCAGTTCCGCAACCAGCGTCTAGAATGTTGCCTTGGTATTGCTCAGGATCTCCTAAGTGCTCCCTTAGCAGCGAGTTGAAATACTCGGGTCCACGATATTCAAGTTTTACAAGCATGTCTTCGAAGGTCGACGCAAACGCATCAAATGTGGTTGCGACGTACTCCGGTGCAGCGCGTGATGCTACTTGGTTGGACTCAAGGGCAGATAGAAGGTGTGTTGCGACGGGATGACCGGGGTGAATTTCCAGCCACTTTTGGTAGTGTGCGATCGCTTCGTCCTCTTGTCCTGAATCGGTCAGGCAGCGCCCCAACATTTCCCAGCCTTGCAAATGGTCGACCGTGAGGCTTGTCAACAACCGAAATTGCTCAATTGCAGCTGCAGAATCGCCAGCTAATCGATGGGTGAAGCCTCGCAAGTACATTAGTTGAGTATTGTCCGGAAATCGGTCGCGAGCCGCGTCGAGCAACTCGGCGGCTTCTTCGGTTCGATTGGTGTGGCAAAGCAGAACAGCCAAGTTGATCCAGCTGTTCTCGTAATCGCTGTCTGCTTCGATGGCCGTGCGATAAGCGGCTTCGGCGCCCTGAGGATTGGTGGTTTCACTGACGACACCTAGGTTGAAATAGGCTCGTGAGCGCAGTCGATTGTCTCCTATATCTTTTTTTAAGCATTCCTCCAACAAGCTGATCGCGCCTGCATCATCACCCTGTTTGCTCAGCAGGCTGGCCAG
Organism: Planctomycetales bacterium; assembly: GCA_020426625.1. Lineage (GTDB taxonomy): Bacteria > Planctomycetota > Planctomycetia > Pirellulales > Pirellulaceae > Aureliella. The sequence continues at coordinate 1,383 of JAGQPR010000229.1, forward strand.
CATTACAGAAATTCTGGCCTCGCTGCGGATGTTTGCGTCCATTTCCCTTAGGAACTGGACGGCATTCTCAATCCCTCCGCCATCAACCAGGGCGTGCGCGAAGCCTTCGCAAGCGCCGACCGCTGGCCGCAGCACATGTTTTCGAAAGGTCGCTATCGCTAGATCCGCATTTCCCAATCGCGCGTGGCAACAAGCGATGGCAAATGAGGCCACAACATCATCGGGATACTGACCGTGAATTCTCTGGTAAAGCTCCAAAGCTCTTTCGGTTTGGCCCTCAGCAGCAAGGATTTGGGCTGCAGTGGCCAAATTCTGGCGATCCTCGACGGAATCAACTGGAGCGTCGGCCACAGTTGTCGCCCATTCGAGAGCTTCTTGCTTGCGTCCCTGATCCAAGTGTTGGCGGGCAAGCTCAGCTGGCGAAGCCTGGGAAGTTCTGGTTGATTTCATCTCGGCTCCTACCTCGCTCAGCCATGGAATCTTGATCGTCCGATCACCACTTGCACAACTGCATCGGCAGTTTGGTAAACTGATTGCCACCGATACAAGAGTAGATCCTCGCCCGGACAGGATTAATCCGCGCAGATCCTAGGGTAAGCCAGGGAGGCTGGCATGGTAAGCACACGTTGGCAGTTTCTCCTAGCGACAGGTCGTCATCAGCTGGACCTGCAAAAAGGAGTGTAGCTGACGCCTGAAAGAGATTGTTGTGTAGGATCGGCGCAATTCTGTGGGTTGCCGGGTGACTCACGATTAGAGAGCGTGTGTGAGGATGTATTTCAAGGTAAAAAAACGTACGACCGAACTCACCACTCGGATCGGCAGCGTGGCCAGCTTACGGTTGGATTTCAAGCATTTGCGGACATTTCTGCGTTAGCCCGGAGGGCCTGAAGTCAGATACAAGAGTTGCTCACCGCTTTCAGTGGCGATCGCTACCAAGATTTTGCAGTAAGAGGGGACGCTTCGATGGCCAAGCAGGAAGACGAACATTGGGAACCGGATGAAGCTGAATTGGATGAGGGAGCGGACGGCGGGGATGGTGATCCAGAATTGCTGGAGTTGGTACTGCATGAAACGGTGGCCAAAGGCAGTCGCGAATCGTTGGATTTGATTTTTGAGGTAGCTCGAAATTCCCAGTGGGAAGATACCTCGCACATTGAAGCTGTCGAAGAAGTGGTGGCAGCGATCGTAAAACGCCGCTTTGGACCGCGTCGATTCTCGCGTAGGCTGATCGGCCGCATCGCGAGATCATTAGTGGAAGCCCCCGAAGCAACGGTCAAGCTGGAGCGGTTGTGGCAGGAGGCTCGATTCAGTGGATAACCGTGTTTTAACGCCACAGATGAGAGCTTGGGTCGATCAGTCACAGGGAATGGTGCGTTCGATTGCAAGTCAGATTTTCAGCCGTCTGCCGGGGCACGTAAACTATGACGATTTGGTGTCGTATGGCCAACTTGGCTTGATGCAAGCTGCATATTCGTTTCAACCCAATCGCAACGTTACGTTCCAGACTTTTGCCTATCATCGGATTCGCGGCTCGATCTACGATGGCCTTGGTAAAATGTCCTGGTCCAGCCGGGCGATTCAGCAGCGAATTCGGGCCGAGCAGATGAGTGCCGAGATCCTGGAGCAGCAGTTGCGTGCTCCCATGGAATCAGCCGCTCAAGCGATGGCTGAAGACGCTGAGTCATTGGTGCGAACCACAGAACGAATCGCAGTCGTTCACCTGCTGACCGATAGTGGCAGCGATGGTGTCGGAATTGAGAAAATGGCCGTCGACAGTGGCGATACTGCCGACGAGGCCATGGAACATGCAGAAACTTGCGCCTGTCTGAGGGCGTTGGTGGACGAGCTGCCCGATCGAGAACGCCAGCTGATTCTCTTGACCTACTTTGAAGGCAAGACTTTAACCGACGCTGCCGAAGAATTGGGAAAAAGCAAGTCTTGGGCCAGTCGCGTGCACACGAGAATTTTGGAGAAACTAGCCCGCGGCTTGTCCGCTCAAGGCAACGACTAGCAATTCCACATTTGTGGTTTGTCCGGATTGTCAGGCCTTGGCTTGCCTGGCGCTTGTGGCAGGCCATGCAAGACGAGCATAGGTTCGCTTTTGTGTTGGTTCGGTTTGTGCCGGTCCTGACGATTGGCATTCAGCTGAGGAGGGGTAGGCAGCGATTATTTGCTGAGCTTTCAGGTTCAAATGTTATCGACGACCTACGATTTTCTGAATCTCACAGGCAATTGAGGCCGAGGCACATGTGGTGCGAAACGAATGGGCGGCTGTTTGGGTTATCCTGTTGCAGCCCGAGCCTCGATACCTGCCGAGTTATGGCAAAGTAAGCTTCCGCGCAGAAATTTTAACACTTCTCGCTGATCGCCACCAATTCAACTTACTCTCCCTCGGGCCCTCGGGAGAGTCGCGAGCGGGCACGCGAAGCGAGTCGGCGAGCGGAGAGGGGAACCTCCCTCCCTGTCGCTGGGGCTCCGACCCTCCCTTCCGAAAGCGACGTCGAAAACGACGAAATTTTCGGTGAGAGGGTGAGTTACGATGAAACCATAGTTGCGTTTAGCGAGCAATGTCCAAATTTTTCCGAGTAACGACAGCTCGGGCGTTAGCCACGATTTTTCAAGTATGAGAAAACTTGGGCGACCATATTCCTTTCCCAGCGATTGAAAAAACTAGAAATCCTACCCTATAACAGGTTAAAGGTATCATGTCGGAGACAACGATCGATCTTGAACGTTTGCTGGCGCCAATCAGTGAGGAAGCACCGACTGGTCAAGAACTTTCGCTGGGCGATATGGAAGGCCCCTTGCTGAAAATCAAGGATGCTTGGGATGAAGCTCGTAAGTTGGTCAGGGAGGAATTGGAAAAAGAGCGCAACGGAGGCATCGATAGTCAAGGAGAGCCTTGGCGGACGATCCCCCATCCCGATTGGTCGACAGTTATTGATCTATCGCAAGAAACACTGCAGAACCAATCCAAAGATTTCCGCATCGCCTCATGGTTAACCGAGGCCTTATTGCGCGAACACCAGATTCGCGGCTTGCGTGATGGACTGGAATTGTGCAAAGGACTGTGTGACAACTACTGGCAGACATTGCACCCAGTTGCCAACGACGAAGACGGGCATGGTGTGACGGTCAGCGCGTTTGCAGCACTGGTCAATGAAGCTACCTATGGCGCGCTGTACGACACCATTATCGTTTACGGGCAGAAGCAGAACGAAAGGTCAGAACGCCGCTATTCCGTGCTGGATTATGTGCGAGCCAAGGAGCTGCCATCGTTGACTGCGGAGGAACGCGAACAGCGGCTGGAGCAGGGGCAAGTCGAAATGGGGGACTTTCACGCCATACTCGAATTGACACCCCCTGAGTTTCTATCTGAGTCTTTGGATTTGATTGATCAGTGCATAAGTCTCCTTAAATATCTCAACGAGTTCTTCCGCGACAATTGTCGCGACGACGAATACGGAGAACCTACTGCACCAGCAATCTCCTCGTTTCGAGAGGAATTGGAGTCGATTCGCCGCATAATTACCGAGTTCTCTACAGGTGAGTCAGCTGCGACTGACGATGAGCAGGCTGGCGATGATGCTACTGGCAACGCGAGTTTCTCGTCGCCAAAGTCGGAAATGACCCGCGAGTCAGCATTTCAGTCGATCGAGCGCATCGCCCAGTTTTTCGAAAAGACCGAGCCCCACACTCCGGTGCATTTTGCCTTGCGGCAAGCTGTGCGTTGGGGCCGCATGCCGCTCGAGAAGCTGCTCGCGGAGTTGATCGAGGACAGCTCAGTCATGGGGTCCTTGCGTCGACAAATCGGATTACCAGCTGAAGAGCAGGAATACTAAAATACGCTACGTGGTAGCCCCTTTGACCGAAAAGGGGTGTGTCCTACGGAAATCGAAGGGGCTCGTTACCGACCATATATTATGTTCGGCACAGATCTGGCACAGAATGAGGCATGCGCAGCAATGGCTGGCTGACCAGAGCATCACAACTGGACGCAACCTGTATGACGCTTCTTGCGGTCGTAGTGTTGCGAGAAAATAAAGCGTATGATTAGTTGCAACAGCAGTTGCGAAAGCGTTAGAATTTTACCGAAATCAATCCGGGGACATCGTCTTCAAGATACCCGGCAAGTAGATACATTGCGTCTCGTTTCGTTTTTGGCACTCGAATAAATGTGGTGGGATAATGGCCAAGAGTTCTCAAGATAAATTAAAACGCGTTCGCAAGCCGCGAGTTCACATCACATACGATGTGGAAACCGAAGGAGCACTTGAGAAACAAGAATTGCCTTTCGTAGTTGGCGTTATGGGCGATTTTTCTGGTGATCCTACGAAGAAGTTGGATCCACTTTCCAAGCGTAAGTTTACGCAGATCGACCGCGACAATTTCAATCAGGTGATGAACAGCCTGAACGTTGGCTTGGAAATGAGTGTTGCCAACACGATGGTCGACGAAGAAGGCAAAGAGATGAAGGTGAATCTCAAGTTCGGGTCTATGGATGACTTCGAACCTGCGGCCATCGCCAAACAGATCGAGCCGCTGAACAAGTTGTTGGCAACGCGCGACCGTTTGCGAGACTTGATTGCCAAAGTAGATCGCAGCGAGGATTTGGAGGGGCTACTCGATAAGGTGCTCACCGACGAGGAGGCACTCAAGAAGATTACAGAAGAATTGGGCGATCCTGAATCTGAATAAAGAGCGTCGCGTTTCTCGGCTTATCGATCCTTGAACTCATTTTGACAGGAATATTGGCGTGGCAGAAGAACAATCACAAGAAGCGCAAGCGAGCGAAACAACTACGGAGTCCGCAAGCCTGCTCGATCAGGCGATTTCAGCGACCAAGCAAACGAGTCGGTCGGAAGCGGAAGACTTGATTCGGTCGCTGGTCAAAGAGGCCAATGCTGGCACTGTGACATACGATCGCAACGTGATCAGTACCATTCGCAAGGGCATTGCGGCAATTGACCAGGTAGTTTCCAAGCAACTTGCTGCCGTGATGCATCACGAGAAATTTCAAAAACTCGAGGGAACCTGGCGGGGACTTCACTACTTGGTCCACGAATCGGAAACGGGCGAAATGCTCAAGATCCGCATGCTCAACTGTTCCAAGAAGGAGTTGGGCAAGGAGCTAGAGAAGGCACCGGAATTTGACCAAAGTAGTATCTGGAAAGCGATCTACGAAAATGAGTTCGGCATGCCTGGAGGCGAGCCTTACGGTTTGCTCGTTGGTGACTACGAGTTTGACCACAAGACGCCTGGCGACATGGACGTGCTCGAAGGCATGTCGGGGATTGCTGCAGCATCGTTCGCGCCGTTCATTACGTCGCCTTCTTCAAAGCTATTCGGCTTGGAGAACTGGGAACAACTGCCCTCGATCCGCGACTTGAAGAGTTCGTTTGATGCGAAGGAGTACGTGAAATGGAAAGCCTTCCGCGACAGCGAGGATTCACGTTTTGTAGCGATGACGATGCCCAGGACGCTTGCCCGCTTGCCTTACGGTAGCCAAACAAAGCCCATCGACGAATTCGATTTCGAGGAAGTCGAGACCGGTCCTGATGGCGAGCCGATCGCCGTGTCGCATGACCAATATTGTTGGATGAGCACTTCCTACGTATTGGCGACTAAGATGACCGCAGCCTTCTCGGAAACCAGTTGGTGCACTGCGATTCGAGGGGCGAACAGCGGCGGTCGAGTCGAAGGTTTGCCGACGCACATTGTGAAGAGCCCTGATGGCGATACGGACATCAAGTGTCCGACCGAAGTTGCCATCACAGATCGTCGCGAAAAAGAGCTGAGCGACCTGGGTTTCTTCCCTCTTTCCCACTATAAGAACACAGACTACTCAGTGTTCTTTGGAGGCCAAACGGCCCAAAAACCGAAGGTGTACGATTTGGATGCGGCGACAGAAAACGCAGCCATTTCCGCTCGCCTACCCTATATCATGGCCAGCTCACGCATCGCGCACTACTTGAAAGTCATGGCTCGCGATGGCATCGGTTCGTTCAAAGAAGCGGAGGACGTCGAAGCTTGGTTGGAACGCTGGATTAAGCAATACGTTTCTGCGGACGAGAAGCCAAGTGAGTCCGCCAAGGCGCGTTATCCATTGCGCGAGGCAAGGATCGAGGTGAAGCCAATCCCCGGCGCGCCAGGATCCTATAACGCCGTCGCGCATTTGCGTCCCTGGTTGCAAATGGAGGAATTGAATGCATCCGTGCGCATGGTTGCTCGGTTGCCTCAACAAGCTTAGTGGATTGCAAGTTCAACTAAGTGGTTTAAGCTCCGTGGTTGTCTGCACCTGCTCAATTGCAGTTTCGACAATCCGGTAGATGATGCCGCGTCAACGACACTCTGTACGGTTCGATTTGCCGGTGCAGTCGTGTTATTTTGTTTTGTTGTTGAGTTTATTGGAGCGATTGGGCCAGTCCCTGAAGAAGGGCTGGCCCATTTCCCTAGAACGCCCATGAGTTGGTCACATACGTTCCTTTCATTGGCCCATGTATTGTTGACTCGTTTGTAGGGCTCATATTCCAACCGGACGACCAATCCTGTGACTGCAAAGCCCGAGCCGTTTTCGTACTCTACCTACGAGCAGGGCGCCCAGGACGAGGAAAGCGCGCGAGAGCCTGAGGTTGGATTTCTTGACCAGGTCATCGAGCAGGCCGTGGATAGTTCCACGACCAGAACCGATGCGCGGATGGCGGGCATTGTTGATGGTTCGCTGTCCGATGAGGAGGTTCTGCGGCTATGGTTCGGCAATCTCGAGGAACGCGTGGCCCAATTGGGTTTTGCGAACTGGAAGCGCGCAGTCTCTCGGCGTTTGACCCATGACACAGCCGAAATCGACCAGCTGCTTTCCGATCAATTGAACGCGGTTTTGCATCACCCAAGATTTCAAGAGTTGGAATCTGCTTGGCGTGGTTTGGCGATGACCGTGGAAGCGGCCCATCAGGAGCGCACCGGACAGATTCGCGTCCGCATGTTGAATGTAAGTTGGCGGGAAATACACCGAGACTTTGAACGCGCTAACGAGTTTGACGGAAGTCAGCTGTTTAAGAAAATCTACGAAGATGAATTTGGCACGCCGGGCGGCATTCCGTTCAGCGTCATGATTGGTAACTATGAAATCCATCCTCGGCCCACTGCCGCCCACCCCCAAGACGACGTTGCGGTTCTCCGGCATTTGGCTGGGGTGGCTGCAGCGGCATTCTGCCCGTTTGTGTGCGGTGCTGCCCCGTCGATGTTTGGGGTCGATAGCTTCTTGGATCTGCAAGCTACCAAGGATTTGAGCCGCGGATTCCAGTTGGCTGAGTTTCTCAAGTGGCGTTCGCTGCGCAAAGAAGATGAAGCCCGCTTCGTGGGCATTGCCTTGCCGCGAATTTTGATGCGCGAACCGTATAAATTAGAGGATACGGAAGGTTTTTGTTTTACCGAGAATGTAGTGGCAGAGCATGTGGACAACTATTTGTGGGGCAATGCGGCTTTCGCGTGGGCCACGGTGCTCATCCGCGCGTTTGCTCAGACCGGATGGTTGGCAGACATTCGTGGTACCGAACGCAATCGCGAGGGCGGCGGACTGGTCACGGGACTGCCCACGGTTCCGTTTGGCACCGATCGCGAAGGAGTTGCCCTGCGTTCTTCGACCGATTTGCTGGTTACCGATCAACAGGAAGCAGAGCTGGCCAAGCTTGGCTTCTTGCCGCTGTGCCAATGTCATGATACGGAATACGCGGCGTTCTATAGCAGCCAGTCGATCCAAACTCCGGCCACTTATGACAGCGCGGTGGCTACGGCCAACGCCAATATTTCAAGTATGTTACAGTACATGCTTTGTGTTTCCCGATTCTCGCATTACTTGAAGGTTATTGCCCGCGACATCATTGGTTCTGCTACCGAGCCGGAAGAAATGAGAACTCGGCTGGACGCCTGGATCAAGGATTATGTCACGCCGGACGACAGTGCCCGACCGGAGGTCAAAGCAAGACGCCCCTTGCGGCAAGCTGAAGTGAGTGTCGTTCGTGATCCTGGCAAGCCTGGAACCTTCATGTGTACATTCTCACTTTTGCCTCACTACCAACTGGACGATTTGTCAGCTTCGATCCGCTTGCAAACTACCTTTAGCAAACGCGACAGCTAACACCGAACAACTTTACCAAGGGATTACCATGCAAGCTTTGCAGCTCCTTAACCAAGGCAAATTGGATGAAGCCATCGAGTCTGCTATTCAGTTGGTGCGAGATAATCCTACACAAGCCAAAGCACGCGAAATTCTGGTCGAACTGTTTTGTGTTGCCGGGGACTTGGCCCGGGCCGACAAGCAGGCCGAGACGATTCTGGTCCAGCAGCCGGAATTGGCAATGTCGACGTCGTTGATTAGACAATTGTTGCGTGCCGAGACCGCTCGTCGAGAGTGTTGGAACGATGGTCGCGTGCCCGAGTTTATCGGCGAACCCGACGAGTTGTGCAAAGAGACCCTGTCAGCTTTGGTGTCGGTCAGGAATGGCAATCCAGCTGAAGCTCTAGAGATTCTGGAGAAACTGGAAGAGCAGCGTAGCCCTCGCGCCGGACTATTGAATGGAAAAGCAATTGAAGACATTCGCGATGCAGATGATTTCTGCGCACATATCCTGGAAGTTCTGACAAGTACTGGCAAGTATTACTGGATTCCGATCAGTAGTATCCAGTCATTAGAGTTTGAACCCGTCACTCGTCCGCGGGACCTGCTTTGGCGACAGTGTCATTTGACGGTCGAAGATGGACCTGACGGTGTCGTCTACGTGCCTGCCCTGTATGTCAATACCGACTCAACCAAGGATTCCCCCGAGCGACTTGGGCGAGCGACCGATTGGATTGGTGAAGAGGGTGAGCCCGTGCAAGGAGTGGGATTGCGACTATTTCTCGCCGACGGTGAAGAGTGTAGCATCATGGAGATTGAGTCGATGAGTATTGAGCAAGCTCCGAGTCTTAGTTAGTTGATTGCAGCTTAGTGGCCACGTATCGTCGAGGGATCAATTCATGGCTCGCCCCTTAGATGACGAACCATTGCGCGCGTCACTGTTGGACCGACTGTCCGGCAGTGAAAATCACGGCAAGTTTGCTGGCAGGCAGACGCTAGAGCAGCTTATTGCATCGGTGCATCGGGACCTGGAAAAGCTGTTGAATACTCGCTGGCGCGTCACTTCCTGGCCACCCAACCTGAATGAACTGGAATGTTCGTTGGTCAATTACGGCATCCCTGACTTCGCTGGCGTAAACATGTCCTCCCCCGCTGAGAGAGAAATATTCAAGGAAATGGTTCGCGAAGCCATCCAATTGCATGAGCGGAGATTCATTAAGGTCAAGGTCCATATCGTGGATAACGAGGACGGTTTAGACCGAACTCTGCGATTCAAAATCGATGCCCTCTTGAGAGCTTCACCGGAACCGGCCGAAGTGCAATTTGATTCCCAAGTAGATCCGACATCACACCGCATAAAGATTAGTTCACGTCGATGAGTGACGAACTGCTGAGATACTACAACAGCGAACTGCAGTACCTGCGGCGGCAGGGAGATCAGTTTGCTCAGACGCACCCGGAGGTGGCGGCGCACTTGCGCTTCGGGTCCGAAGGAGATAACGATCCCTACGTGGGACGGTTGGTCGAGGCATTCGCCTATCTCAACGCCCGAACTCGTTTGAAAATCGAGGACGAGTTTCCTGAGATCGCTGGCAGCCTGCTCGACATCATCTTACCGCACTACCAACGCCCGATACCTTCGGTTTGCATTGCCCAATTGGCACTGGATAAATCCCAGGCCGAACAGTTTGATGGCTACCAAGTCGACAGGCTGTCAGCCGTCGAGTCCGATCCAGTCAATGGCGAGCCTTGTCGGTTTAGAACTTGTTACCCGGTTACATGCTGGCCGTTCACTGTTCAAGACGTGACGCTACGAGGAGTTCCAATCGAGGCACCCAGTAGCGTTCATCAGAAACAAGCGCTGGGTTTGCTGAAGATCACACTTGCGACTTTCAACTCAAATGTGTCCTTTGCTAAGTTCAATACGTCCAAAATACGGTTCTTCATCAATCTCAATTCGCCATTTTCCTATCACTTTTACGAGATGATTTTCAGCAGCGTACTTGGTGTGTCCGCTGCTAGTTCGCCCAAGGATCCGAAAGCGGTCTCCCTGGCTGCAGGTGCCGTTCAGCAGGTTGGCTTTGAATTGGACCAAGGACTAGTCGAATACCCTCCACAGTCTTTTCCTGGCTACCGTTTGCTATCCGAGTACTTTGCGTTCCCTGACAAATTCCTGTTCTTCGATGTCGACATCAAGGGTGCGTTGGCCAAGAATGAGTCATCACAACTGGAGTTGTTTTTCTATCTGAATAAACGATGGCAAGATCTCGAGCCGCATATTCAAACCGACTCCGTGAGATTGGGATGCACGCCGATCGTCAATCTATTTGAGAAGCGCGCAGAGCCCATCCGTTTGTCACACTTTGACTCCAGCTACACGATTGTGCCGGATGCCCGGCGGCCGCTGGCTCACGAAATCTATTCGATCGATGAAGTGACGGGGCTTTCCAGCAGTGGTGAATCTCGCGAATTTGAACCGTTCTATTCATTCCGACACCAGGCGCAACGACGGGAACACGCATATTGGCATGCCAGCCGCAGGGATTTGGAAACAAATAGCGAATTGGCGCGTGGAACCGAGATGGAAATTTCCTTTGTCGATCTTGATTTCGATCCGTTGGAGGCAGCCAATTGGACGATTGACGTAGAAACAACTTGTACCAATCGCAATCTGCCGGCGCGATTGCCGTTCGCTACCGGACAGTTACGATTTCATCTCGAGGGTGGCGGAGCCATCGAACGCATTGTGGCGCTGACCAAGCCGACTCCACCGCTGCGGCCTCCTTTGGGGCAGTCACTGCGGTGGCGAGTCGTATCGCATTTATCCTTGAACCATTTGTCGCTGGTCGATTCTGACGAAGGCGCATTGGCACTGCGAGAACTGCTGGCGCTCTACGATTTCCGTGGCGATGAAACGACTGCCAGCTCTGTTATGGGGCTGACGAATGTTAGCGGCAAACCCATTATGGGCCGCGTTCCTGGCGATCGATCAGGA
>JAGQPR010000022.1 GCA_020426625.1 Planctomycetales bacterium
GGTCAAGGTCACCGTCACCGTCGAAGTCGGCGATTTCACCGCTGATGTGTTCGACTCCATCACCGCCAACTTCGATTGTATCGCCTTCAAAATTTCCCTTGCCGTCATTGACCAGAATCATCGACGGCGATGGATGCGACCCATATTGCTTGCCAATTCGATTTACGAAGAGATCCACGTCTCCATCGCCATCGAGGTCGCCGACCGACACGTCATAGACTTCGTCCGGAAGATTCTGGTTGCTGCTTGTGAAGACGCCGTTGCCATCATTCCAATAGATCTGCAGGTCACCGTAACCGCTGCCAGTGTCTACAACATCCAGGTCGCCATCCCCATCCAAGTCCGCCAGTTCCGCAGTTGCACTGACTTCGATCGTATCGTAGGCGAAAGCGATGGAAGTGAACTGACCGGTTCCATCATTGAGCTGCACTTGAGATCCTGTAACGATGTCGATGTCGCCATCGTTGTCCAGGTCACCTGCCAAGGCGGCATACGAGGATACTTTGTCCAGCTCCTGACCGCTGGCGGTGAAGTTGCCGTTCCCGTCGTTAAAGAACACTCGATCGCGAGCAGATAGTGGGACTGGCAGAAACGGCGTTGACGCCACATTGGCAATGTAAAGGTCCAAGTCGCCATCGCCATCCAAATCCGCCATCGCGACTGAGGACGTTCCGTCAACTCCGAAATCCAGACCACTATCGGAGTAATTTCCCAGACCGTCGTTTATCAACAATTGCGAGCTCGCTCCATACGAGTTGCTACCGCGAGCAATCAGCAAATCGAGGTCACCATCGCCGTCGACATCTCCCAGGGCCATGTCCCCCTGATTCGAGTCGCCTTCGGAAAGCTGGACGTTGCTATCCTGAAATCGGAGTGAACCTCGCGAATCCAGTTGCACGTTAATGACGTCGGAATACGCATCGTTGGAATTATCAACATCGAGGTACGGGAAATTCAGCGCGGTTTCGGTTCGGTGAAACGTATAGTTGTAAGCGGACTGATTTCCAGCGTCGATCGCGACGATGGTTCCCGAAACGGTGTATTCGATCGATCCGCCAACGGGGATATCAACGATGTCCGACCATTGGATGCCCGTCACCAAGCTCAATCCCGGCGACTGAAAGCCAGCAGCGCCACCAAAAACCTGGATGTCGGTAAGGACAGGGGCAATGAGCACGTCCGGGACAAAGTCACGCACAACAGCCTTGGTGACATCCAGTGGTCCGTTGTTCTGGACGGTTACGGTGTAGGTGTAGCTCTGGCCTTCGATGGCGGGAGCGAAGCTACGGGTTACGTCGAGATCGACCCCTTTCCCGGCTGTGACGGTGACGCTGATGTCGTCCGCATCGGTTACCTTTCGAGGACTATCGTTGCTCGCCAATTCGGCGATGCTGCGGACGTCATTCGACTCGTCGGTCAGGTGTGTCATCCGGAAAGTACGTGGTCTCGCGCTCGCGGCGTTACTGGCCATGTCCACGACGACCCAGTATGTTTGCGTTTCTTGGTCAGAGAACGTCACGCTCGGATCGCCGTCGGGCAAATTTACGACCAGAACACCACCGGTCAAACTAAGTGTGTCCACTGTCGTGACCAATTCCGCCACGCTGGGGTCATCGACGAATCCGATACCTTGCCCTAAATCGCGATAGATACGGACGCGATCGATAAGAGCATTGGCCTGGGAACTGGAGAGTGGAGCTTCGCCGATACCTCCAATGCCCTGGTCAAGCATCAGAGCAATACTGGCCAGTTCCACATCGTAGGCACCGGAATAGTAAGCGGAGATTTCCAGCAAGTCATCTCGGCCGCCGTTGTACAACGCGCCCGAAGAATTCGTCACGCTGGTGTCAAGAGTGATGGCCAAGTCAGCACCGGCGCTGCGAATTCCTGCGCTGACCAGCGCAGTGTAGGCTAACTCAACCGGCGTGTCGTTCGATCGAACTTCAGCAGCACTGGCAACACCCGCCAAGTCACCTTGATCGGTCAGCAACGTCATCCGCAGATCGCCATGCTCGTGCGCTAAGGACTTCGTGTTCAAGACAACCCAGTAGGTCTTTTCTTCCCCGGCCGTGAGCTGTGTGCCGGCGTTTCCATCGGGGAGTACGAGAGTTAGCACCCCATTATTCAGAGTCACATTGGCCAGCGATGTCAGCAACTGGTCAGCACCGCTGTAGGTGCCGTCACCATCGTCCAGGTAGACTTGCAACTCGTTGATGATGCCTTGAGCTTCTGTGGTGCTCATCCGATTGTCACCGATGTTGCCGGTACCATCGTCGAACATGAAGACCAGGCTGGCGACTTCCAAATCGGGATTGCCACTTTCTCCGAGATGCCTGGCAACGACCTGCAGCATTTCGTGTGACTGGCCGCTACCGATCACGTCGGGCGAAACGTCGGTGCTGGTCAGGCTCAAGTCACCGCCACGATTCCACCAAATGCGTGTCTTTCGGCCAACAGAAACCAGGTCGATATCGCCATCGCCGTCGAAGTCTGCCCCGCCAGCGTCGCGCTGATAGCGTATGCTGGCGTCGCCTTTGACTTGAAAGGAATCGAAGGACGAGCCATTTTCGTCGTACCAATACAGATGGTTGCCATCACCGCCGAGTAACTCCGCCTTGCCATCAAGATTGATGTCCACTCCGCGGATGTGGCTCGACGTGCGAACCTCATCCACGACGGTCTTTTCAAAAGACTTCGCCGGGTCGTTGCGGGCCGTGTAGACGGTGTAGTTTCCACGATAGTAATACAGTCCTTGCGATACCAGGATATCTAAGCTCCCATCGCCATCGACGTCTGCGGTATCAATTCCATTGACTCGACCGTTCGTCTGATCCGGATCGGTGTCTTTGTTTCGCACTTCGCGAACCGTCAACGTGGTGCCGGAATTGTCGAGATAGAAAACGTTGCCATTCTCGAAGCCGACGATGATGTCCTCGTGATTGTTGCCATCCAAATCGGCTCGGGCAATCTGCGTTACGCGCGTACCGGACACCGGCATCAGCGAGTGGAATTCCCACTCCTGACCCGCGTTCAATTTGTTTTCGTACCAGACCATGTCGTAATATGGATTGACTAATTCGGAGGCGTATGTATCGGCGATGCTCATTACCAGGTCGCGATCGCCATCGCCATCCATGTCGGTCGCGATGGTTCCGGTGATAGTGGGTCGCTCACTGGCGTTGGGATAGCGAAATCTGTCCCAGTAAGGGTCCCAGACCACTCTGGGCCCGTAGTCCCTGCGAATTCCGACGCCGTGGCGAATCCAATTCTGAGCATCGCCCGAAGCGTTCTCATACCACGCCCCAGCGCCGACAATGTCCAGATCACCGTCCTGGTCCATGTCCGCGATATCTTCGACTTCACCGTCAAATTCGACGGTCGTCCAACTGCTGGCGTTACCATTATTCAGGTAGATGCCTTTGTCGCTAACAATGTCTGGGTGTCCATTGCGGTCGATATCCAACACTCGCACGGACGCTGCCTCGTCGAAGCTGAGATCCGTGACCGTTTCCAGCGGAAAACTGTTAATTTCATTACCGGTGGATACATCCGCAGCCAGCATCTCGCGTTTCTGGAGCGATTCCAGCAGCAGTCGCCTACGTCTCAGCGTTGCGCGGCTCTTGCGGGCCTTCCTTCGGCCAAGTAAACGGGTTAGTATCTTAGTTGCGGACATCGGTTTGACCTGCATTAGGGTTGTATTCGGGATACTCAACTATCCATGCAAGAAAAACCGCTCCCAAGGCTCACGCTCCGAAACTTTTTTTCGATGCGCGAAACTTCAACGATCGTCGCCTAGTCTCTCAGTTGAGCGTGTTCAGGCAATGGGGCAGCACTCGGTAACCAAGATTCTCCAGGGCGACGACGACACGCTTGCGACCGAAAAGCTGCTGCCAATCGTCTACGAAGAGCTGCGCAAGATTGCGTCTATTCAACTGGCCCATGAAACGCCTGGCCAAACTTTGCAGCCAACAGCCCTTGTGCATGAGGTCTACATACGGCTTGTTGGCGACGAAGACATTCGTTGGCAAAACCGCGGACACTTCTTCGCGGCAGCCGCTCGCTCTATGCGTCAGATCTTGATCAACCGCGCGAAGCGGAAGCAGACGACTAAGCATGGCGGAGGTAAGCAGCAAGTACCGCTGGAAGATGTACTGGTCACTGCGGAAACACGTCCCGAACGCATCCTTGCTTTGGACGAAGCGCTGCAGCGGCTGGAACTAATGGATGAGCGAAAGGGTAAGATCGTCATGCTTCGGTATTTTGCTGGACTTAGCGTTGAAGAAACTGCCAAGGCGCTTGACATATCTCCCGCAACCGTGAAACGCGAATGGCAATTCTCACGAACGTGGCTTTACACCGAAATGAGCAAGTCTGCTTCCTAACCTTGCAGTAGACGGTCGCTAGCAGATGAGTCTTGAAGCAAATAGCAATTTTCAATTAGTTCAACTACTGTTTGAACAAGCGCTCGATCTTCCCACAGAGGAACGAATTGATTTCGTTCACCAGAACTCTCCCAATGAAGAAGTTCTGCTTCAGGTGCAGGGGTTGTTGGCAGCATTTGATGAGGCAGCAGCGGAATTGGAGATTGCTCCGTTTGTGAACGGAGATACCAGCTTTCTTCCGAGTAGCTCTCACGAATCGCCGCATCAGGGAGCCATCGATGGATACGAACTACTCGAAGAAATCCATCGTGGTGGACAGGGCGTTGTCTACAAAGCACTGCAGTCGAGCACAAAACGTCAGGTAGCACTGAAGTTTCTACATGCAGGTCCATTTGCCGGTAGGGAAGTCAAGAAGCGATTCGAACGCGAAGTGGAACTCGCCAGTTCGTTGCGCCATGCTGGCATCGTGCGCATCTTTGACAGTGGATTGACCAGCGGCCAGTATTTCTACGTCATGGACTACATCGATGGCATGCAACTTGATCACTTCGTCACCACGCAGTCGTTAACCCCTATCCAAATATTGCAACTGTTCAAGCCTATCTGCGATGCAGTCAATTACGCGCATCTGCATGGAGTTATTCATCGCGATCTGAAACCAGCCAACATATTAGTCGATAGCGACAGACAAACACACATTGTTGATTTTGGGCTAGCGAAACTGGGGAGCAGTAACAATAGCGAAACGCAAGCCGTCTCAATCACCGGTCAAGTCATGGGGACTCTCAATTACATGAGCCCCGAACAAGCAAGCGGAATTCCCCACGAGGTGGATACGCGTACTGACGTGTACTCGTTAGGCGTAATTCTCTATCAACTATTGGCCGGTCGCCTGCCATACATTCTCGACAAATCTCTAGCACACAATCTGGCAACCATTCAGCAGGCGGATCCGATGCCGATTCGCGGAATTGACGCTGATTTGCGCACGGTCGTTCTTAAGGCCCTCAGCAAGGATCCAGACCGGAGGTATCAAACAGCGGGTGCCCTGGGAGAGGACATTAATCGATTCCTTTGTGGCGAAGTGATCGAAGCCAAAAGAGACAGTGTTTTCTATTTGTTGCGCAAGTCGGTGCAAAAACATCGCTGGGCAACCCTCGTCGCACTTGCCTTCTTGACCTTGGTCTTCATTTCATCAGTCGCTGGCTGGGGACTTTATCTGGAAGCCGAGCAAGCTCGACATGACCAGAGCATTGCCTCGTTCAACTATCTCCGCGAACGCGATGCTGCTCGGGAACTAAGGCAAACAACCCTAAGAAAACAGTACTTTATTGAGATGGGCCTAGCGGGACGACTTCTTACCGAATCAGGTGGACTGGCGCAGGTCTTAGAGATTCTTGGCCGTTGGAAATCTGAAGACACTCTTGCTCAAGAACTTCGGGATTGGGAATGGTACTACCTCAATTCAAGAACCGACCGACATGTCTTTGAGCTGCGCACGCCGCACGCTCTCTATTGCGCTCGCTTTAGCCCAGACACAAGGTCGATTGCCCTGGGCAGCGCTAGCGGTGAAGTTCGCATCGTGCCAATCGAATTATCCAATAAAACGAATCTTGCGGACCCGCCTGAGGCAGTTGAGCGGTCACAGGGCCTACTGCTGGGCAAGCACGCACGGGAAGTTCGATCGGTGTCTTGGAGTGCTGATGGCACCAAAGTCGCATCGGGTGGAATTGATCTTCGGGTGAAAGTGTTTGATATTCAAAATGCGTCTCAAATTTGGGAGTTCTCACATGAACAACACGTCATTTGTGTGGAATGGCACCCGCAGCGGAGCTTGTTGGCTTCGTCAGGCAATGATGGTATCGTCCGCATCTGGAATATCGATACAGGTCAGCTCTATGAGGAATTTGACATAGGTAACGGTGCTCAGTCTCTCGACTGGTCCAGTGATGGGAACCAACTCCTCGTTGGCACCTGGGATAAGAAAGCAAGCATTTGGGATCTAGAAACGAAACAAATTGTTCGCGAAGTGCCAGGCTACACATCGGTCATCAACGTCGCCAAGTGGAATCGTGACCAATCGCAAGTTGCGACGATTGAATCCGATGGCTTCCTGCGTGTTCGTCGCGTATCAAGCGATTCGCTAGTTTCGCAGTTCAAACTGGCCCAAGAGCCGCACGATCTGGATTGGCGGCCTGATTCTAGTCGTCTTGCAATTGTCGGCGACGATCGCACGATTCGCATTTGGAATCCCGAAACTTCGACCAACATTCGTGAGATCGATGGACATTCCGCGTCGATCTGGAGCGTTGACTGGAGTCGGGACGGGAAATGGCTACTGACTGGCTCACACGATCGCAGTATTCGGATCTGGCAGGCTGCAGACGCAGCAGATGACCACACGATCAATACTGAACCAATTCACGTCGTAGAGGATATCAGTTGGAGTCCCGATGACTCACTGATTGCAGTCGCGGGAGAACATCACTGCTTGATGATATTTGACGCCGGGACTGGTAAACGCGTTGCATCTCTCGACGGTGGCCACAGCAGGCCGTTGCAATTCGTCGAATGGAATCCTAGCGGTCGTCAGGTCGCATGCGGCGGTTGGGATGAAAAAATTTGCATTTGGGACATCGACACAAGGGCCAAGGTTTTCGAGCTAGATCATCATTCAGGGAAACTAGTTGACAATATTCCAAATGTGGTCCACTGTGCTGCTTGGGCAAATGACGAAAAACTCTTGATCTCCGGGACCCACGATGGCTTTTTGTACTCTTGGGATACAACCACTGGTCAACTCATTGAGAGAAAAGAGAGCTCGAGGGGAACAATCTACAGTATTGATTGGCTTCAGACGGCTGTGTCAAGCTGCATTTGCGCCAGCACATCCATATCTGGAGTTTGGGTAAACGACTTCCATACCAACCAGGCGAGGCGAATCGACACATTTGGCAATCAATCAAAGTGCGTTAGTTGGAGTCCACATGGCGAGAAAGTGGCGGTAGCTCGTGACGATGGCGTTGTTACCATCCATGACGCCAAGTCTGGGAACATGCTAATCTCGCTGCAAAACCATCGAGGTAGAGTGCATGCTCTTGCCTGGCACAACGATGGTGGCCGGCTAGCCACCGCGAGTGACGATGGGGTGATACGGATTTGGGAAACCAGCAGTGGTGAGCAAGCGTTTTCGTTTAAGCCGTCTGACAGTGCCGTCAAGAGTGTTGCCTGGAGCCACGATGGTATGTCTCTAGCCGCCGCTGGTCATGCAGGGATCGTTTCGATTTTCTGTGCAAATGCAGGCTATCTGCAATTGAAGGCCTCTGCACACTAAACCCCGGTAGCTCACATTACTCAACGGAGCTAGTGTCTGTATCCACTTCGCTGTTGGAGCTTCGTTCCAATGATGTCAGTGTAACGCAAGCTTCAAGAGTTTCGGGAGGTAGGCCTTGCGGCAGCAGCGTGCAAGAAAAAGCCCGTTGGCTGGCTCGGAGTAGAGCCGAGCGCTCTCTACCGGGCCTGAAAGCGAGACCTATCCTTTGCTATGCCTCACAAATAGAATTCAGCCGGGCGATACACTGGCGCAATACGACTCTCATGCACGTTGGAACAACCATGTCTAGTCACGATTTCAAAACCAACCAGCTGGAAACCAACAGGCGCAACGCGATTGAGTTTTATCGGATGGCATATCTCGGCAGGCCCGCCGACGCGGTAAGGCAGTTTGTTGGAGATCGAACCGCAAGACCGACTTGCCTGCTGAAGTGGAATACGCTCTTCACTTTCTCGCCTACAACTCAAATGGCGGCAAAGTTGAAGTCGATGATGTGACTTCGGCGATCAACGTGGTTTTGTCGCGAGTTGCATACTTGCCCTTGAGCAAATCGGGCCCGGGCTCTGCGGTCCCCATCATGATCTGCTCTTTCGTAGGCTGCTGCGTGGGATCGGGCCATGTTATGGTGACCTTATATCTTCCCGCAGCCACTCCTTCTTTCATGGATGAAACCAGATTGAATGTGCCATCGGCGTTCACCACGCCTGAAGCGGTGACTGCACCTGGATCTTCAGGATGAAACAGTATCGATGCACCTTCGGCGGGTTTGCCGCCAACAGTTACGCTACCCGTTACTTGAACAAGCGCTTCGCCGCCCCCGTTGCATCCACAGACGACGACACTTGAGACAGCCAGAGTAGCCACGATAAGTCGCATCATTTTTCCAATGCAACAAGCAGTTGCACAAACAGGATAGAGATATTGAAACTACACTTGCCTTTGGTCTTACTGCTCGATTTGTGCGCTTTCTCCGCCGTTGCGGGTGATCAAGGCAGCAAAAATGTTCGTCGACATGTTTTCGGACAAGAATTGCACCGACCCATCGCCCATGGCAACTTGGATACCACCGACGTGCATTGAATAGAGCTGGTTCTCGTTGAACACATTGATTGCCGAACAACCGGGCAATCGAGGATTAGTAATATCTGACCCCGCATAGCCACGCAGTTGACGGGCAATATTGTGATCGCCGTAGTAAGAGTTAAGGGTTAACCCGCCATCTAGCAGTGAACTTCCTGGAAGTGGCTTGCCACGAAAATACAGTTTCTGACGGCCAGCTTCCTCGCCGACCATAATCGTATTGGATAGCCCATCGCTAACTTCGCCAAACTTGATTCCAAAATGCTTCTCGGAATCATCCGTCCCGAGCATCGCATTGTTGGTAGAACGATTTGGCATCCCAGCGCAAACTGCCAACGAAGAATGCAGTCCTTTGATCGGCGCGTAGTCAGTGCGAGGTGTAATGAACGATGCTGGAGGAAAGCCAAGTAATTCAAAATAGGGACCGTAATCTGAAGGTGCATCCGGAGTGGAAGGGCAAATGAACGATGGGATCGTCACCATGGCCGCAGGATTCAATGTCCCGTAGGGAGGCGGCATATTGACTGGATCGATGTAAGACCGTTTGGTATCGACCAAGTTGTACACGTTGTTTTGCTCTAGAAATGGCAGAATCTGAAACAACGTTCCGTAGGTTGCCCGTTGCCCGTACGGGTTTGGTGGAGATGGATAGGAAGCCGCAGGAATGTCTTTCTCGCAGGCCGGAATGAACTTGTAGGCAGACTCGTGATTATGAACCGCCAAGCCAATCTGCTTGAGGTTGTTGGAGCATTGCATCCGCCTGGCTGCCTCTCTCGCTGCCTGAACCGCAGGCAACAGCAAGCCCACAAGTATGCCAATAATTGCAATCACAACTAACAACTCGACCAAAGTAAACGCGCTACGCAATCGCATAGAAACCTCTGTTCGCAGAACGATATCAGACTATTAACGATTAGAACGGACCCTGGCACAAACATTATCCTAGCTTCGACAAATGGCCGTGCAACACGGACCAAGAGAAATTCACGTGAATGAACTTGGCGATAGTTGCTAAGAAGCGTAAGTCAGGGTGCGTAGTGAACGAAAAACGCACCGGCCAGCGCAGCTTAATTAATTACTAGTGGCAGGAGCATTCCTATAACAGCGCAGCTACTACCAAAGCTGCATTCACAACGACGAAGCCAACAACCAGAATCCCAAAGGACATATGATCCAACTTGGCGGATAGCACTTTTTCGCCACAGCGATCATAGAGATAAAGCGAAATTGTAGACTCTACCAAAGTGACCATGATGGTCAGGATGCCCAAGCCATTGACGACATCCGCCAAGGAGAAATCGCCTGTCTCCGGCACCAAACTGTTGACGACATAAGAATTGGCAACCGAAGCAAACAGAGCCCCCACTCCCAAGCCGAAGCGAGGATCAAGATCTGTCGGGCGAACGAGGCAGGCCAGGAACGAGATCGCCACGGAAATGTGCAGCGCTTGAAATAGTTTCAAGTAGAGCCCCAAACCAGTCCGCTCAATCTCTATGCCCATTCGGAACTGAGAAAAAGTAGACTTGGCACCAGGCGCCAATCGCGGATCTCCGCGGGACGTCTTGTATGCATGGGGCTTTTCCAAGGCTTGCCACTTGCCAATGCGATAACCTGGAATACTCAGCCGAGAACTCACGTTGCTGTTTTCCATGTCAGGCACGTACAGCAGTCTTTGGCGGGAATACTCTCCGTTCTCGATGGCGATCAAGTGTAACTGAGAATCAAGTGGCAACTGCGTCGTTGGAAAGACCTTTGTAACCTTGGCGACTACCCGGCGCCTTTGGTAATGATCGTCCTGTTCGTCGTATTCAGCCAAGAGCTCGTTGGATTCAATCGTGCCTTCCATCACGACCAAACCTTTCGCGGGATCTATTTCGTTTCCTTGCCACCGAAACCAAACGTCAAAGACCCTTACCCGTGTGGCATCTTGCGTAGCCAAGTCCTCGGCTGCCGACGCCTGGATCGGGTGAGAGGGGATATAACAGCATTCGATGGTGCTGGGATTGGCGGTACTTGGTCACCCACAGAAATCCCAGGCAGATACTGCCCACAAGGACGAAAAAACCAATCAATCCCACAGTCCAATAACGGAACCATTGCCGTTCTTGTAGTTCTGATAGCAAACTTTGATCGGCTTGTCCTGTAATATTCGCATCAACACAGCTACGGATTGGACGGGTATTCGAACACTAACACTCTGTCAACGGCAAGAGGGCCGTGAGCTGATCCTCTATTCGCCCCGCCGAACGTGAGGCTTTCGCAATGATGTGCGTCCGATAAAACACGAAAGCCGCAAGCGATCTGTATAGTGTGTTTCCTTTCGCAATTCCAAACCTAATTGTGAATATTGAGATTTACAATCCGACATGTGAGACCAAGCGATTTCGTTGTCGGTTTTAGTTAGAATCACTGTAATACAACTTATGGAGTGCGTCACCGGTTCATTTCGCGTTGCAGCCAGGCGCGAGCGTAGGCCCAATTGCGTTTGGCTGTGCGGACGGAAATGCCGAGGATCTGCGCAGTCTCGTCAACTGTCAAACCCGTGAAGTAACGTAACTCGACTAACTTGGCAAGTTGAGCGTCTTGTTGAGCAAGTTTATCCAGAGCTTCGTCAAGGGACAGCAATTCGTCTGGATCGCTGGACGCTTCAGCGGCCAAATCGTCTGCCATTTCCGCGCGTTTCAGGTCACCGCCTCGTTTGGCTCTTCCTTTGCGGCGGGCGTTGTCAATCAGGATGCGTCTCATCGCCTCCGCAGCTGCCGAGAAGAAATGTCCACGACTGTCCCATTGCTTGCTACCATCCCCCACCAATCGCAAAAAGGCCTCGTGTACCAGGGCTGTGGGCTGCAGAGTCTGCCCCGACTTTTCTTGCTTCATCCGGACGGCGGCCAACCGCCTCAATTCGTCATATACTAGTGGCAACAACTGGTTCGCAGCAGCAGAATCTCCTTGTTCGATCGCTGTTAGAATTCGGGTAAGATCGTTATTCAAGTTTGATCCCGTGAAAATGCTGGTGGATTTCGTGGCACCTGGGACAGCCGTAAAGCGCCTTCTATTGTAGACGAGTTTCCTTTACACAAATCGGTTGAGCTGTCATACAGGATGTCAGTCATGAAAAAACGAATATTAGTCTTATCCACTGTGTTGCTTTCCAGCAGCTTTGTGCTGATCGTGGTTGCTCAGCCGCCGCCAATGCGCACGCATAGCATCACTGAAAAGGGTCAGCTCGATCGCTTGCCCGCCACGCAGGC
Organism: Planctomycetales bacterium; assembly: GCA_020426625.1. Taxonomy (GTDB): domain Bacteria; phylum Planctomycetota; class Planctomycetia; order Pirellulales; family Pirellulaceae; genus Aureliella. Next base: position 12,048 of record JAGQPR010000022.1, read on the forward strand.
ACCGCCAACGAATAGTGAAGTATCGATCACGATCGAGGGGGACCAGCGAGTGATCGTGTCCAATGGAATTCCGAACCACAAGACCGGCCAATTCCCGAATCGAGGCAACCCAAATCGTATCACTGCTCAACGCCACGAGTACCGTATTCCAGCCAATCCCCAAGTCGCCGACGAAATCACGCCGATGCATGGCGAATTCGGCGTTGCGGTCAATGGAATTCCCTTCGATCCGGGGGCGGCGGAGTTCTACGACGGAGAGCCGGGTTGGCAATACGAGCCACTTTCGGGCGCTATTGATCTTGGCATCGATATGTCTCACGCCCACGTCCAGCCCACGGGCAAGTATCACTATCATGGTTTGCCCAGTGGCTTGATCGACTCGATCGAAGTCAAAGCGGGTTCGCATTCTCCGCTGGTAGGCTGGGCAGCTGACGGTTTTCCGATGTACGCAGTGTATGGTTACACCAGTCCCAAAGACGCGAACTCGCCAGTTCGCCAGCTAGTTTCTAGTTATCAGTTAAAGAAAGGTGAACGCCCGGGGGGAGATGCGCCCGGCGGCGAGTATGACGGTACCTTTGTCCGCGACTACGAATACGTGGCAGGCAGCGGCGATTTGGACGAATGCAATGGTCGCTTTACGGTCACGCCGGAATACCCCGAAGGAATCTATGCATACTTTTTAACTGAGAACTGGCCGGTGGTTCCTCGTTACTATCGCGGTACGCCCTCGGCAGATTTCCGCCATGGCCCAGGTCCAGCTGGACCTGGAGGCAACTTTGCTGGTGGACCAGGCGGAGATCGGCGCGGCGGTCCTAGAATGGAAGGTGGTCGGGGGATGCGCGGCGGGCCCGGACGGGAAGGACCCTTCGATGGTCAGGGCTTTGGTCCGAGTGGGCCCGGCCAGCCAGGTCCCAGCGGAGATCCGTTTAGCCGGGGCGAATTCAGTCAACGAGCTCCAGGCCAGCGCGGTCCACGTGGTGCTCCTGGTATGGGGGGATTTGATCGTCCTCCGCGGCCCGGACAGATTTTGCCACCGTTTCTTATCGATGCCCTTAACTTGAGCCAAGATCAGCGAGCGAAGCTGGACGAACTGCAAGCCACCGTCGATCAGGAACTCAAGTCGATCCTAACCGAAGAACAGTTGGAACAACTTGAATCACCACGAAGCGGACCGGCTGGCGGCCAACAGCCTCCGCCAGGCGGCCCACCAGGTGGATTCGGCGGGCAGGGATTCGGTGGGCAGGGATTCGGAGGACCTCCAGGTAGTCCCAGCTTCGACGGAGGACGGGGACGCCCCGGTGGTGGTCGACCTACAGGGCCTCCTCGCTAGGCGAGCAACAAATGAGTTGCAACATGTTGTTCAAGAGAAGTATGGTTTCGTTTATCGTAGTACTTGCAGATTTAGCATGGGTGTAGAACCGAATCCCAGTGAGCGCACCATTTTTCAGCAAGCGATCGAAGAGGAAGACCTCGACGATCGCTTGGCCTATTTGGAACGTGCCTGCAAAGGGAATCAGCAATTGCGGGCCGCCGTCGACGCGTTGTTAGCCGCCCATGACGGTCCCGCCGAACTATTGGATCATCCCCTTTGTGCTGGAGTGAACAAACCTGAGTGGGACGATGTTGGCCAACAGCAAGCGATTGAGCACGTCGGACTTCATATTGGTCCCTACAAACTGTTGGAGCAGATTGGCGAGGGTGGCTTCGGCATGGTCTTCGTCGCCCAGCAGTATGAGCCTGTGCGACGTCGGGTTGCTCTGAAAGTTCTCAAGCCAGGAATGGGATCGAAGGAAGTCATTGCGCGCTTCGCCGCAGAACGGCAGGCGGTAGCCATGATGAGCCACACGAACATCGCGCAAGTGTTTGATGCGGGAGTCACGGCGGACCAACGCCCCTACTTTGTGATGGAGTTAGTGCGGGGTTTGGCCATCACCGAATTCTGCGACAAACATCAACTGGATATCCGTCAGCGACTGTCCATACTTATCGACGTGTGTCTCGCAGTACATCACGCGCACCAAAAAGGAGTCATACATCGCGACTTGAAACCGACCAACGTTTTGGTGACCCTACATGATGGTCGCCCCGTGCCGAAAGTCATCGACTTTGGAGTGGCTAAGGCTCTCGGCGAGAAACTGACGGACAAGACCATCTACACAAGATTCTTTGGCATGGTCGGTACGCCAGCCTACATGAGCCCTGAGCAAGCCGAGATGAGTGGCTTGGACGTCGATACCCGTAGCGATATCTACTCTTTGGGCGTGGTGTTGTATGAGTTGTTGGTCGGCACGACACCCTTTGATCGCAGCCGCCTGGATTCCGTTGGTATCGACGAAATGCGGCGAATTATCCGCGAAGAAGAACCGCCTCGTCCAAGCATGCGCTACTGGTCCACGACAGCGGAAATGAATCTGTCAACGGTTGTTGACCAGCGCGGCATTGATTCACGGCGCGTTGGATCCGCGCTGCGTGGTGATCTGGATTGGATCGTCATGAAGTGCTTGGAAAAGGACCGCTCCCGACGCTATGATTCGGCAAAATCCTTGGCAGACGATATTAAACGCTACCTCGATGGTGAAATTGTCCAGGCGCGTGCACCCAGTACGATCTACAAATTGCGAAAATATGCCGTCCGACATCGGGTTCCGTTGTTCTTCACGACGCTGGTGGCTATTTCCATGTTGCTAGGTACGTTGGCTAGTCTGTGGCAAATGTCGAAGGCGATTGGCGAGCGCAATGCCAAGGATCAAGCCCTGCGTGAGGCCACGGCGGCGAAAGTCGAAGCGATTGCAGCTCAGCGCCAGGTCCAGCGATTCGCCGACGACCTGATCCATGCAAATGAGCTGGTAATCAGCGGCCAAACGCATGCCGACGCGGGGCGTTGGGCCGAAGCGGCAGTCGAGTTGGAGGCAGCAGTTAAGATCCAACCCGGTTATTACCTACCGCGAGTGCAGCGGGCAATGCTTTATACTCAGCTGCATCTATGGGAAGAAGCTGCGGACGATTTTGCGGTTGCCCTGGATACGGGCGCGCCGACGTCACAACCTCAGTGGACGGGAGTCCGGGCACTGTTCTTATTCACAGAACACTTTAATGCTCTTGAGAAAATTAGCAAGAAATTCGATCCACTGGAGACCCGTGGGCCACCACAATGGATGCACTTGCGGGATCTGATGATCGAGGGGTTGGTGCTCAACCGCACACCCGAGCCTGCCCTGACCGAAGCTCAATTGGTGGCCATCGTGCGGCACTGGTTGGTCGAGCGGCCACGTGAGATGCCACCTCGAGAAATTCGACCGCGTGAAATACCTAGCAGGGATAAGTCGCCAAGAGCAAACTCGCCGCCCTGGGACATGCCGCCAGCGGGCGGACCGAACCGCCCGCGTCCGCGTGGACCATTTGCTTCGCCTGGGCCCGAGGAGCGCACACCTGTTTCAGTAGTTCATTATGTGGCTGGGTTGGTCTTCTTGCAGGTGGGCCAGTATCAACCAGCGATTGACGAGCTTACCCTCGCGTTAGAGGAAGATCGTTGGCCTGGCAGGTATGTCGTCTACGCTCCACTGGCCCTGGCGCTGTTTGAGCAAGGACGAGTCAACGAGGCAAAAGAATGGCTTGAAAGGTCTGACAAAGCCATTGGTCCAGAGCTGACCAATCGAGATGCTCAGGCTGAATTCGATCGGAATTCGCCTTGGTTCGACTTAGTTGAGGGACTGCTGCTAAATGAAAAAGCGTGGCAGACAGTCCACGGCACTAGTTCTCCACTGCGCCGCCAGCTCGATCAAGCTCGTGAATCAGCTCTTGAATTGATAGGACTCTATTGAGTTCATTAATCGAGGCGGTGGCGGCGAAAACATCAGCTTGGCGATTTCGGCACCATCGTTGTCGTTCTCACGCAACGCTCGACTTCAATCTTGCAGCCAAATGCAATTCCACTGCATGGGAACGCGAATTGCTCTCCGTCGAACCTTCGAACAGGTAACACGAAGACATTGGAAGAATTATGCAACACAAACGAGACGGATTTACGCTGGTCGAATTGCTGGTCGTCATCGCCATTATTGGCATTCTGGTAGGCTTATTGTTACCAGCAGTGCAGGCAGCGCGAGAAGCAGCTCGAAGAATGCAGTGCCAGAATAACCTGAAACAGCTTGCGCTCGCGTGCCACAATTACGAAAGTGCGCACAAACGGTTTCCATCTTCGGCGGTGATCGACTTTCGCAACGCGAATACGGCAAACAATGTTTCTTGGGGCGTCCATGGTCGAATCCTGCCTTTTCTCGAGCAAGGCAATGTCTACAGTCAAGTCGACTTGTCGCAGGGGTGGGACTTTCAGCCAGTGATTGATGGACTGAGAATCCCTCCATACTCTTGCCCTAGTGACCCCAAAGCCGACATATCGCGCCCGTTCACTGACCAGCGCCCGACGCTGTTCCCGACCTGTTATGGATTTAACCTCGGACGGTGGTTTGTTTACAATCCAGCGACGCGACGCGGAGGTGAGGGTATGTTCTACCCTAATTCCTTTCTGAAGTTTGGCAGCGTTTCCGACGGTACCAGTTCGACGCTGTTGGCGGCTGAGGTAAGGGCTTGGACACCTTATCTGCGAAATGGTGGCCCCAATTCGACTAGCATGCCCAACACAGTTGCCGAGGCTGAGGCCATTGTTGCCAGTGGTAGTGAATTCAAAGACACAGGGCATACCGAATGGCCCGATGGCCGAGTTCATCACACGGGATTCACCGCTGCAATGCCTCCGAATAGTACAGTGCGATATACCAGAGGGGGCGAGCAATACCAAGAAACGGATTACAATTCGTGGCAAGAGGGGAAATCTGGATCTGCCGGTAACCCCAGTTACGCGATTATTACCTCCCGCAGTTTTCACACGGGCGTGGTCAACGCCGCTCGCGTAGATGGTTCGGTGTCGACGGTGTCGGAAAATATAGATTTGTCAATTTGGCGCGCCTTGGCCACGCGAAGCGGTGGTGAGGTGATCGAACAATTGGAATGACACGGTGCCATTGTACAAAACGACCGAATACACTTGGTTCGTTTGCCATTCGCTATTGATTGCACGGAGTTGAAGCTTATGTTGAAGAATCGTGGAAAGATTGCCTTGATGGCCGTGGCTTTCAATCTTGCATTGCAAGTTATTGCACCTGTAACGGCAGTCTCACAGGACACGTCGTCTCGTGAAGTTCTAGTCCGCAAAGCAATTGACTTTTTGCGAATTCGTGGACAGCAACCGGACGGAGCGGTCAGTCCTAAAGTCGGCGTGGGTGTGACCGCATTGGCGGCCACCGCACTCATTCAAAACGATGTACCGTTGCAAGATCCGATGGTTGCCAAAGCCGTTATGCTGGTGGCTGGGTCCGCTCGCGAGGATGGCGGCATCTACGCTCCCGATTCGCGCATCAGAATGTACGAAACCTGCGTCGCGATGTTATGCCTGCAAGCTGCCAACCATGATGGCCGATACGATGGCTTACTAGCCAGGGCGGCCAAATACATCAAAGGAGAACAATTTACTGAGTCGAAAGGGCTGGACCCCTCGGACGCCGACTACGGAGGAGCTGGCTATGGAGGCGCGTCGAGACCGGATCTGAGCAACACAACATTTTTTGTCGACGCTCTCAGCCATATGAAACAGGGAGATCATGACGAGGCGATTGAGAAAGCGCTGGCTTTCGTCTCTCGATGTCAAAACCTGGAATCCGCTCATAACACCGGAAAGCATGCAGCCAAGATCAATGACGGTGGCTTCTATTACACTGTTTCCGAAGGTGGTGTTTCGGCTGCAGGCGATACGCCAGATGGCGGCTTGCGAAGCTACGGATCGATGACCTACGCTGGACTGAAGAGCATGATCTATGCGGGACTCACCCCGGACGACTCGCGCGTGACCGCCGCGCTAACTTGGGTACAAAAGCACTACACGCTAGACTCGAATCCAGGTCTCGGTGATGCCGGACTTTTCTACTACTATCACCTGTTTGCTAAGAGTCTCGATGCAGCTGGATTAGCCGAGATTACAGACGCCAACGGCGTACAGCATGATTGGCGAGCAGAGCTGGTCGAACATTTGGCTATGCTTCAGGCGGCGGACGGCTCGTGGACCAACAAGAATTCCCGTTGGATGGAGGGAGATCCCAACTTGGCAACGGTTTTTAGTTTGCTGGCGCTTAGTTATTGCAAGTGACAGTGCAAGGGCCAATAACAATCTCAGTTTGGGTAAAGGTCTGACTTGTCACTTACAGGATTCTCCTCGCTGCGTTACCGCATGCTGCTTCCGCTGTTATTTGGCGCAGCGGCAGCCGCAATCTTAGTAGCGGCCATTTCGTTGTTCGCTGGACGTGTGTGGGCTATGCGCGAACTGCATGACCGCTTCGCGGTGATCCGACAGACGATTCGACAGGCATCATTCCCACTGACTACATCGGTGGTCAATTCTCTCGCAGAGCTCTCACGGACCGAGCTGGTGGTCGTGGATAATACTGGCAATGTGAATTCAAGTTCACTTTCTCCACAAAGCGACCTGAGTAACTTGGCCGCAACGACAGTTAAACTCGCGAGCAATCCCAATAGTTCGATGATGGTTCAGGTCGCTGACCAACATTACGTTGCCCTGGCATTTGAGAGAATCGGTTTTGACAGTCTGGCGAATCCACGTCGCCGCGTACTTGTCCTGTTCAACCAGGATAGCATCGATTTAGCCAGCCGACGGGCAGCTCTGCTACCGCTGGTCACTGGGATATCGACGATTGTATTACTCAGCTCTCTCACATTGATCAGTGCTGGCAGGCTCGCCAACCGATTGTCCAAGCTGCAGCGCAGCGTCGAACGTGTTGCAGACGGAGATTTCGAATCAACTGTAGCCGACAAATCCCTGGATGAATTAGGCCACCTGGGACGAGCAATCGACCGCATGTCCTTTCAGCTGAGGCGATTGTGGCGAGAAGTGAATCGCCAACAGGGCGAAAAACTGCTGCATCAGATTTCCGCTGGTATGGCTCATCAGTTGCGCAACACTCTGACCGGCGCGCGCCTGGCTCTCGAACTCGCCCAGCAGCGTCAGTCACTTTCGACCAGCGACGAATTGTCGGTGGCACTTCGCGAATTGGAGACGGCAGAAAGCTATGTTCGTCGCATACTACTGGTCGGTGCAGGCGAACAATCACAGCGAGATCAGGCGGCCAAGTTCGTGGATTGCTGGCGGGATGTGCGTTCCAGTCAAGCGGTACTGGCCAAGCATTGGCAAGTCGATTTGCAGTGGCATTGGGAGCAGTCGCTCGAATCAGCCAGTGTTCGCGACGGTCCCAGTTTTTGTTCAGCCATTGCTAATCTTGTCATGAATTCACTTCAAGTTGCAAAAAGTGTTGATGTTTCTGCGATACTAGATGGACAACAGCGTTGTCGCGTTGAGGTCATGGACGACGGTCCGGGCGTCGACCCGACAATAGCGAACGAACTGTTCGAACCGTTCGTAACCTCAAAACCAGAAGGTATGGGGTTAGGTTTGCCGCTTGTACGTAGGGCCGCCGAAAGGCTGTCGGGCAAAATTGAGTGGGACCGACACGCGGATCGGACGCGATTCACATTCATTTGCCAGGTCGAATTTCCCGAATCGACAGTTTTTTCGCCAGAGCACGAGCAGAGCGGGATAGAGCCTGCCCAGAGAATGCATTCCGATGTCTCACCAAAAAACAGTGACTCAGGTCACCCATCATCAACGGACTGAACAGACGCAACACCTGGTGTTGGTGGTTGACGATGAACCCGCCATTTGCTGGGCGCTTGAACGCTTGCTTTCCAGCGAAGGCTACGCAGTCGTCTCAGCTTCCTCTGCAGAAGACGGATTGAGGGTTGCCGCTGAACGCCAACCCGACTTGGTTTTACTGGACGTTCGCCTGCCTCGCGAAGACGGCCTCTCAGCGCTCCCTAAAATGATAGATGCGATCGACGGTGCGCCCGTCGTGATCATGACAGCATTCGGGGACTTGGAAACGGCTGTTACCGCAGTTCAGCAGGGCGCGGCAGATTATCTTCCCAAGCCATTCAAGTTAGAAGATGTCAGTCGGGTTTGTGGCGTTCACCTTCAATCGTCTCGCCAACAAGCGTATCACCAACTGAATGCCACAACACCGCGATTGGAATCGCGTATTGTTGGCAATTCTCCGGCTATCCAACGTGTGTTTCGACAAATCGCACTGGTTGCCGCGAGCGAACTGACGGTGCTCATCACAGGTGAAACCGGAACCGGCAAGGAATTGGTCGCGGCAGCCATCCATCGCCATAGCCGGCGGCGCGATCATCCCTACCTGGCAATTGCACCGGTGGCGTTGAATAGTGATTTGATCGAAAGCGAGTTGTTTGGTCACGTGCGTGGCGCATTCACCAGCGCTGAAGAGTCTCGAGTTGGTCTGTTCGAGTTGGCTGAAGGTGGCACCGTCCTGCTGGACGAAATCGGGGATCTGCCGCTGTCGGTCCAGGTTAAACTGCTAAGAGTCTTGGAACAGGGCGAGTACTGTCGCGTGGGCGAGTCCCAGCCGCGCCGTTGCAACGTGCGAGTGCTCGCGGCCACTAACCGCGATTTGCTGACTGCGGTCGCTGAAGAACGATTTCGTGAAGATTTGTTCTATCGTTTGAATGGCATGCACGTGCACTTGCCACCGCTGCGTGATCGCGCGGAAGATATCGCACCGTTGTGCGAGTACTTTCTGCGTCAACTTGGCTATCCTTGCAAGGACGCAGTTAACAAGACCCTCATTGAATCTCTGTCGCAGCGACAGTGGAAAGGAAATGTAAGAGAACTGAAGAACGGCATCGAACATGCTGCGGTTATCGCACGCGGTCGTCCGCTACAGCTGTATGACTTTCCCGAAGTCGCGGAACATCAAGGAGACGTACCAACTGGCAACCCTTTGGAAATAGTGGTACGACTCTGGGCGCAGCATCAACTTGATCAATCGCAGGATTGCAAAGCCTTGCATTCACAGTTCATGGCAGCTGCCGAGCCAGCGCTATTGCAATTTGCCGTCGACACTTGCGGAGGCAATCGAGTCAAAGCCGCAGAAATGCTGGGCATGCATCGCGGAACTCTCCGCGAACGACTTAGAGCTTACGGTCTGCATAGTTGATCGGTCCGCTCATTTCCCGTGGCAGGTACTCGATCGTTAGCCTGGGTGATTGAACCCAGCGAAACAGGCTGCAAACTACTGTCGATCAGGAATCGCCGTGTGGATGCTGGCGTATTTGCGGACACTTCTTGCTAATCGCCACGAAGACTAGCTATCTCTTCAGCTTTGGGGCTTCGGGAGAGTCGCGAGCGGGCACACCAGGCGAGACGGCAAAGGGGGGAAGTTACCCTCCCCGTCGCTGCGGCTCCGACCCTCCCTTCTGCAAGTTGCATGAAAGCACTGCAACTTGCGGAGCGTGGTACGTTTACCCAGCGGTGGCTTTCGTCGAGAACTGTCCCTTTACGCTGGCCGAATCCTCACACGCTCGGCGTGTAGGAAGTCAACGCTTTCATGTAGTTGGCGCGAATCAGTCCCTCTGGATTAGGGCACTTTTTCATGCTCATGCTGCCGCGAAGTTGTTCCAAGTTCGCGTAGTCATGCTCACGCATCCAAGATTCCAAACCGTCGCGCAACTCCGTCAGCACTCCTGCCCCCCGTGAAAGTAGTGCCGAAGCACAAGCAACTGCGTTGGCTCCAACCAACAAGGATTTGACTACATCATGAGCGCTATGAATTCCTCCAGTTGCTGCGAGCGAAATTTGGACGTTGTCTCGCAGAATCGCGATCCAGCGCAACGCCAAGCGAAGTTCGTCAGGCGTACTCAACTCAAGGGCTGGAATGAATCGCATATCTTCTAGATCGATATCGGGAGCCAGGTAACGATTGAATAAGACCAATCCGTCCGCGCCAGCGCGCACCATTGCGTCTGCTAGGTGCGGCAGCGAGCTGAAGAATGGACCAATTTTCACAGCGATTGGGATGCGCAGCTCGCGCTTGAGCACTTGTACCAATTGCACATAGGTGTCGTCGATCGAAGCACCTGACATGCCGGGATCGGTGGCGATTTGGTAGATATTTAGTTCCAGAGCGTCCGCGCCAGCTTGCTCAATCAATCCAGCGTAACGAATCCAGCCCGCCAGACTGTCGCCGTTTAGGCTGGCGATGATAGGCATATCCAAATGGCGTTTGGCGTCGGCCAGCAGGTCCAGGTAACCGGCCGGGCCGGTGTTATAACTGTTCAGCTCCGGGAAATAATCGGCGGACTCGGGTGATGAAAGCGCCCAGAAGTCGAGCATCCGCACGATTTCCATTTCGTCGTGTTCAACTTGTTCTTTAAAAATCGATGGCAGTACGGCGGCAGCTGCACCAGCTTGGCGCAGAGCTCGCAGGGATTCGATGGATCCAGTAAGTGGGCAGGCTGACGCGATCAATGGACTTTCCAGCTGCAATCCAAGGTAACTTGTGGAAAGGTCAATCATCATTGCTGATCCTCATTCGTTTAGTATCAAGTCGGAGAATTCTCTTTCCACGCCAGACATCTGCTCGTAGTAGTGCCATGCATCGTCGATATCCTTTTGAGCTAAATCCATGAGGTGCGCGGCGTGTTCTGGATTGGAACGCATGAGCATGGCAAATCGGGCTTCCTGCATAGCCACGGCTTTGAATTTCAAGCTGGGCTTGTGGCAATCCAAGTGGAATGGGTGTCCGCCGTCGTGAGCCAGGCGAGGATCGTAGCGATACAAAGGCCAGAAGCCACACTTCACAAGATCTTTCTGATGCGACATAGCGGTCGTCATGTCGATTCCATGTGCAATGCAGTGGCTGTAGGCCAGGATCAACGAGGGCCCGCGATACGATTCCGCTTCGTGGAAAGCCCGAATACACTGCGCGGGGTTGGCACCGATGGCGACTTGTGCGACGTAAACACTTCCGTAACCCGCAGCCATCATTCCCAGGTCCTTGCGATGCACGGCGCGGCCGTTGGCCGCAAATTTGGCGCTAGCGCCACGAGGTGTCGCCTTTGAAGCTTGCCCGCCGGTATTTGAATACACGCCGGTATCGAGGACCAGAATATTGACGTTACGCCCGGAAGCTAGTACGTGATCCAAACCACCAAAGCCAATATCGTAGGCCCAGCCATCGCCCCCCACGATCCATTGACTGCGTCGAACCAAACAGGTAGCCAGCTCCTCCAGCTCGCGGGCTGCTGGGTGGTCAAGTGAACACAATCGATTCAGCAGGTTTGCCACCCGTGAGCGTTGCGATGCATAGTCCTGTTCGTTACGTTGCTCGGCTGCTAGGATTTCTGTAGCAAGCGCACCGACTTGCTCGTGAAGCGATTCGAGCAGTTGTCGTGCATGTGCCACCTTGCTTTCCAGCGCCAGTTGCAATCCCAGCCCGAATTCGGCATTATCCTCGAAGAGGGAATTGGACCAAGCCGGACCACGCTGATCGGCATTTCGCGACCAAGGTGTGGTAGGCAGGTTTCCACCAAATATGGAAGAGCAGCCTGTGGCGTTGGCAATGATGGCTCGATCGCCAAACAGCTGGGACAGCAATTTGAGATAGGGGGTCTCTCCGCAGCCAGCACAGGCTCCGGAGTATTCGAATAGCGGCAATAGCAACTGCGACCCTTTGACCGTATCCGTTTTCAAAGTGGTGCGATCGGATTCTGGCAACTGCTGAAAGAATTCGAATCGTTCAATCTCCTGAGCTATGTGCACCGACTTTGGCAGCATGTCGATTGCTTTATGTTTAGCGATCTCTTTGCTTCTAGCTGGGCAGACGTCTACGCAAACCCCACAGCCCGTGCAGTCCTGCGGTGCAACTTGAATCGAAAGGGCCTCATCTTCCGCACCACGAATCAGCCGGTGCGGGAAGCCTGCCGGGGAGTCATTCAGCAATTGAGCATCGTAGCGCTTGGTCCGGATAGCCGCATGTGGACATACCAGAGCACACAACCCACATTCGATGCATATTTCTTGATCCCAAATGGGAATCAACTCAGCGATATTGCGCTTCTCGTATCGGGAAGTGCCTGTTGGGTAAGTGCCATCCACGGGTAACGCACTCACGGGCAGCAGGTCACCTTGGCCAGCGATGATTCGGCTGGTAACTCGTTGAACGAAGTCTGGCGCATCGGCGGAGACTGCAGGAGATTTGTGGACCCGGCTGGTAGCTTGCGCTGGAATTACCACCTCGTGCAAGTCGGCAAGAGCATCGTCGACCGCCGCAAAATTCTTGTCGACGATCGAAGTACCTCGCTTGGCATACGTCTTCTCGATAGCAGATTTAATTTTGGCGATAGCTTGATCACGCGGAAGAACATTGGTCAACGCGAAGAAGCAGGTTTGCATGATGGTATTGATGCGACCAGCCAGACCCGCTTGCCTGGCCAGACGATTCGCGTCGATTACAAATACACGCAGTTGCTTGTCGATGATTTGCTGCTGCACTTCGAAAGGCAAATGACCCCAGACCTGATCGTGCGTGAACGGGCTGTTGATCAGCAGGGTTGCCTGCTTCGCTGCCGATTCCACAATATCCATGCGCTGCAGAAAATCGAACTGATGGCAAGCCACAAAGTTCGCTTGGCGGATCAGGTAGGTGGATTCAATCGGTCGAGGACTGAATCGCAGGTGGGAAATCGTTACCGCGCCAGCTTTTTGGGAATCGTAAACAAAATACCCTTGCGCGTGAAAATCCGTTTCCTCGCCGATAATTTTCACCGTGTTCTTGTTGGCACCAACCGTTCCGTCGCTGCCCAGACCATAAAATACCGCGCGGGTCACGTCCGCTGGCTCTGGCAGCGAGTCTGGATCCCACGGAATGCTGGTCAGTGTAACATCGTCGCGAATGCCAATCGTAAAATGCCGCTTGGGTGTACTTTCCACTGAGTGTTGTAAAACAGCTTGAACCATCGCTGGCGTGAACTCTTTGCTAGACAGCCCGTAGCGACCACCCACGACTCGGGGTGGCTGGCCGACGCTTCGTGGCCATTGCTCGGCCAGGGCGGCAACTACGTCCAAGTAGAGAGGTTCGCCGATCGCGCCGGGTTCCTTGGTGCGGTCCAGCACGACCACAGTTTGTGCCGTGGCGGGCATGATCTCAATGAATCGCGCGATATCAAACGGGCGATAGAGGCGGACTTGCAGCAGACCGACTTGCTCGCCACGATCGACCATTTGTTGGACAGCTTCTTTAGCCGCACCACACCCACTGCCCATCATGACGATTACGCGCTCAGCGGTGGGGCTGCCAAAATAGTCGAACACTCGATACTGGCGACCGGTCGCCTGCGCGAACCGCTCCATCTGAGATTGGACGATGTCGGCGGTCTTCTCGTAGAAAGGATTCGCAGCTTCACGGGCCTGAAAGAAGACATCTGGGTTCTGAGCGGTGCCTCGCAAAACGGGACGGTCTGGATCGAGACTGCGCCGCCGGTGACCATCGATCGCCTGACGGTCGAGCATCGCGTGGATCGAGGCATCTTCTAGCGTTTGGATTTTGTTGATCTCGTGCGAAGTCCGAAAGCCGTCCATGAAGTGCAGAAATGGCACGCGACTGACCAGCGTGGCCGCATGACTAATCAGGGCCATGTCCTGCGCTTCTTGCACCGACGCCGAGGACAACATGGCAAAGCCAGTACTGCGAGCCGCCATCACATCGCTGTGATCTCCAAAGATAGACAGTGCATGGGTTGCGACGCTGCGCGCGGCCACATGAATGACACCTGCAGTCAGCTCGCCGGCGATCTTGAACATGTTGGGCAGCATCAAGAGTAGGCCCTGCGAAGCGGTGAAGGTTGTCGCCAGTGAGCCGCCTTGCAACGCTCCGTGCAGAGCGCCTGCTGCGCCTCCCTCACTCTGCATTTCGACAACCTCGGGCACTGTCCCAAACACATTGGTCCGGCCGCTAGCGGCCCAAATGTCGGCCAGCTCACCCATGGGGGATGCTGGGGTAATTGGATAGATCGCAATTACTTCGCTAGCAGCATAAGCCACTCGGGCGACCGCTTCGTTTCCGTCAATGGTCATTGCCATGCCAAAATCCTCGACTGTGTGACGAGAGGCTTCTACCATCAGCTTGGCAAATGACGTTCCAGTGTCGACTTCCTTCTGCAAGTCACTCTGTCAGAATCACTCTAAGGCCTTGCAATACGATACGTGACTGCGTTAGCCGTGACGCGTAGGCGGCCGGTTATCGCGCATTAACCTTTGCCTAACGGCCAGCGGCTCACTTTGCGTTTCGTGAATTCGAATAAATCAACAGACTGTAAGCGGCCGGTTATCGCGCATTAACCATGCGTGAGCCAGATCGCGTTTGAATCCGGCTTAACGAAAACCCCGGCCCGCCCAATGGCTGATAGTCAGTCCGGCAACTTCTTGTTTAGCAAGTCCTAAGAGATGTAACCCACCCGTTTACGCCACGACCGCTCATCTTTGTGCGTATGTGCGCACCGATGGCAAGACAGCTCGAGTCAGTTTGACGCGCTGTGCACGACTTCAACCCGGCAAAAGCCCCCTGAGTCAACTTTCGCGTTGGCGCCGATCTTGAAGAACTTTTCGCAGCGAGGACACATCGGCTTGCCATTGCGGCAAGAGCAACGTCATCAGGGTCGCTTCGAGATTGGTGATGGTGACCGCCACTGCGGCAATCCTAGTAGGCCAAACGGCAATTTCCAGCACTAAAAGAATCCCCGCCAGCAGGACGATTCCTTGCGACTTCTTGGCAGCAAACGTGTGATAGCTGGGCACTCTGCCATACTTGATTAGCCCAGCGCAGGTGGTCACCAAATAGCTGGCGATCGCTACAGCCAGCCAAATCATTTCTCCGCGTAGCGTGTCCCAGCACAATTGTAGGACTCCGAGCACCAGCGCGGTGTACAGCGCCGCATCGGCCCAACTATCGAGCCGAGCCCCAAAGTCGGACCGTTGGTGTAGCCATCTCGCCAGTCTACCATCGATCCAATCCGAAAGGGTGAGCGCGATGAACAACCCCACAAACGCATGCCGATACCCGAACCAGGCCAGCAAAAATAGTACGCTGGATCCGGCCAAACGCGCCATGCAAATGACGTTGGGAATAGTGAAGATCCAGTGACGATAAGCTGCGTCTCGTGGTTCTTGGTCGTTCATACTAGTTTCTATTATTATGCATGACCATTCGCACTTGCCGACTTGATCATCGTGTCAAAGATGACGTCAAAGATGATTTATCGATAATGCGTAATAGTAGAAGGCTGGTGCCGCAAGCGTCAAACTGTCGATTCGATCGATCATGCCTCCCATTCCAGGCAACAAAGTGCCGCTATCCTTCACTCCCGCCTCTCGTTTGAGTGCTGACATGTTCAGGTCGCCGAGAAATCCAGCCACCGCGATGGTGAGGCCAGCGCCGGCAGAAATGAGCAATCCTAACCAAACCGGTCGGTCAATCGTCAGCGTAGTCAACCATGGGGCAGCGCACATGGCTAGGCACGTAGTGACCGTAAATCCTCCCAGGCAACCTTCCTGAGTTTTCCCTGGCGACAGCCCAGGTGTAACTTTGTGTTTTCCAAGTGAGCGGCCGATCAATGCCTGCGCGATATCGTTGACCTCAGTGAGCAGCACTACGAATAGGCACCAGCCGATTGAACCTGGGCTGGCCGCGCCCGGCGCTGCGGGAAGGCCTACTAACATTACGGCATGCGACAATCCGAAGATAATCAGCATCGCAGCCCAATAACAGCCAGCTGCAGTTCGAAGAAAATCGCGACTGCCACTAGTGGTCACCTCGACACCCGTGACCAAGACGAGCACGGCGATCGGAAATGTCCAAAATGTCCATTCTTGGGCTGAGAGGAAAATCAAAGAGTAATGAACGACAGCAACGGCTGGCAGCAGCAGTCTTAGCGCTGGAACAGTGGGTGAGCGCTGCTCAAAGATCCTGAAAAACTCGCGCAGTCCAAGCAGGCTGGCGATGCAGAAGAACGCGGCCAACCCAGGAGAGCCAAAGATGAGCGCTAACGAAAACGCGATGAGCAGCACCCACCAAACGAACAGGCTGTTGCGCCGCCCAAGTGCAAGACGTTGATTATCGCGATCTCGTACGAATCTGAAAAAGAGCAACCGAATGCCACTGCCAATCAATAGTGCTGCATAGGCAATTGCTAGCGTCGCAACCAGTCCCGGCGTTACGGAGGGCACTGTTCATCCTCCGATACACACGAGTTTGTTGGTGGGCCAAGAAGCATTGGTCTAACGCCAGCGCTGCTAATGTAGCCGAGACGTCGCGTCCATCGGCGAGCAAGGTATCGCAACAAAACTGGTATCAGTATGGTGGCTGCCAATGCCATCATCAAGGGAAAATCGATCAGTGACCAAGCGCTCTTCCCTGCTAAGATCTGCAACGAAGGAATACGCGTACCGGCATAAGTGAATACGATCGTTCCCGGAAGCAAACCCAATGCAGTCGTCCAACAAAAGGCGGTCAATGGTACTCCGATCGCTCCTGCTCCGTAATTTAGCAGCGTGAAAGGAGCATGCGCCAGGCGCAGCAGCAATAGATAGAAGGAGCCGTGTTGCTTAAATCGATTCTTAAGTATTGCGAATCTCGACCGCCACCTGTGGGGCGACAACTGACCTGCGACGCTGCGGCCAATGACAAAGGAAATCACGGCAGCGCCCGTCAACCCTAACTCGACCATGGCCAACGCTCCCCAAAACCCAAACAACCACCCGCAAATGATCGATTTTCCGGAAGTGCCGGGGACAAGGGACACCACGAAATAAACGCCCAGTCCGATACACCAGGTGGCGACCGGGTGATGAGCCATTCGCTCGCGAAGAAGCTGTTCGTGTTGGACCAACCACGAAAAATCGAACATTGCGCTCTGCTGAACTTCACGATAGGTATGATTGTCCGTGTGGGAAATCTCACTTGCGCCGAAATGGCAAATACCGTTCCCGCAATTGTCCTCTTGGTT
Source organism: Planctomycetales bacterium (assembly GCA_020426625.1). Taxonomy (GTDB): domain Bacteria; phylum Planctomycetota; class Planctomycetia; order Pirellulales; family Pirellulaceae; genus Aureliella. The sequence goes on from JAGQPR010000022.1 coordinate 29,028, forward strand.
TGAGTCCTGATGTTGCTTGCCAACTGCCGCTCCAGCCAATAGAGTCGCGCACAGAATCATAGCCGAGTGAAGTATTTGTGCAGACATGGCCGTGGCTCTTTCGCACATACGGAAATTCTGTTGCGATTGAATCAGTACAGTGGTCTGACCGTGCATTTGGCGCGCCATAGCAGGCCAATTCAAAACGCTAACGCCGCGATTGCCGAATTCACAGCGGCGTCCTCTGAGCAGCTGGCACTTGCGCACCCACCACTTCTGGACCACAGCGGCGATCCTGACGCGAAGAATAGTATTTGGGTGTAGCATGGCATGGAAAGTGCAGCACCGAATGTGGAACAGACGATGCTATTCTGGACTCGGCCACTGGTTCAGGATCTGCGGAAAACAGCTTGGCCGTTCCCTTGGGGCCGTCACGCTGTAAGCGTTTGTAGGTATCACGCTCCGCTGTGATAATTGAAAACCGTAAACCACCAGCTCTGTTCTGCTGGTGCGAACCAATCAGGCTTTGCCGTGTTTGTATGACGCAGTCTCGTAGCCCCTTTTAGGGGCCTTCCTCGAGCCACCGGCTTTGCCGGTGGTCATTGACTGACAGGAAAAGTAGCCGAGTTATTTTCCCTCACATTCCCCAACTCACGCAGGCACGCCAAGGCTGACCTACCCGTGCAAAAACCGAAAATCTTGACACGGTGATTCAATGCGACCTGAATCGATCGACCAGGGAGAGAATGTTCCCGTACGATTGTTACATATATCTGATCTGCATTTCGGGGCGCCATTTGTACCTGAGGTCGCTGAAGCGCTGCTCGTTGCGGCCAAACAATTGTCGTTTGACGCAATCGTCGTCAGCGGCGATCTGACTCAACGGGCGCGGCGAAATCAGTTTATCGCGGCGCAGGAGTATTTGGAGCGATTTCCCGAAGTTCCTCGACTGGTCATTCCCGGTAATCACGATGTCCCCTTGTACAACGTTGCCAGGCGGCTAACTGCCCCACATCGATTGTTCCAAACGCACGTATCGCCCGATCTGAATGCCGTGATTAAGATTCCGGGCGCGACCCTTGTCGGACTTGATTCTACCGCTCCGCGATCGGCCATCAGCAACGGACGCATTCATGCCTGGCAGTTGGATTTTGCTGCAGAGGCTTTTGCAGATACTCCCGCCGACTGGGTTAGGATCGTAGCGGCCCATCACCACTTTGCGCCAGCACCCGACTACTTACACGATTCAACCATGCCCAAATCCAAGCGAGCGATTATGCGGTTCGTTGATTTGGAGGTCGACTTGATCCTGGGGGGCCATCTACACCGATCTTACATAGGCAATTCGCTGGATTTCTATCCGGGCTCACATCGTGAACGAGGTATTGTGATCGCCCAATGTGGCACTTCCACATCGCGTCGTGGTCGCGGGCGGGAACAACAAAAAAACACGTTTAACTTTGCCACGGTGTGTAAGAAGAGAATTGAAATCACGCATTACATGTATTTTGCCGAACATGGCTTTATTGAAACGAGCAGCCATCAGTTTTACCGCCATGCCTCGGCTCAGCAGCCGTTGCTCCCGCGATTGGACAAGAATCGCGCGCGTGGCTAACAAGTGGTCATTAGTCAACTCCATTACGCTCTGCGGTAGTGTTTCAAACTAACATTCAATTTGCCTTTGGAACGTCCATTGCTATGGGAAATTCTCGGGCGAATCTCCAATCCAACTCGCGCATCCAAACTCCTAGCTGCACGCTTGAGCGATTCCGCGTATATTGGCTCGGGTGCTCTGTCAATATTTGGAAGTAGGGTAAGCATCTTGCTTGCAATGAGCATCTTCACCTGGATTTGACAAGCTGGAAGTTTATCCCACGTATTCACTGCACCCTATTTCCTAATGTTGACAGAGCCATAGAGTGCAAGCACTCTGAATGGGGCAATTCAAATAGCGGTAACGAATGGAGGGCTGGTGTCATGCGTCGAATCACTCGTCGAGAAGTCATTCGAGGAGCCATCACGGGAGCTACGCTAACGGGACTGGGTGCGCCTGTTGTACAACGAGCTTCACGGCTAATGGCAGCTAGCGTCAACGCTCAAGTCAACGTGGCGATCATCGGGTTGGGCGGTATCGATATTCCCGGCGGTGTTGGTGGCCGCGGGCGCCAGCTGATCGCTGCTTTGAAGAATGTCCCCCAAGCCAACATTGTGGCAATTTGTGATGTGGACGAAACGACGTTGGGTGTGGAAGCAACCAAACTGAAACGTCCGGGCAAGAATGTAAAGACTTACACCGATATGCGGCGTGTGTTTGATCTTCAGGATGTGGACGCGGTATTCATAGCTACTCCAAATCATTGGCATGCGCTGGCAACGATTTGGGCATGCCAGGCTGGCAAAGATGTTTATGTGGAGAAGCCGTTTTCCCATAACATCTGGGAAGGTAGGCAAATGCTAGCCATCGCAAAACAAACAAGTCGCATCCTTCAAGTTGGTACGCAACGTCGCTCCAGCGATGGCCTTAAGCGAGCTTTCGAGTATTTGCATGCGGGAAATCTAGGTGCTATCCGCTGTGCCCGCGCGATCGTCTATCGACCACGAGATGGTATCGGGAAAATTTCCGCTCCGACCGCTGTACCCAAGGGCGTTGACTACGACTTGTGGTGTGGCCCCACCGCGATGACTGCGATTCGTCGCCCGCAATTTCATTATGAATGGCATTGGTTTTGGGCGACAGGAAACGGCGAGATTGGCAACAACGGTGCCCACGAGCTGGACGTCTGCCGTTGGGCAATCGGCCAAGATACGGCACCACCACGGGCCATCAGCATCGGCGGAAGATTTGGCGTGGACGATTGCGCTGAAACGCCCAACACACACATTGCAGTGTTGGATTACCAGCCAGCTCCGATCATTTGCGAGATTCGCAATTGGCGAAGCTCGCGAGCGGCTACGGCGATTGGTGATTTTCAGGGAATGACGCGCGGCACGATCGTCGAATGTGAGGGCGGAACCTTCCGCGGCGATATTTCTGGTGGAAAGATATTCGACAACAACTCAAGGCAGATCGAAGAATTCTTGGATGGAGGCTCCGATCGCGAGATTGAGACCAAGCACGTCGCCAATTTTGTTCAGGCCGTTCAGTCGCGGGACTCTACTCAGCTATCTGCGGCAGGTCGTGAAGGACATTTGTCGGCGGCCTGCTGTCATATGGCGAACATCTCTCATCGTCTGGGCGCGCAGCGTAGCCCTAACCAGATCAAAGAGCAGCTCGCCGAAAGCGCGAGGCTTGCCGACGCATTTGAACGCTGCCAATCCTATCTGGCAGCTAACAACATTGATTTGAGTAAGTCTCAAGCGACCATCGGTCCTTGGGTATCTCTGGATACCGACCGTGAGGTATATATCGGCGACCATGCAGACCAAGCCAACCAACTTTCGCTGCGGGAGTATCGCAAGCCCTTTGTCGTGCCTGAAGTTGCCTGACGATTAACAGATAGTGCGACGCAGGGATTTGTTCGTGCGTGGTTATGGACGAACACAGTTGCCGCTTTGGGGGCGTTCGTGCCAAAGCGGCAGCGATACTGGGCATGGCCTCGCGGGACGTAAGTGCACGACTCCCGGTTTGTGGCTTGCGCCATTGATCGGCAGATGTCTACATGCAATTGGCATTTGACAGGGTAAACTGCTTGCGAGAATTGCTAGCTGCATAGTGCGGACCTATAATCCGTGTTTCTCGATGGTTACTTCGAACTCGGAGAGAAGGCATGGCGAAGTCAGCGAAATTACCAATTTATGCGCAGTTGATTGCTTGTCTCCGGCAGGGACGGTCGAAACCGAGGCACTTCTGGGGAAACACGCTGTCTAGGTCGCTGCAGGTCGAGTTGTTGGAAAAACGGCAATTGCTAGACGCCAGCGCTCTAAGTTCTTCTCACGTATCGCCCGACGAACAAATAGTTTTTCTAAATTTCGATGGGGCGCAAGATGTGCTTTATCGCGGCCCGATTGAGATTGATGGAATCTCCATTGCTTCGTTCCACGAGGGTATGCCGAAATCGATCGACGCACATCAAATCGTTGCCGAGATAGTGGCAGAGCTCAACGCTGCCCCCAACATGGTAAACCAAGGTGTCCATTTTACTACTCGCCGACCACAGCTAGCTCCTTATTCAACTGTCTATGTTGGAGCAGAAAACAAACAGTTTCACAAATTCGGAAGTTTCTTTGGCGTGGCCGAAAGAGTTGATATTGGTAATCAAACGCGCACGGACAATGCATTTGTTTTTAGCGACAAGATCGCTGCCAGTTTTGGCAGTTCTCAAGCAACGTTGACGAACGCACTCATCCACGTCATCGACCATGAAGTTCAGCATCTCCTTGGATTCAGCCATGAATTCAATGTGGGAGGCGTTCTGGACGAAGTTGCATATTCTCAGGACGTACACCAGTGGATTGCTCAGCAGGGATATGCATATTTCGAGAAGCAATTTGGCTATTCAAGCTTGACCGACAACTTGCATTGGTTTGTTGACGGTGCGGATGATGAAGATGATGCGGGGTTAAATCCGTTCGGTCACGGCGGGGTGAACCATCCATCAGTGAGACACTTCTGGGATCACGACGCCGCCTTCTCTCGCACTTTTAACGACGGGCTCCTTGGTTTTGACTCGGCACCGAACCGAGCCATCAAGTACATCACTGGAGGATTTGGACTAACGGGCATCTTTGATACGGACTGGGGAAGTGGTCCATCGCGCCCAGGCGCTGGCCTGGCCAGCTTGGGAGCAGCCTCTTCCTACGCAGCGGATCCCGCTACTGCCTTCTATTACTTGGGGCATGCAGCTCATTTACTTCAAGATATGGCGGTGCCAGCACATGTCCACAGTGATCAGCACCTTGAGCTGGGTGGGGCCGGGCTCAATCCAGATCCCTATCATGATTGGGTTGATGGAGCTGAATTCTCCTCCAGTGTCTTCCAGAACCCTGCTCGGATTGCTGCGTTTGATAATATCGATCCAGATCGATGGACGAACTATGCGCTGCCGGACGAGGTAGATACAACATCAATGCGTACAGCCTCCGACATTCTTGCAGGCTTCATACCTGGTTCTGTGTCACCTGACGTTCGACCTCTGTACCAGCTGTTCCTGGACACAGCAGGATTGAGTGACAACTACGATAGTAGGAATGCCAACGGGGAAATTGATCGGGGAGGCAGGGGCGACACAGGAAGTGTGTTCGACAACAACTATAACAATTGGACGCGAGCTGAACTGGAGGAAATTGCGCGTGTGCTGGTGCCTCGCTCTATTCGCGACATGGGTGATCTTGTCAGATATTTCTATGCCGTTGTAGATTCAGGCGATTCGGGAAAGCCGCAGGTTGAGCAAGTTGCCATCGATAACTTGTCAGACGCGGATCCGCAGCAACCCCATGGCCCAAGCAACCCGAAATTAAGCTCCGATGCTACCATCATTCTACGAACAGCGGCTTCTGACGATAACAATGGAAAGAGCGGAATAGGAAAGGATTTGTTTCAGTTCGAATTTCGTACGAAACCACCCGGAGGTGCCTGGACCGACTGGCAATCGCCCGCCGACGAAACTAACTGGCCTGGCTACACATCTTCGAACGGTCTGGCGCTGAACTCAAGCCACTTTCAGGATGGTGCTAACATATCCTCGCTTTTTGGGGGCCAAGCGGGCGCCGTCGCTGCGCCGGTCTTTCGCGGGCAATTTGGGTACAGCTATGGGTTTCGCGTCTTGGCGGAAGATGGAGCTGGCAACCAGCAAATGAGTGAAGAGCGATACGTGAAAATAGAACGAGATTCTGGCGTGAACGTGATTGAGGTTATCGATCGATCAAGTAGTATGAGCGGCGAGAAGATTGAGGCAGCAAAGCAGGCGGCTTCGCTATTCGTTAATCTCATGGATCAAGGAGACCGCATAGGAATCGTTAGTTACTCTTCAGCGGCCCGAGTCGACTATGCACTGAATGAGATACTCGCTGACGGCAGCATCCAACAAGCTGCGAACAGCGCAATTGCCGCGATTGACTCCAGTGGCAATACCGCAATCGGGAAAGGCATTTTAGCTGCGGACACCCAGCTCGACGCACTGGATCCCGGAGCGTCTCGGGCAATGATTGTGTTGACTGATGGTA
>JAGQPR010000230.1 GCA_020426625.1 Planctomycetales bacterium
CGCGACAAAACACTTCCACGTTTGAACGATCAATTCCACTCACAGTAAACACCCAAGTTATTTTTCCTCAGTTCCTAGAACTCAAAGAACACTCTATATGGCAAATAGACTATCTCGGCGCGGTTGCGTTTTGCCTCAATTTCCTTGTGCATCCATTGAGTGTTACTATGAACAGTGAACGGGCAGTGATTGCCAGGGTGATAGCCGCGGCGACCAACCGAAGCTTCGTGGAAATCGAAAGCACGCAAACCTGCACGGGCGGATGTATCCATCGGGCGGAGTTGGTTCACCTGTCCGACGGTTGCAGATTCTTTGTCAAATACGCAAGAGAACAACGCGCTATAGAATGCGAAGCTGCGGGGTTAAAAGCTCTGGCCGCCACGCAGACATTGCGTATTCCACAGGTGATTGCATTCGGCAAACTCTCCGACGCTGAGGTGCAGCCAGCACGCGATGGCAAGCGTGTAGTATTGCCTAAGGACCACGTCGACAACTGCTATCTAATTCTCGAAGCGATCGAAGAAGGGAAGCCCAAGAAAGATTTCTGGGAAGAATTCGGTGCCAGCTTTGCCAGGTTACATCGGTTGGGACGCGCAGAATCATTTGGATACGAGCACGACAACTATATCGGGGCCACTCCACAGATCAATTCTTGGAACAATGATTGGATCGAATTTTTTGCCAACAACCGATTGAGCTACCAACTGAAACTAGCGATCAATAACCGCCAAGCCCCAGCGGCACTGATACGCGGTGTTGAAGCGTTGATTGATCGAATTGACGAGGCCTTAGCCTGCGAGATCGAATACCCCGCCCTACAGCACGGAGATCTTTGGAGCGGAAATTTTCTGGTTGATCCAAGCGGTGGGCCTGTCGTGATCGATCCTGCCGTATATTATGGTCATCGGGAATGCGACTTAGCGATGCCCTTACTTTTCGGTGGTTTCCCCAGCGGATTCCTTTCAGGCTACCAGCAGGTTTGGCCATTGAATGAAGGCTGGCAACAGCGGGTGGCAGTTTACCAGCTCTACCATTTGCTGAACCACTTGAATCTGTTTGGCGGAAGCTATTTGGGTAACTGCATGGAAACTTTAGGTCGCATCTCATAGAAATCACGCTAACTTTTATTGCTAGCGCAATTCGCCATCAGTTTCGCAGTCGTATGGAAGCTAACACCTAGGGATCACCCAATTGAATAGCAGCTGAGCTGACCATTGATTTGGGAACAGTGGCAGCGGCAGTGCGAACCTCGTGATGAGTGCCCGGAGACGTGTTCAGCTATCGAATACGTAGAAAATTTTGTTCCGATCCCTAGGATTGGAATCCCAAAGAAGAAGACGAATGAAGCAAGTCATCGCGATCGTCAGACCTTACTTGGCAGAGAGGGTACTGGAGAATCTTCGTCTGGCCCCACTTGAGGCCCTGATGGTTCGTGAGGTGAAGGGATTTGGACGTCAGAAAAACTACCTACAGGATTACCGAGAGAGCGAATACGGTTTCTCCTTTCTACCCAAGGTTGAGATCACAATGTGGGTCGAAGACTTCAGGGTAGAAGAAGTTGTGCGGCTTATCAACGATGTGGCCCGTAGCGGGCGCATGGGCGATGGAAAGATTATGATCCTACCCTTGGCTGGATTTGCCGAAAGCCAAGTTTCAGAATGACTGAAAGATTCGTGGACACTACTCAGATTCTTGACGTTGTAATAAATAAGGTGAGGTTCTCAGACATGTTGCGTTGGAATCGAAAGCTATTGCTGCTGCTACCTATCGCTCTGTTGCAGATTGCGATCGCGACCAGTTATGGTGACGACAATGAAACTGTAGCTCGTGACGATTCGTCGCTATGGGCCAAACATACGGTTTACACCGGACAAGGCTGCATGACTGCAATTGCTGGAGATTTCACCGGTGATGGCCTACCCGATATTATTTGCAACGCGGGTAATGCGACACGGCTGCTGGTGGCGCCCGACTGGCGAGAAATCGTCCTTGACCTCGCAGACGATCACAATTTTATTCACAGCGAAGCCTTTGACGTCGATGGCGATGGCGATCTAGATTACATCGCCGCGCGTTACAATCCTGGTTTAGTGGTTTGGCTGGAGCAACCTGAGCAACCACTGATTGAGAAATGGCCGCTACGATTAATTAGCGATCAAATTCACGGAGTCCACGGCTTACTCAAGGGAGACGTCGACCGAGACGGAAAACTGGACTTGTTAGCTACCAGTGCGCAGCCCAAACCGCCATTTGCCGATTCCCTAGTTTGGCTGCAGATTCCTCCGGGCTTAAAAACTGCTGCCAGCTGGCGACATCACGTATTTGCACAAGGTGATGCTCCGGGACTGTCGCATTATCTTGGTTTCGGTGATGTCAACGGCGATGGTCGCCCCGATGCCGCGTCAGGCGCTAAGGGCGGACCGCAGGATCCCTCTGGGAAAGGTGAGTGGTTTGCATGGTGGGAGGCACCTGCTGATGCATCCCAAGTATGGAAGAAACACATGCTTTCTGACACGCAACCTGGTGCAACGAACATTCACCCCGTAGATGTCAACAACGATGGCAAAGTGGATTTCATCGCCTCGCGCGGACACGGGAACGGCGTTGTCTGGTTTGAAGCTCCCAATTGGGTCGAGCATGCAATACACCCAACCATCAAAGAACCGCATTGTCTGGTTGTTGCCGATCTCGATGCGGACGGCGATATGGACGCGGCAACTTGCGCCTATGGGGACAAGGTAGCTGCTTGGTTTGAAAACGATGGCCAAGGGCAATTTGCAACGCATATGATTGGCTACGATCAGGAATCCTATGACATTCGTGCCCTAGACATGGACCTGGACGGAGACTTGGATTTGCTGGTCGCTGGCCGGGGTAGCAACAACGTCGTTTGGTATGCAAACCCGTTGCGCTGATCTAGAATGATGCGTGCTTGGTGAAGAACGAGACTCCAACTTGACCAGAGCATCAAAGCAAGACGCACTTGCGTAAGACTTCCTCAGATCGTCCCTCGCCAAATTCTATTCCTCACTCTTAACGGCGGCATATTCATGATTCGGTTGATGATTGCGTTCGCAGTGAGCGCATTGGTGTTCAGCTCGACAAACGCTGTTTACGCGCGAGATTTGCGAGTACTCTTTCTTGGCGATCAAGGCCATCACCAGCCAAGAGCACGGGCTCAACAGTTGATTCCAGCATTGGCTGAAGCCGGAATAGAGGCTACCTACACCGAAGACTTGGCGGATGTCAGCGGCGACAATCTCAAAAAATACGATGGTCTAATCATTTATGCCAATATCGACGTCTTGCCGATCGAGCAGGAATCGGCGCTGCTGGAATACGTGGCCAATGGCGGTGGCTTTATTCCATTGCACTGCGCATCGTATTGCTTCCGTAACTCAAATGCGTTTGTTGAATTGGTCGGTGCTCAGTTTCAGCGTCACGGTGGAGAAGAGTTTACGACAGAGATTGTTCAGCCGGAACATCCGATCATGGATGGCTTCGGTGGTTTTTCAAGTTGGGACGAGACCTATGTTCACACCAAGCACAACGAGCGCAATCGCATAGTGCTCGAAGTCAGGCGTACGGGAGCGCAGGCTCAAGGCAACCAGGTAGAGCCATGGACTTGGGTGCGGACTCACGGTAAAGGTCGAGTGTTCTACACAGCTTGGGGGCACGATCAACGAACTTTCTCGCACCCGGGCTTTCACAACTTGGTAACGCGTGGCATTCGCTGGGCCTGTGGGGACGACCCGAGCGAAGTTCCGCATTACCGCGACGCTAGCTCGTTCGCGGTTCCCAAAATGACGCCGCCCAGAAGCGACGTCGAGAAATTCGAATATGTCGATGTCGGCCCAAAGATCCCAAACTACTTGGCCGGAGAACAATGGGGAACCCAAGGCGAGATCAAGACGCTTATGCAGAAGCCGCTGGCCCCTGCTGAGTCCCTCAAGCATTATGTCGTGCCTGAAGGTTTCCATTTGGAGCTGTTTGTTTCCGAACCCCAGATCCAAGGTAAGCCGATTGCCATGAATTGGGACGAGCGTGGAAGACTGTGGATTTGCGAAACGATCGATTACCCCAATGAACTTACGCAGCCAGAACTGGGACGCGATCGAATTCGCATCTGCGAAGATACCAATGCCGATGGCATGGCGGACAAATTTACCGTATTTGCGGAACAGTTGAGCATTCCGACTTCGATTGAATTTTGCCGCGGAGGTGTTATCGTTCAAGCGGGTGTTCAGACGCTATTCTTGCGCGACAACGATGGCGACGATGTGGCGGACCAACGCGATGTGCTGATCACTGGCTGGGCAATGGCCGATACGCACGGTGGAGTCAGCAATTTTCAATACGGATTGGACAACCGCTATTGGGCGATGCAGGGCTACAATAATTCGCAGCCCAAGTTTGCTGGCGGTCAACATCCTGGTTTCCGCCAAGGGCCCTTCAACTTTCAAATGACCACCGATAACGACCCGCAAGTTGCTGCCGTTGAGTTCGTTCGCTCGACAACTAATAACAGCTGGGGGCTTGGTATCAGCGAAGAGGGTTTGATTTTCGCTTCTACGGCAAACCGCGCTCCCAGCTTTTTTGTGCCGATTCCCAATCGCTACTATGAACGTGTCCGCGGATGGACGCCCTCTCTCATGGCTGACGAAATCGCGCCAGACCATCTGTTTCAACCGATCACCAAAAACGTTAGGCAAGTCGATCATCACGGAGGATACACGGCTGGCGCCGGGCATGCGTTGTACACGGCGCGCAATTATCCAGAAGATTGGTGGAATCGCGTGGCCTTCGTGTGTGGTCCTACTGGCCACCTGATAGGTACCTTTGTCATTAACCCGGCGGGTTCCAGCTTTAAAGATACCAACACATTCAATTTGGTAGCTAGCGATGACGAATGGGCGGCGCCCATCATGGCGGAGGTTGGTCCCGATGGTAATGTTTGGATTCTCGATTGGTACAACTACATCGTCCAACACAATCCTACACCCAACGGTTTCGAACGCGGCCGCGGCAACGCTTATGAATCAGATCTGCGGGACAAAACACACGGGAGAATCTACCGCTTGGTGTACGACGGGGACCAGGGACAGCGACAAGCTGGCGTCCCGCCTATGCTGTCCCCAGACCAGCCGCAAGGGCTGATCAAAGCTCTAACTCATTCCAATCGACTTTGGCGCAGGCATGCCCAACGGCTGTTGGTCGAGCGCGGACAACTGGATGTCGTCGGTGATTTGTTGAAATTGGTGGGCGATCAATCTTTGGACAGCACAGGAAACAACGTCGCCGCTATCCACGCATTGTGGACACTGCATGGCCTGCATGCAGACGACGCGATCGCTGGCATCTCAATGTCTGCCCTGCGTCATCCGTCGGCTGGAGTGCGACGCAACGCACTGCTCGTTCTGCCATCTCGAGCTGATTCTGTGATCGCCATCGTCGAAGCTCAAGCAGCCAACGACGCCAACGCCCAGGTGCAATTAGCTGCACTGATGGCTTTGGCCGACATGCCAGTCAGCGAATTGGCAGGAAAGTACCTGGCGCGATTCGCAGCTGACGAAAAGGCCCAAGGCGACCAATACGTACAGGAAGCTACCATCTGCGCCGCGGCACAACATGCCGAACCATTCATCGCGGCGCTGATCAGCGGAGGGCCAGCTGAGTCTCGCAGTATGCAAAGCGCTCAAGCCACGATTCTGCGAGTCGTTGCCGAACATATGGCTCGTAGCGGCATGTCCAAACAAGAGAGCCTCGCACTACTCGAGAATTTGTCGACTAGCGACGCGGCATGGCGTCAACCGATTCTCGAGGGCTTGGCGGCTGGTTCGCGCGAAGGACAAACGGTCACTCTAGGTAGCGCGGCAGACAAGTCGATGGTCTTGCTCTTGGAGCAAGCCAGCGCTGAGCAACTTGGCCCCCTACTGAGACTAGGCGAGCTTTGGGGAAGCTCCAAAACAGCTGGCTACGCTCAGAAACTATCAGACGAATTGCTGGCAACCATTAGGAACGGGAGCGAATCAGACCGTCGGCGGATTCGCAGCGCTAGCGAATTGATCGCCCTGGGTCGCAGCAGCGAACCAGCGGTTAGCCTGCTGGTCGAACAGCTGAACCCGCAATTGCCTCCGGCTGTGGCCAGTGGCATTGTAAGAGCGCTGGCTGGCTCGACGGCTGGCAATCTGGCCGAACAATTGATTGACTTATGGCCAGCAGCAACGCCAACCCTGCGTGCGGATATTTTGGCGGTTCTGCTCGCTCGTCCTTCGGGTGCAAATTCCATACTCGATGCGATCAAGTCCGGAGCAATCGCCGTTGGCGAATTGAGTCTGGACCAACGGCTTTCACTATCGGATCATCCGGATGAAACGATTCGTTCCGAAGCAAGGCGGCTACTGACCGAGTTCGGTGGAATCGTGGATGCCGATCGTCAGAAGGTCATTGATAAATTCTCAAGCGCTGCTCATCAGAGTGGCAATCCAGCCAAGGGCAAACTGCTGTTTGTGAAAAACTGTGCAAATTGTCACAAGCATAGTGGAGAAGGCAATGAAATTGGACCTGATCTGACCGGAATGGCCGTACATCCCAAAGAAGAATTGCTAGTCCATATTCTCGACCCAAGTCGAAGTGTCGAAGGCAACTTTCGTCGATACATCATCCTCACGGCAGATGGACAGGTGTTGAGTGGTATGCTGGCAGCGGAATCGCTAGCGGCAATCGAACTGGTCGACGCCGAAGGCAAGCGGAAGTCTATCAACCGCGAAGATATCGATGAGATCAAGTCGACGAACCTGTCTCTAATGCCAGCGGGATTCGAAGAACAAATGAGTTTGGTAGATATGACAGACTTGCTCGAGTTCTTGACCAGCAAGGGTCGCTTCGTACCTCTACCTTTGGCCAAAGTGGCATCCAAGGTGTCTACGAAGGGCATGTTTAGCAATAGCGATAACGGCCCAGACAGACTGATATTTCGTCAATGGGGGATGCACGAATTCAACGGCATTCCCTTTCAACTGATCGATCCACAGGGGGATTCTCGTGCCAACGCTCTGGTGTTGAACGCGCCTCATCCTGGCGTCACGAACATGCCCAAGGAAGTTTCCATACCCTGCAACATGATTGTACAGTCGTTGCATCTACTCAGCGGTGTCAGCGGCTGGGGATTTCCCTACGATTCGCGAAAATCGACGAGCATGATTGTGCGTTTCCACTACGAAGATGGAACGACAGAAGATCACGCACTAATCAATGGTGAGCATTTTGCTGACTACATTAGGCGCGTGGATGTGCCCGGATCTGAGTTTGCGTTCGACTTGCGCGGCCAACAGCTTCGTTACTTGTCCGTAAAGCCCAAACGAAACATAGCCATCGCCAGCGTTGATTTTGTCAAAGGCAATGACCAAACGGCTCCAATAGTAATGGCAGTCACTGCGGAGCGACAGGAGTAATCACCGCACGATTCCCAAGGCACGCGACCGCACTTACTTTCGCCCTCCGAGAGAGTTGCGAGCGGGCACGCGCGAAGCGGGTGGATTGTAGCGGTCGAATGGGTGGCTCGGGCGATGGGCCGAGCGTCTTAGCCTAACTTCTACTTTTTGAGCCAGCTTGGTCCAAAGCGCCCTAGGATTGTAAGGTCACGCGACTGAATCTGATAATGAATTCGCTGTGGCCAAACTAGGATTCCTAGTTTGGGCATCGCTCGCTCCGTGATGCGCTGGTCAGCAATGACCCGAATGCGCGCCCAAGACGGATATTCTGCGTGCCTGTTTCCTAAGCGTATCAATTTTTCCGATGTTTCTTCGTTGCTCTCGAATCTCAAAACTACTGAGTGGTACACACAATGGCCAAGTTCAATAATGGGAATTTCGAATTCGAGTTTGGCGACGCTTCCCCGAAACAGCTGGCAAGCGCGGTCATTTTGATTTTTGGTTTACTAGTCGTTGGTTACGCGATTTGGAGTGCGGCTTATGTCGTCGATGCACACCAACAGGCGGTGGTGCTGAGGTTTGGTGAATTTCACAAAGTCGAAGTGCCGGGGCTTAGATTCAAGATTCCCGGAATTGACGAACGAGTGCTAGTCGACATGAGTGAAAAGGATATGCGGCTGCCAATGGGCCAGACGACGCGAGCTGGTGATTGGTCGACATTCGAGGTCAACCGCAGCGACAGCCAATCGTTGATCTTGACCGGTGACTTGTACGCCGCAGTTGTCGAATGGAATATCTTCTGGCGTGTGACCGAGCCTGAAAAATACATCTTTAGCTTCAATGAGGACCATGTCGAACGCGCTCTGACAGCTGTTGCTCGCTCGACCATGCATCGCATCGTCGGCGACTATTCCGCCGATGAAACGTTAACTGCCAAACGCGATGAAATCGCCCTCGCGGCTCTTGGGGAAATGCGCAAGGAACTCGAAGCATTCGATGCAGGGATTGAGATCACTGACCTGCAGTTGCAGCGAGTGACTCCACCTGATGTGGTCAAGCCTTCTTTTGATGACGTCAATGGCTCTGTGCAGAAAAAGCAACAGCTTATCTTGCAAGCTCGGCGGGAAAGAGCGAGTTTGTTGCCACTGGCTTATGCCGACCGGGACAAAGTGGTGCGCGAGGCAGAGGGTTATGCAAAACGCCGACTCGCGGAAGCGGAGGGAGAAATCGCTGCACTACTGGCTAAATACGAGAGTTACAAACTGGCTCCCGAAGTGACGCGACAACGCATGTACCTGGAAACGATGGAGCGAGTTTTCGAAAACGGTGGCAGAAAACTGATTCTGGACGAGCAACTGAAGGGAATGGTTCCATTATTGCCTTTGCGAGGCCAGTAGTGCCATTTGCTGCACAACTGAGTACCAAGAAGTCGAATCCACGAAGAAACATCCGAAAACCGCATGATGAAAACACATAAACTTGTCCAAAACCTAGTGAGAATTATCGCAGTCCTTGGCGTGATTTTGCTGCTGCTCCAGTTTGTCGCCTATGTGGTCGACAAGCGCGAGCAAGCTGTAGTCATGCGGTTTGGTGAGCCGGTTCGGGCCAACACCGAGCCTGGATTGAATTTCAAGCTTCCTTTCATCGAGAGCGTTCGAATGTTGCCCAGTACGCTCCAGTTCTGGGGCGACGAGGAATCGGAATTGCTGCCGGACTTACCAACCAAAGATAACAAGAAAATCGAAATCATCCCGTGGGCCGTCTGGCGAGTGAACGATCCAATCGCCTTCGTCAAAAGCATGCGTACGATGGAAAACGCAGAGAAGCGGGTAGCCCAATTCGCGCGGGGCGCCACGCGCGACGTCATTACTACCTATGATTTGGAAGATCTCGTACGCAGCACTAACCGAGAGATGAAAATGGCTCAGCTGGAGTTCGATGAAAGTGAACTTCAGTTGCTTGAGCAGACCGAACTGCCGATGGTTGCTCCGAGCAATGCGCCTAAAACGCACGGCATCGCTGGTCGCGAGGCTATTCTCAAGCAAATCAACGAGGAAGCCCGCAACAGCTTGGCAGCCAAGAGTGGTGAAATCGGCAGTGGAAATCGCGGTATCGAATTGGTAGACGTTGGCATCTCGCACATCGACTTTGTGGAAAAGGTCCGCAACTCAACCTTTGAACGTTGGATCGCCGAACGAGAAACCATTAGCACGCGCAACGTTAAACTTGGCGAACAGCAGAGTCAGGAAATCATCAACAAGACGAACGCAGAGATCGAAGAGATCCGCGGTGATGGCACTCGCACCGCTAGCCAGATTCGTGGCAAGGCGGATGCGGAAGTGATCAAACGTTATGCGGATGCTATCAGCGAAGTTGGTGAATTCTACACGTTCGTCAGAACGCTGGAGGCCTATGAGATTTCGATCAACAATGAGACTGAGTTGATTTTGACGACGGACAACGACTTCCTCAAACAGTTTCAACACATGGGTAGCGTTTCAATTCCAGAAATCTCGCTGTCAAACACTCCGCCGACGAACTCGCAATGATCACTGCCCCTTGGCATACGAGTCGCAAATCATGAATCCCCGGGCTTTGCACTTCTCGTAAGTATCAGTCACTCACATGCGTCAATGTGGCGGTAGCCTCCGGGGCGTCGACTTTCAAGTCAGGTTGTTCCGGCAAGGCAAACAACAGCGCCAGTGTCGCCCAGGCTGTAGCGCTCGTTGATATGAACTGGTCCGCGCCGTGCGGAAATCCCGATTCGAAATATTTCTGGAAGGGTTTGCTGCGAGTCGCCACGTGCCACGAACCATCCTGCTGCTGCGTTTCTAACAAGTATTTCAATCCACGAGTCCATGCGTCATCTCCAGTGGGTATCCCTGAGCGATGCAGCGCATACAATACGGTCGCTGTTGCGTACGCATCGCTTTCCATCGACGCCAGTTGTGCCCAACCACCATCTGATCGTTGCTGCTGAATCAAAGCTTCAATGGCTTCGACTGGCACGTCATGCTGGACGTTCACATAGTCGAAGGACAGCAGCTGAAAAACGCTATCCTCGGTATCCAGCGGTGACGAACCGGCCAACCACTGTCCAGCCCGTGAGCTTGCGTCCTCAATTCGCGCTTGGTGAGTTTCTCGGCCGAAGGCAGAAAGAGCTCGCAGGGCCAGGTAAGTGGAAGTGAAGCTACTTGCCTCAGTCGGCGGTCGGTTGCTCGTGCGAGCCCAGTTGCCCATTGAGTCCTGTTTCTTCAACAAGTAGTCAACTACGGCATCGGTTACCTCGTCCGGATCGCGATCTCCATCCTCCAAGGTCCACAACGCGTATCCGGCTGTATCGACCTGCCCTCCCTGTCCTTTGCCAGCCTCATATTGGTCCTTTCCTCGACTCAGGTGCGAGTAGGTGTGTTCGACTTGGCGTTCCAGATTTTCTGGATTGATGTGAATGCCGCGTCGCTTGGCTTCTACCATCGCAAACACAGGATGCGCCTGACCGTGGCAAGTGAAGCAGGTTCGCATCTCAGCAGTAGTCGCCGAGGTGCGTTCCAGCAGCGACAACGACCGTTCGACAGCCAAACGAATCCGACTAGCATCTGGTTCTGCTGCCCCTGCAAATGCCTCGCAACAGGCCAGGACCAGGAATAGTGCGTTGACGATCGCATGCGATTTCATGGTTGGCATCCGCTGACTGCTGAGATGTTTATTGGCACTCGTAGAGTGTTATTCTAGCGACGGCAGAACCTCGCGTGATGCATTCGATCACTGGCAGCTTTCACGATTCATCCCGGAGCAAAATTTTGTGCTACTTCGTAGCCAAGCGTTCACGCAGCAGTTTTTCCGCAAGATTAGCCGCTTTGGCGTTTGCCACGATAGTTCAAGCATCTGAAAACTTGTACTTAACTGCTCAACCAACGAAGAGAGTTGGCCGGCGACGTCTACTTGCAAATGCGTAGCCTCCGATCCACAACAACAAAGTCGCCGAAGGTTCCGGGACTGCTTCAAACAGCAAACCAGACGCACGTTGCGAAACGAAAGTATTGAACTCAGGCTTCTGCTCAACTTGGATCATACCGGACGTGTAATTAATTTGCCCAAGAAAAATCCACTCATCACCGAGACCATTTTGGTTTAACGAAACGCTGAAACTGTCGCCTGATGTGACCGCTGTATATGTCGTCAGGCCGCCACTTACGTTTGTTGTCGATGGCCATGTGGCATAGACGTTGTATAAGCCAGCACTTCCCCCCAAAACACCGGTAGCCAGATTGCCACCACCCAAGTCCGTCCCTGTGGTCAGCACTAGGTTATCCGCAATAGAATCCGGCGAATAGTTGTAAAGGTAGGTGTCGGGAAAGTTCACCCCAGTACCGCCGAAGATACTATCTCCTCCCGTCAAGCCGAGGGCGGTGCCCGCGGTACTTTGCGACGCTGTAGTAGTATCGTTCCCGAAGGAGAATAAAGAATTAAACGTGAGCACTCCATCGTCGGCTCCGTCCGTATCGATTTCCAATACAAAGGCAGCCTGCAAGCGAACAACTCCGAGCCCAAATAGGCAAACGGCACATATTATCGATTTCAGTCCAATCATCTGGTTCTCCTCCACGAAATGCCGCACAGGCGCGGCGAATGCCCCCCAAGTCAGACGCTCCGCTGACAAGCGACTTATTCTTGGCTTTGCTATTATATCAACCTATCCAGGAAAGGCTGGATGTTTGTTTACGGTTTGCAATTTGCCGCGATGCTCGTTTTTCGGCGGGGAGCTGCTCGTTTTTCGACGAAGAGCAGCGGCACTAGTTCTGAAGTCATCCCCAGCGACCCGCCACGGCGGAACGCATTTCGTCAATCCCATGCTCGTCGCCGGTGGGCAATTCAGCGTTATCGGGCCCCCAGTTCTCTCGCCCTTAGTTAGGAAATGAGGAAAAATAACGTGGGTGTTTACTGTGGGTGGAATTGATCGTTCAAACGTGGAAGTGTTTTGTCGCGGACGCACTTTGCCGAGATTCTTCCGACCGCACATCTGATTCCACTCGACTAGT
>JAGQPR010000231.1 GCA_020426625.1 Planctomycetales bacterium
GGCATGTATAACTCGAATGGCCCGTACTCGCTCGCCGACCCGCTTCGCGTGTGCCCGCTCGCGACCTTCCAAGGGAGAGTAAGTTGAATTGGAGTCGATTAGCGAGAAGTGTCGAGAATTTTGGGAAAATTGTTCAACACGTCTTCCTGACGCAAATCGAACCAGGGTGTCTGGCTAATGGTCACTTCTTATTAGGCGTACTGCCATCGAGATTTCGAACCGAGCATTGGCAAATGACCAGCGTCGAGATCTTTCGCCCTTGGTCGTCAATATCGGAAGTTGACACAGCCAGCGCATGCCCGATGGGCAGGTCGAGGCACGTGTTGAATTTTGTTGAAGCTACCTCGGGCATCTGAACGGTAAATTCTCCGCTGAAATCTGCCTTGGGAATGGACAGAGTCTCCACCTTCTTGATCTTGCAAAGATTCAACTGGTAGTTCAGCCGTACGTGCGTTCCGTCGAACAATTGAGGCCTGAGCTGCATACTGGTGCCTTCGGGATAGACGCGAATCTTGGGCGTGTATTGCAATTCGCTGGCGTGGTCCGACTCGATGCGCACCGGCTCGATACCGGTGACGAATGGTCGTTCGACGGTTGCATTTACCTGTGCCGAGTGACCGTTAAACACTACCACCGCCGGTGACATGACTCGTTCGATGGCTTTATCATCGTTGGCCTCTCTGACCACCCGTCGACTGTCCGCTGGCGTAAGCAGCGTGTAAAAAACGGGCGTAGACCTTTCGATAATCGAACTTGCTACCGTCCAAGTCGAAGTAGTGACTCCGCTTGGTGGCAAGAATTCGTTCTTGGCTGTATCACCCTCACTGCTGCGGCTTAACTTCGTAAGCGATGCCGCTGCAGGGACGACGGAGTTTTCTTTTGCCGCTGTCCGCATGACTGCTGGGTGAACTCCATTTTGTGAGCGATCGCTTGCGACCGTCGACGCGCACTCGACTAAAGACCATCCAATCGGCAACTTGGAGAGAGCGGTGGCTTCGCCCCGAAAAATGTAAGTCTGTATCAATACCTGGCGAATCCCCAGCTCGTTCAGCGTCTGCAGGCTATTGGTCACGTTTGCCAAATCGTTTGCTGAGCCAGTCACTATCAACTCGCCCTGGGAGACCATGGCTCCCTTGCCCACATCGGTTAGATTCATGGTGGTTGTAAGGCCGGAGCCGAAATGTACCGAGAGCGCGTTCGGATGTGGCAAGCCCGTGCTGCCACAAAGATCTTCAACATGTTTTTCAATCCATTGCTTTCCTTGGTCGTCGGTCAGACCTAACTCGGCTGCAAGTTTCTTCAGAAGGAGGCCTACGTCAAAGTGTCCAATCCTCAATTCTTGGACGGCTGGCAAAAAGGAGGCACTGGCCAACTCCTGTGACGCCGAGATCAATGCAGGTTCCTGCGGGCCAGTCGTTCTGTCCGACGACGGTGGTTCTTGCCCAAAACACTTGATTGGAGTGACAAACAAGAGCAGCATTGACAGGCAAATCCAGCGCGAGATCCGTGTCTGCAACGAGACCGACTCAGCAAAAACAGGCGGGAGATGACATTTGGTCCACATTTGCATCGCGAAACGTCCTTGTTTTATGCCCTAAGCTGTGGAGAATGAGCGTCTAGTCGTTTGGTTGCGCGACTTCCAACGGCTTTGGAGCCAGCACCCCATCAGCAGTATACGTGCCGTTGATCGCTCGAGTGAAGAGCAATTGAAGTGGGCTGCACAGGACTGTACTTGTAGCAAAGGTTCAAGGCAGGATGCAGGTTCAAGCCAACGAGGCAATTGGGCCGGGCATAGCGATGGGACCGATCAACAATCGAACCTTTAACCCCAACGAGTGATTCATGTCTGACGAGACCCAAGTAGAAACCAACGGGCTCGACCCCGTCGAGCGCAGCGAGTCAGAAGCCGCACCCTCCAGTGCTGATCAAGTCGTACCGATGAGCGAAACGCTCGCGGGGGCGGCCAACAGCCAACCGCTCGGCCCCCTCTGCGAAGATAAAGTGCGTGAACAACTCAAGCAAGTTATCGACCCAGAACTATTCGTCAACATTGTCGATTTGGGCTTGATCTACACCATTGATTTGCAGCCCAGCGATGTCGCTGGCAAGTTTGACGTACGAGTGGAAATGACGATGACCAGCCCCATGTGTCCAGCTGGCCCTCAGCTGGTGGCAAACAGTCGGCAAGTGGTAGAAGCTTTGGAAGCAGTGGAAAAGGTGGACATTAAAGTAGTGATGGAGCCACCTTGGACTCAAGATAGGATGACCGACGACGCCCGCGATCAGCTTGGAATTTTCTAGAAACTGCAGCCGGATGAACGTACCTAAGCACGACCTGGATATGCTCGTCGTAGCGCCCCATCCCGATGATGCCGAACTGGGCATGGGGGGGGCGATTGCCAAGATGCTCGATCTTGGCTGGAAGGTCGGTGTGCTCGATCTGACCAATGGAGAGCCTACGCCGTTTGGCGATATAGAAACTCGTGAGACAGAGACAAAATCCGCTTCGCAGGCCCTAGGAATTACATGGCGGGAAAATCTTGGGCTTCGCAATCGATTCGTCGAACCCACTCTGGAAGCTCGCGGCTTGCTAGCGAACGTTTTCCGCCGCACCCGTCCACGCTGGCTATTTGCGCCCTACTGGGAAGACGCGCATCCAGACCACATAGCAGCAACTGAGCTGATCGAGGCCGCTCGCTTTTGGGCGAAGCTTACGAAGAGTGACTTGGCTGGCGAACCCTACCATCCCCAACGGGTCTTTTACTACTACTGCGTGCACCTGAAGCATGTGGCTCAGCCAGCATTCGTATTGGATATCTCTGCAGAATGGGAGCGGAAGGCAGCTGCGGTTGCCTGTTACCACAGCCAGTTTACACAAGGTCGCGAGCACATTTCCCCATCGATTCATGAACGCTTGCGAGACGAAGCTGCCTATTGGGGGAAAATGATCGGCACTCGTTACGGCGAGCCATTTAACTGTAGAGAGCCGATCGCTCTGACCGATCTCTCGAGGCTACTTTAGGAACGCTCGATCAATAGCTGAGAGTCAGCGGTGATAGTAGTCCCAGTGCCCTGTTCGATGCACGTCATAGTGTCCAGGGACGAAGTCATAGTGCGAACCATGACGGATCACGCTCGGTGCGTGATAATCCAAATGCGTGGTGTCATGGTAGACAGGCTGGTGCACACGATGACTTGGCAACACATTGCCGTAGCCCGAGTAATATGCACCAGAGTTGATTCGCGCGCTGTAGCCTTGATACACGGTTCCCAAATTGGCACTCTGAAGTTGATTGCCGTAGAATCCTTGGCCGTAATATGGTTGTGAGTAATGCCCGGAGGACAAATGTGGTGAAGATCCCAGCCTAACCGTAATTCCCACGCCGTTGGAATGTGAACGGTGAAACAACCCCTGGGCGCTTGCCGTCGAAGCAGTCAGGGCTGTGGCCACCAGGACCAGCGAAGCAATTTGAAATGACCGAAAAGTTGGCACGGTGTTTTCTCCCTTAACCTTAGAATTTCGAAGTTTGTCGAAAAAAGACTAAAGTTTATTGGGCAAGTTGTATGCCAAGTCGATCAATTGGCAAAACAGCGAGAAACGTGGGCCTTCACGGGGCTGGCCCTTGCCCCAAGCGGTCAAAATGACTTCCGTTTGTGGCGATGTGACTGCGGGTAAGCGCTGGAAATTGCCTGGCTCGCAGGAAATATGCGTCAGGGCCTGAGCAACGAAACTTGACTCGCTGAATGGGCGTCACGCAAATCGAGCATCAACCTAGCCGGGTTATCAGCGTTTACCGTGAGCCATTCTTGCATCCGCTCGAGCTTGGCTTCAGCCGAAGATTCTTGGCGAGATTCTGTTCCCGGTGCATGGCCCCAGACAATTGTTCGTTGGCCGTCAGCGGAAGTGAGCGTCAGCAACCAGGGGCTAGATCCTCCAGAGCCCATGGTAGGCACGACGTCAATTTGCTTGATACCAACCGATTTTTCATCAAGGAAGCTACAGAGCTTGAGTGCATCGGTGATTCTTGTATCTCCAAATTGCATTCCCGTCATGCCGGAAGATGCGCGGGCGTCCTTGGCGATGATTAAGAAGTATTTCAGGACATCATTAGGACTGAAATCAGAAGTTGGCAGTACGACTCCATCAGCATCAACTGGCAGAAAATGATCCTTGGCGGGGCCACCGGTTGCAGCCAATTCCTCCGATTCCGAAGGGGGCACACGAACCATTGCCAGCGGTCGGCGATAGATCACATCCACGGATACTTTTCCACCGAAGGCCTTCGTCACGTGAGACGTTGATTTAACCCAGTGATTGGCTTCAAACGCATGGGCGATTTTCTTGTTGCTGGTAGGATCGAGCAGTGTGATTTGATCCAACATGCCCTGTTCAAACACTTCATCGACTATATTGGATCGAATCCAATCCGGCTGCTTGGTTAGGCTCAGGTTCTCTTTCTTGAGCGCGTACAACGCCCTATCCAAGTGTTCTGCACCGTAATGGAACCAGCCCATATAGCCCAGTACCAATGCGGGCAATATGGCAAACAAGAGTGCCCCACCGGGCACTCGCTTGAGTACGCTGGCGATGCGGTCGAAAATCCCCTGTGATTCGTTGGACGAATCCATCCTTGGTCCATTTAGTAATCTGCATGCACACGCTGGCAGCGACCGCTTTCGTTGACGGTACACAACTGCAAAGCGTTCGAGGCTTTGTCTAACGCCGAGAGATGGCTGGCAAAGAAGGTTGTCTTTTCATGGAGCATTGCGAATAGGACACGATCGGCTGCAGGACAAGCCATAACTATATGTGCTGCGAGGAGAACGGTAGAAATCGAATGCAAAGCTTACTTTCCAACACGCTCTACAAAACTACCATATCCTTAGCTGCGGCTGCAACTGAATTCCAGTCCTAGCATGTACCGACTGAGTTACTTTGCCGATGAGTGCTAGCACTTGATCGCTTGAAGCAACACCGTTAACCACGAGGAAGCCAGGAAACTCTGAACTTAGAGCAACAGGGCCTTCGGTGTAGCCTTTCAGCGCGGCTTCTTCCAGGACTTCGGCAATGCTAGCTCCATCCGGGTCGACGAAGGCTTGAACTCCACGAGTGCCCGACGGCGGCTGTGCGGCGCGTTGCACAATCCACGCTGCCTGCATGCGTCGTGTCAATTCCTCTCTAGCGGTTGGTTCCAACCCAATTTCTACCTCAACGACGACGGTGCCGTCCAAATTGCCGTGGCGGAAGCCGAACTGAAGCGAAGATCTTTCCAAGTCGCTCGTCAAGCCTTCTGAATCGATAATACGAACACGGGTAACCCGGCTACCAAAGTCGCAATTTTTGACACCCGCATTGCCTACTACTGCACCGCCGATCGTGCCTGGAATTCCAGCCAAATATTCGATGCCCGCTAGTCCGGCACCGACGGCATGCGAGATCGCATGACTCAGTCTGGCACCGCTACCACAGATTAGCTTGTTCTCTGTGACGGTGATCGAAGACAATTCAGCGCTAGATAAATTGATGACCAGCCCGTCGCACCCAGCATCTCGGACCAGGATGTTTGAACCATCGCCGAGCAAGCGAAAAGGAATCCCCAGCCGCTGGGCGTCGGCAACCAGACACCTCAATTCTTCCAGCGAACAAGGTTCAGCGTAGAAGCGCGAAGCCCCGCCGACCTGCAACCAGGTTAACGGAGCGAGCGGTTCGTTTTCACGAATCAAGTGCTGTACAGATTGTGAGAATTCCATGACATACTCAGCGGGCATTCAAATAGGTCACCCGCGAAGGGACAGTGAATCGCAATTTTCCCGATCCATTCGACCGTTGCGTGAATTTCTTTGCTTGTCCGAATGCAAGTTATTAGCGCAAAGTGACGGGCGTTCCATCAGCTCGACCAAGAAGCTCGGCCATTCGCGCTTTACTTTGCATGCCAGTGAGACTGAAACGCCGCCAATTTCCGGCATTCTTACTGAATAAGACAATTTGTGGCAGTGTCTGCCCTTTCATCAGTTTTTCTGCCAATTCTGGACGCTCATCTTTGTCGATGTAGGTGACGACGACATCCTTCAAATCGCCAGATTCCTTCATGGGTTCGATCGTGTCTCGTTTCATTATCTGGCATGATGCACACCAACGGGCACCCACCAAGATTAACAAAGGCTTTTTTTCCTTCTGCGCCTGGGCCAAAGCATCCTCGTAACTTAGCGGCTTGGCGGTGGTCTCCCCAACGATTGCAAACAAAAAAGACAGTGCGACGTGTACCATTCCTGACATCCCTTTTTTAAAAGACAATGCAGTGGATCCGATCGACGTCTCAACACTCGATGTTCTAGCCGTAACAAACGACTGCGCAACTTGGTCCTTGTGTTGTGTCGATGTAGCCTGCTATTTCAACCAATCCGTGAAATTTAAGTGCACGCACAGATCCTGTGCCAAGTTAGACGTCCCAACAAATCGGGTGAAGAGATCATGTAGTGAGTTTGGGGATTAGCAAGGCCTTAGCGATTGCGTTGCGTCTAACGGTAAAAGTTGCCAGCGAGTATACGCGAGTTACACTGCCTAGCAACTGCCCCTGACCAAGCAAATAATCGGTTTGCTAGCAAAAAATCCTTAGCAGTTGCTTCCCAGCTGGCCATTCCGCCGCTGTAGCGGGTAGCATTCTTACGTTTAGTCAATATTCCTGGCCTTTGGGGCCCAAATTACAACGAAATAGATTTCGTGATCCGCCAAGAAAAAGAATCGATTCTAGGTTCCAATGGCGAACCCAGTGCTCTACTGGAGGGTAACTGGGCGATTTCGTCTCCTCAAACACGGCAGGTGGATGCTCGCTGTTGGTGACTGCATCCGCTCCGCTGCTTCGCGCGCTTCAGGGAGACTGAAAATTGGAAACAGCCTCGAAATCCAGGGCTCAAGGTAAATCTCGATGAAGTTAAAAATCGGTCTGATCGGTCTGTCGGGCGATTGGCAGAAGCGATACCTGCCAGCATTGCGAATACTGAAAGACCGTTTTGAAGTAACGGGCGTGTATTGCTCCGTGGCCATGCTGGCCGAAAACGTGAGCCGAGAATTCGAGGCGCCTCGTTTCGATGGATTTCGTGAGATGATTAGGCACCCGGACATTGATGCAGTCATGATGCTTTCGAGCGACTGGTATGGAACGTTGCCAATTCAAGCGGCCTGCGACTATGGAAAGGCTGTCTACTGCGGCAGCGAAATTGACTTTGATCCAAACCAGGCGGCAACCTTGGCCCAACTGGTTGATAAGTCCGGCATTGCATTCATGGCCGAGTTTCCGCGCAGGTACGCACCGGCTTCACTGCGGTTGAAAGAGCTGATCGCCACCCGCTTGGGCAATCCGCAATTGCTATTTTGCCATCGAAGGTTGCCCAGCTTGCCTACGGAAACAACTCGTAGAACGGCCCGCACTCTGGCTGCTAGAAGCGACCGCGAGCTGCTCGAATTGCTGGACTGGTGCAGTTTTATTGTTGGACGTAGGCCACGGTCTGTGCTCAGCATATCGCATCTGGCTGGACCAACCTTGGCCGAGCAAACACAAACTGATTACCAACTGATGAGTGTCGATTTTTCGCCGACAGAATGCCCGCTCGGGACTACGGTCGCGCAAATCAGCTGTGGTTCGTACATTCGCTCCTCCTGGCAGGAGGCGGCTACTTTTCGGCCCCCTGCAGCCATGCAAGCCGCCTGCGAAAAAGGCATCGCGTTCCTCGATCTCCCCAGTGGACTGACATGGTTCGATGATGCGGGCCGACACCAAGAATCCCTGGACTCAGAAGTCGGCGTGGGCCAACAACTGCTAACTCAATTCCATCGCGCGGTGACTAGCCTCGTGCGGAAGATTGGCGACTTAGAGGATGTCACCGCAGGAATGCAGACTCTTGCAGCGGCTCGCCGCAGTCTGGCAAGCCGCCAGGTAATCGAGCTTTGACGAGCTCAAGACTGGCCGCAACAAGTAGCTCCGCGCAGACCAATGCTGTTCTTGAGGCGAGCGATGATATTCAGCTGAACAGAAACTGCCAACGATCTAAGAGC
The DNA here is from genome assembly GCA_020426625.1 of Planctomycetales bacterium. Taxonomy (GTDB): domain Bacteria; phylum Planctomycetota; class Planctomycetia; order Pirellulales; family Pirellulaceae; genus Aureliella. The sequence continues at coordinate 8,054 of JAGQPR010000231.1, forward strand.
AGTTGACCCGTTACACCGCTTAATTCCCGTTATCTAGTGCGGTTTGAGACAGCAGTGGCCAACGCCGTCCTGTGCGTCTAAAATAACAGTACGATTTTCGCTGGCTTCCCGCCTATATTCCCACCAAAGAAAAATATGCGCATCGCCACCCGCCTTTCGGGTGGGCGTGTCAGTCCTGCCTGAGCCCGCGGAGTTTTTTTTGAGAGCTGCGCGATTCTTGGTTGACAACTTTTATTCGCCTACGCAATTCCCTAGATTCAGCGAGTCCCTAGATTCAGCGAGCTGGTTTCCGATAGGTCATCCAGCGACGCGCGATTAAGCCGATGAGGCAATTCCAGATGAAAGTATATTGGTTCCTCACGATTGCTTTGCTTGTATGCCGTGTGCCCATCGCTTGCTGCGCAGAAATTGATGAATTCCTTGGCGATAGCCAATTGCAGCGTGGAAAAGAGATTTATGCGCAATCTTGTGCAAAATGTCATGGCGCTCAGGGCCAGGGCGTCAATGAATTCTACGAGGAACCGTTGGTTGGCGATGACTCCGTGGGGCAGCTCGCCGAAGTGATCGCGGAGACGATGCCAGAGGATGAACCGGAGGCTTGTGCTGGCGAGGACGCTTCCGCGGTAGCGGCCTACATCCACTTTGCGTTTTACAGTAGGGCCGCGCAGGTACGCAACCGTCCGCCTCGCATCGGCTTGGCTCGTCTGACCGGCGAACAACTCCGACAAAGTCTGGCCGATTTATATGCAGTGATTGACGGCGTGACACAGCCGGTCGATCAGCACGGCCTGCAAGCGGATTACTACGACGGGGACAGTCGACGACGCGACAATCGCAAGATTCAGCGAGTTGACCCCACGATCAATTTTGATTGGGGACGGGAAAGTCCGGGTGAGGATATCAAGCCCGAAGCATTTGCAGTCAATTGGCGCGGCGGTCTGCGGGTCGACACGTCAGGGCGATATGAGATTGTAGTGCGAAGTTCGTGTTCGTTCGTCATGTACTTTGGGCGCGATGAAAAGGAGTTTATCAACAATCACGTCCAATCCGGAGAGAAGACGGAGTTTCGAAAGAGCATCGCCTTAACTGGCGGCCGCGTTTATCCGCTCAGGATCGAGTTCCGGCAGCGCAAGCGTAAGACTGAGTTGCCTCCGGCGACGATCTCCTTATCTTGGGTCCCGCCTGAGCAACTTGAAAGGATCATCCCCAGTTCGAATCTGTTGGCAGGTTCGTTTCCGGCGGCTTTTGCACTCCAAACTCACCTTCCGCCGGATGATCGCAGCTATGGGTTCGAACGTGGCATCGCCATCAATCGAGAATGGGACGAATCGACGTCAGCCGCTGCAGTCGAATTTGCCCAGGCCGCGTTTGAGGATCTTTGGCCTGCCTACCGCCGACGTCATCAAGTGCGGTCGGACGCGGAGCGAGCTCTACTGAAGGACTTTCTGACTTTATTAGTCGAAACCGCTTTTCGAGGGAAAATCTCCGACGAACTTCGAATCATCGCAATCGATCGCCAAGTGGACATGGAGCCCGACGATCAAGAAGCGATCAAGCGAGTGATGCTTTTTGCCCTCAAGTCACCTCGTTTCTTGTACCCTGACATCGACGTTACCCAGTCTCCCTCGCAGCGAGTTGCCAACAGATTAGCGTTGGCGATGTTCGATTCATTACCAGCTGACCGCGAATTGCAAAAGCTAGTTGACGACGGCAATGTCGTTTCGCCAAAGCAGATTCGACAGTATGTTGCGGCGCATATGAATGAATATCGAGTTCGCGCGAAAGTGCTCGAGTTCCTGCATGAGTGGCTAGACTTGAGCCGCATCTCGAATGTGACTAAGAGCGAGGAACATTACCCGGCTTTCAACGCGAGTCTTCTTCAGGATACACGACGATCTCTGGATGCATTTCTGCAGACAGTTGTGTGGTCGGAACGCAGTGATTTCCGAGAATTCTTCACCGCACCATGGGCTTTCACGACTCCTCAGATTACCAGCTACTACGGCGATGCGTGGCTGCCTGACCAGGACAATTCCGAATTGGGTTTCCCCGGCGAACTGGCCAAAACGGTGAGCAATCCATCCTACCACCACGGCATCTTGACACACCCATACTTAATGAGTGGATTGGCATACTACGACACCACATCGCCCATCCATCGAGGTGTTTTTCTGATGAGGCAAATGCTTGGGCGCACGATGCGCCCGCCGAATGAAGCCTTTACTCCACTCAGCCCCGATTTGCACCCGAATTTGACAACTCGAGAGCGAGTTGCTTTGCAGACCAGCCCTGAAAGTTGCCAAGCTTGCCATTCAAAAATCAATCAGCTCGGATTTCTACTTGAAAACTACGATGCGGTTGGTAAGTTCCGCAACGAAGAGCGAGGCCAGCCAATTGACGCTTCCGGAAGTTATCGAGCGCAAGACGACATCGAATATCAGCTGGTTGGGGCTAACGAGCTGGCAGATTTCCTTGCGTCCAGTCACGACGCGCAACAAGCATTCATCAACAAAGCTTTTCAGTTCTTCGTCAAACAACCCGCGGCGGCTTATTCGCCCGAATTGCTCGATCAATTGACTGAGAAGTTTCGCCAGGGTAGTTTAAATGTGCGGGAATTATTAATCGAGATCATCGTCGCCGCGTCACAACAGGGCATCGAGCCTGCCAAGGATCAGCTGGCAGCGGACAATCCAACCTAACTTACCAAAACCTCACGTTGTTCACTCGTTGTGTAACTTGAAACTAAAGCAGCGGTTTGCAGTCTTTACGCAATCGTTGTATCTCGCGATTCCAATATAAGGCAAATGCAATGTCCATCAAACAACTTTTGCATCACTGCTCGCAACTCCCCTAGAATGTCGAAGACAACAATTCAAAGTTTCCCTCCAGCGCCTCCCTGGCGTCCCACCTAATGATGAGCTGCAGAGCTAGCATTGGCTCTAGCTCGGTAGCCGGCTCCCCGCCATAACCTCACCAGCTATTGAATTGAGAGACGTTATGAACAACCAAGCGACACGACGTGAATTCCTACGCAAAATGGGAATAAGTACAGCTGCGGCAAATCTCATGATGAATTTGCCCAGTTTAGCTCGAGGTGCAACGGATCAGTTGCCTAGAAAACAGCGTCTGGTCTTTATCTTCAGTCCCAATGGTGTGATACCTGATCATTTTTGGCCGCAACAGACTGGGCGAGACTTCGAACTAAGACGGATTCTTGCACCCCTGGCTGACGTAAAATCCCAAGTGTTGACCCTGCATGGCATGTGCAATCAGATCAAAGGAGATGGTGATGGTCACATGCGCGGTATCGGTTGCCTACTTACAGGCATAGAGCTTTTCCCTGGTGACATTCAAGGTGGTTCGGATACTCCAGCTGGCTGGTCCATGGGCATTTCGGTCGACCAATATCTCAAGAACAAGTTGCAGGCCGACGCCAAGACGAGCACGCGTTTCGGTTCGATCGAAATGGGCGTGATGGTGCCCGACCGCGCTGACACATGGACGCGGATGTCGTATGCCGGTCCCAATCAGCCGGTCGCGCCGATCGACAACCCATACCAGATGTTCAATAAACTCTACGGTCAAACCAAGAACCGAGAAATTCTGGCGAGCGTTTTGGATGACTTGACCGCTGACTTTCGTCGTGTCGAGAAATTGATCAGCGCCGAAGATCGTCAGCTGCTTCAATCGCATGTACAAATGATGCGCGAGATCGAGGTGGAACTGCAAAGTGAGCTAGCTCATAAATCCGTTGACAACGCATTGGCACATCGGGAGCCAGTATTGCCGCCGAATGTCCAGGAAGAGAACGACAATATTCCGCTAATAACGCGAATGCAGATGGATATGCTAGTCCATAGTTTTGCAGCCGATTTCGCCAGGATTGCTACGTTTCAGATCACTAACAGCGTAGGCCAACCAAAGATGCGCTGGCTGGGAATCGACGAAGGCCACCACGAATTGTCTCACGAGCCGGACTCAAATGAGGTCGCCTACGAAAAGTTGATCAAGATCAATACGTGGTATTGCGAGCAAGTTGCTTATCTCGCCAAGAGGCTGGCTGCGATTCCGGAACCAGGCGGTGACGGTTCGATGCTTGACAACACGACTTTGGTATGGACCAATGAACTCGGTAAAGGCAATTCGCACACTCGCAACAATATTCCGTTCGTGCTGGTTGGCGGTGGCGTGGGATTCAAGACTGGCCAGGCTCTGGATTTCGGCAGAGTTCCGCATAATCGGCTGCTGATGAGTTTATGCGAGTCCATGGGGCACGAAGTGTCATCTTTCGGCAATCCCGACTTCTGTTCAGACGGTAGCCTGACGGGGCTCTCCTAGCATTCCGTACAAGTTTTCCTGCACGCCACCGCGCGAGGCGGGTGCGATTGAT
>JAGQPR010000232.1 GCA_020426625.1 Planctomycetales bacterium
GTTGAATTCCTCATGCCTCCCGCGCATCTTGCCAGCACCGTACTCGCAGCAGAAGTCGATGTTGTCGTTACCTCCGCCAAGCGAACCGTCAGCAGCAAGGTTACGTACATGTGGCCGTTTCCGAACGGTGAAACCAATACGTACAAGGTCAAAGTTCGGGTCGACAACGCGGACGGTCAATTGAGTGCTGGAGAACGTTGCCTATTGGAAAGCCAAAGTCTCTCTTCCCCCACAGGAAAGGACTCCAGCGGCAAATAGCTGACCTGGCGACCCCAACAATGGCAACAGTACTTAGCGCAAACATCCTCGACCCCAAACCCGCCTCTGTGGTTGCAACTGGCGACACAACCACGGTTGGGCAGACGACGGGCCATGTCGTTTCATTGGGTGCCGATAGTATCAATTGTTGGCGAATTACTCGCGAGAATGGCACTTCACGTTTTTACTCCTGGGGCGATCCGAGTGACCGGGTGATCCAAGCAGCCTTTGACTTGGCCAACCGTGCCCTGAATTTCGGGGAAAACAAAACTTGCTTACTTTCATTGCCAACGCCCCATTTGATCATCGCCCAACTCATTCCAAGCCAAGATCGAAGAGAATGCGTGACGGTCAGCTTTCCTTGCGAACTGACCGAACTATGCGAAGATGCGTCCAGCGATCGATTACAAGCCGTGGAATTACTTGCTCGATCCTTCCATGAACCGGACGACTTGCACGAACAACAGTACAGTCCCAGTGGCCCCGTTTCCCGGCAAGGCTCGGATCGAGCCAGCACCAACGAACCACATGAAGAACCAGAGTTTCTGTCGTGGGTGGCGCTCACGCAGCAAATTTCCGGAAAACTCAACCTGGAGCTAAAGCGCCACCTGGGCCTGACGAAAATCTATCTCGGCGGCCTAATATGTACTATCCTACTCGGCTTGATGCCGTTTCCGCATCGCATCGGTTGCGGCGTTGTCTGCGAACCGGTTGTACGCCGATATGTGGCGGTGCCGTTCGACGCGCGACTCGCCAACTCCGATGTATTTGCTGGTCAACAGGTAACCAAGGGGCAGCGTTTAGCAACTCTTGACGGAGGTGAATTGCTAACTCAATTGGCTGGCTTGAGAGCTCAGTCAGCTCAGGCAGAACAGCGTTTGCTGGCAGCTCTGCATCAAGGCGATCATTCCAAGGCGGAATTGGAACGTCTCGAATCAGAGCAACTGGCTCACGAGATTGAATTGTTGGAGAGTCGACAACGGCAATTGGACATTTGTTCGCCGATTGACGGTATCGTGATTACCGGCGACTTGGAACGCGCACAAGGGACACCGCTGACGACTGGCGAAATTCTTTTCGAGATTGCCAGTCTGGAGCGTTTCGTTGCTGAAATCGCCATTGATGAAGCGGACATTGGCCATGTGGAAGAGTCTATGGAGGTTTCCGTGAGTCTCGATTCGGCTCCGGGAAACATCGACGCTTCGAAGATCAGCAGGATTCACCTGCGCAACGAAATTCGCAAGAACGAAAGCGTCTATATCGCTGAGTCGTCGTTGGAAAACACCGACAACAAACTGCGGCCTGGGATGAACGGCAGCGCAACCATTCACGCGGGATATCGTCCGCTGGGGTGGATCCTCTTTCACCGCCCCATCGAAGTAGTGCGGCATTGGATTGGTTGGTAATTCGATGCAAGAACCACCCATGCCTGCGGATGCCTTAGCGCTTCCCGAACGATTTCCGCTGCGCGACGGGCTAATCCTCCATCCTCGCAATCACACCGATGCTCATGTGGTTTTAGAGGATACAGAAAACAGCAAGTTCTTTCGCATCGGTAAAGCTGAATCGAGTTTCGTGGAGCGTCTGCTGGAAACTGGGTCTGCATCGACGGCCTACCAGTCATGTCAACAGAAACATGCTGAATTTTCTGCTGTGAAAGCAGAGCGGTTCTGCAAATGGCTCTTGCAAATGGGGCTCGTCGCGTCAAACAACGGACCCAAGCCAGCAAAGTCCCCGTTCCAGAATCCGCTGATCACGTTTTTCTTTTGGAAAGTGCCGCTATGCAATCCTGACCAGTGGCTCATTGGACTCAACCAACGATGCGGCTGGCTATTCGGCCCGCTCGCGATGCTGATCTCGCCGATGGTCTTGCTGGTTGGAATCATCGCCACCACCGGGCGGTGGTCAGAATTCTTGTCAGGCTACGAGAACCTGCAGTCTTCTTGGCGTTGGATTTGGATTGCATTCTCATGGATAGTTTTAAAGCTGCTGCACGAAATTGCCCACGGTGCAACTTGTCGTCGATACGGCGGCGAGGTCAAAGAAGCTGGCATGGCGATGATATTGTTAATGCCAATTGCCTTCGTCAACGTCAACTCCAGCTGGCGGTTTCCTTCACGCTGGCATCGCTTGCATGTGACTCTGGCCGGTGTCACCATTGAATTGCTAGTCGCGGGTGTAGCCTTGCTGGCTTGGAATCAGTTGCAGTCCATGCCGCTGAAGCAAGCCGCAGCGGATGTCGTGCTGATGGCGTCTATCAGTTCACTTCTCTTCAATTTAAATCCGCTTTTGAAATTCGACGGCTACTTTGCGCTAGCTGATTTGACTGGGGTCGACAATCTGTCCAACCATGGACAATTGTACGCCCGATATTTTGGAGGCAGGTATTTGCTTGGCCTGGACATGCGGCCACCCCAGCTGCCGGGCAAACGTCCCTGGTGGATCAAATGTTATGGATGTTCTGCCGCAGTCTACCGAGTCTTTACGGTGACTGGCCTTTTGGCGGCTGCTGCTGCAATTTTCCATGGCGCCGGACTGGTGATCGCCGCCGCGGGCGCTGTGGCCTTTGTGCTGAAACCATTGATGGTCCTGGTGCGATACTTGGCAGGAGTCTGGCGTGAAGGCGAACTCAGTCTCATCCGGCTAGCCCTGAGAACAAGCTTGTTGTCCCTCCTGTTGATCGGCCCTCTTTGGCTGATTCCCGGCAGCGGATCTTGGACGTCACCGGGCATCGTTCAGTATAGCCCGCCCGCCGTGCTTCGCGCCCGGTCAGCTGGTTTCGTCGAGCAGGTCCACGTCGTCGATGGACAGTTCGTCAGTGCCGGAGCTGCGATCGTGACCCTTCGCAATGACGAACTGCATTTGGAATTGCTCAGGCAGACAAAGGAGATCGCTTTGGTCGACCAGGAGATACTGTCCGCCCAATGGCTAGGTAAATCAACCGAGTTGGCCGACGCCATTACACGCAAGAATGCGTTGCAAGAACAACTGGAACAGCTTCAAGATGAAGTTGACCATCTCACCCTGAGAGCGTCTGTCGACGGACGAGTTATCTCACGACGATTGGACCTTATACGCGAGACTTATGTCGATGCCGGAGAAGAATTGGCAGTCATTGGCAACGAAGATTCTAAACGAGTCAAAGTTTCTATTAGCCAGACCGAAGCCCGAGACGCGGAGTTTTGGCAAGGCAAACCACTGAGAATCATCGTCAACGGTCACGCAGCACTAGCAAGTAGACTCACTCGCCTTGAAACGCGAGCAGACACTACTCCACCTGACGATTCGCTGCTAGCGATTCATGGCGGTTCGCTGGCATCGCTGCTGGAAAGTGAAGATCGTCTGGTACTTTGTGAGCCACGCGTCAACGGTATCATTGAATTGACGCCTGCACAAAGTCGACAGTTGCGTTGTGGGCAGCGAGCTTTCGTGCATATCGAAAGTGCAAAACAATCCATCGGCCAGAAATTCTTCATGCAAGTAATGCATCGCCTTTTCCTTTGAGGATCTAGGGAACGACGTGGACTATTGTAGAATAGCCCGCCCGCGACTCTCTCCGGGCTGAGAGAGAGTTGTGCCGTAACGCGTAAGCGGCCGGTTTCCCCGCTCTGCCGAGAACAGAAACTCAGCTGATTCAATGGTGATTCGCCCTCAATCGCGCGACATGCGGGATCTCACGAGGCCTTTCCAATGGTGGCGCAGACTCGCGCCCGTACGTTGCCACAGAAGTTCTTGCCGGTGTACAATACTAAGGAATCAGAACCTGTGTCCGCCCCACCATCCCATGCAATCCTACTCAGCCATCAGCAGCGACAGAAATCCTAATGTCGAATCGGCCACACGCAGATTCTCCCACTTGCGCACATCCAGAACTGGGGAGTATTCATCGCCACCGCCTGCCAATGGGCTGTGCAAAGTGCATTGCCCGACGGAACAGGGCGGTCGACGTATGTACGTGTGTAGTACCCCGGACTGAATGGCGTCGGTTTGGCCCGCTCTTGCCTTGGATCATCGCCTTCTGCTTGCTGCCTATTCCACGGCTCCACGCTCAAGAAATCGATTCCCCGGTCGTTGGTGAAGCCACCGCAGTCGAAGCAGAGTACTTTGAGCAGTTTATTCGCCCCGCGTTGGTTGAGCATTGTTACGAATGCCACGCAGTGGATTCCGAGGCGGCTGGGGGTCTGCTGCTGGATTCAGCATCCGGCTGGCAGGCTGGCAGTGATTCGGGGCAGGTCATTGTTCCAGGTGATCCGCAGTCGAGCCGCTTGATGCAAGCGTTGCGGTACGACGATCCCGATTTGAAAATGCCTCCCGATGGAAAGCTGCCAGCGGCTACTCTGGCAGCGATCGAACGCTGGATCGCCCGTGGCGCGTATGATCCGAGACCGGCAACCGAGCATCACGTTCCTCAGGTGGGACTAGCAGTATCCGAAGCCGATAGCCACTGGGCCTACCGCAAGATCCACGCGGTAAGACCTCCTCCTACAGAATCGTTCCAGGGCCTTGCTGCAACTTCTCCTGTCGATGCCTTTCTTAACGAAAAACTGCGAGCGAACCAACTTGAACCTGCACCGCAGGCGGCTAACCACGCGTTAGTTCGGCGACTCTATTTCGACTTGACCGGCCTTGCCCCGCCAGTCCTCGAAAAACACATAATTGCTCCGGAGACTATTAATGAGCTGGAATACGAAAGGTTGGTCGACCAGCTGCTGAATTCGCCTCGCTTTGGTGAGCATTTTGCACGAAAATGGATGGACGTCGTGCGCTATGCAGAATCCATCACGCTGCGCGGATTTGTATTGCCCGAAGCTTGGCGATACAGGGACTATTTGATCCAATCGTTTGCCGAGGACCGCCCCTTTGATCAGATGATCCGCGAGCAGATCGCTGGCGATCTGCTAGAGGGTCCAAACCTGCGCGAACGGCAGATGCAACTAATTGCCACAACATTCTTAGCGATGGGCAATAACAATCTGGAACAGCAAGACAAACAGCAGCTGGAGATGGATTACCTCGATGAACAATTAGAGACCATCGGGCGTGCGTTTCTCGGGCAGACTCTGGGTTGTGCACGATGTCACGATCACAAATTTGACCCGATCCCCATGCGGGACTACTACGCTCTGGCGGGAACCTTGCGATCTGCCGTTGCGCTCGAACACGCCAATTTATCGATGTGGATCGAAGAGCCTCTGCCACTAGCCGCCGAGCAGGAGGCCAACTTTCAGTCGATTGCGGATGAGCTGGAAAAAGTGAACTCAGCCATCGAACAGATCAATTCAATGCAGGCTGGATCCTCGGTAAAAGACGAGGCAAAATCCATCGCGCTGACTCAGTTGACTGGCTACGTCATCGATGATTCTCAAGCCAAACTGTCAGGACACTGGAAGCTGTCCAACTCCGTTGGCCCGTATGTTGGTTCTGGCTATCGCCACGACGAGAATAGAAATCAGGGTTTCTCAACTGCGACGTTTGAGCCAACCGATTTGCCAGCCGGTCAGTACGATGTGCGGCTGTCTTACAGCGCCTCTAGCAATCGCGCCTCCAATGTCCAGGTGTTGGTTTTTGGCGCCGATGGTCCGCGAGATTTGATTGTCAATCAGCGGAAAGCACCAAAGGAAGATGGAAGATGGCATTCGCTGGGCGTATACCGCTGCGAGGCCAACAGTCAGGCTTATGTCCTCGTTTCCAACGAAAGTGCGGACGGCCATGTCATTATCGATGCCGTCCAATTTCTACCTGTCGATGATTCCATCCCCCTGCGGGGCACCGCTGATGCGAGCCATCAACAAGTCGCCGATGCAGCGCAGCCATCTTCGTACGAGCAGCAGCTGAAACAACTGCAGTCACGCAAGAAACAGCTCGAATCGAATTTGGCCGAGCGTCCCCGTTTCCTAACGGTTGTTGAAAAACGCCCACCAACGGATGTGCCTTTGCATATTCGTGGAGACGTGCATAACTTGGGTGAAGTAGTTCCCCGTGGATTCTTGACCGCGTTACCGATGCCTGCTGATTCGCTGGAAATCCCAGCTGACGCCAGCGGGCGACGCCAGCTGGCAGAATGGATCAGTTCCCCGCACAACAGCTTGACGGCCCGCGTCTACGCCAATCGCGTGTGGAGCTGGCTGATGGGGCAGGGGCTGGTCGCAACCCCCAACAACTTGGGTACTACCGGTAGCCCACCCAGTCACCCAGAGTTGCTCGATTGGTTGGCGCAAGAGCTGATCGACAGCGGTTGGTCGACCAAGCACTTGATTCGCATCATTGTGCTGTCTGAGGCATATCGAAGGCAATACACTCATAACCCAGTAGCGGAACAACTGGACCCCAACAACCGGCTGTATTGGCGGGGCCAGAGTCGACGCCTGAGCCCCGAAGCGCTGCGAGATGCCATGCTGCAAATCAGTGGTGAACTAGACAGCAGCATGCATGGATCGTTGATTCGCCCAGGCACGAAGGCCGATTACGACTACCAACATCAGTCCACTCGACGAAGCATTTACCATCCCGTTTTTCGCAATGCGCTGCCCGAGCTGTTCGAGGCATTCGATTTCGCAGATCCAAGTGTTTCCATTGGTGCCAGGTCGCGAAGCACCGTGGCCACGCAGCCGCTGTCGCTGCTCAACGATCCTTGGGTCGCCAAGCGTGCGCAAGGAACTGCAAACAGGTTGTTACGCGTGGGCCAGCCGATCAATTCGGATGTCATCCATGACCTATACCTGGCATGCTACTTTCGTTCTCCCACCGTAGAAGAAGTAAGAGGCTGCCTGCGTTTTCTCGACTCGGCTCCCAAGGACGGAAAGCAGCTCGAGCTATTGATTCATTCACTATTCGCTGCGTTGGACTTTCGTTACTTGGAATAGGAATCCCATGGCTGAAATTGCTACCCTCCGTCGCCAGTGGCTGCAGCACAGCGCCTGTGGTTTTGGCATGTTGGCTGCGACGTCGATGATGTCGCGCGCCGGTGCTTCGCTTGCTGCGGAAAACACCTTACACCACTTCCCAAGAGCGAAACGGATCATCTTTCTGTTCATGCAAGGTGGTGTCAGCCAAGTAGATTCGTTCGACTACAAGCCGCTGCTGAAAAAGCGGCATGGAGAGAAATTGACTTTTGACGATGCCCGTCAGTTGGCCAAGACAGGCATGCGGACTGAACATCACCTGATGAAATCTCCTTGGGAATTTCGTCAATATGGGCAAAGCGGACAATGGGTTTCCGATTTATTCCCTGAGGTCGCTGCGCACGTCGACGATTTGTGCATGCTGCACGGCATGCATACAGAAGGCGTCGCCCACGGGCCAGCGACGCTCTTTCTCCATTGTGGTGCGACGAATTTCATTCGTCCATCGATTGGTTCCTGGGTCTATTATGGCTTGGGATCCGAAAGTGCGAACTTGCCTGGATTCGTATCGATCGCGCCTTCCATCGGCAATGGCGGAGCTCGCAATTATGGAAATGCTTTTCTACCTCCACAGTACCAGGGCACCAAAGTTGGCAGCATCACCGCATCGGAGTTGACAATCGAGAATCTGGACCGACACGATATTAGTCGCCAAGCTCAATCACAACAGATCGACTTCTTGAATCAACTCAATCGCTTGCAATTAGAGCGTCGCATTGCCGCTGCACCTGAATTGGAAGCCGCTCTGGAATCGCATGAACTTGCTTGGAGGATGCAACAGTTTGCACCAGAGACACTCGACCTGAATCAGGAGTCAGCTCGCACGTTGCACCTGTATGGAATCGACGATCCGCAAACCAGAACCTACGGTCAACGATGTTTGTTAGCGCGACGCCTTTGTGAAGCCGGAGTCCGCTTCATACAGGTTACCTACGGTGACAATTCCGCCAATCCAGCTTGGGACCAACACTCGAATATCCCCAAACACGCCGCCCACGCGGCGGCGGTCGACAAACCCATTTCAGGATTGTTGACCGACCTGAAGCAGCGTGGCTTGTTGGAAGACACAATTGTCTGGTGGGGCAGCGAATTTGGCCGTACTCCCTATTCACAGGACAACGGCACGGGCCGCGATCACAATCCACAGGGATTTACGGTTTGGCTAGCTGGCGGAGGCTTTAAGCCTGCGTATCGCCATGGAGAAACCGATGAATTCGGCTTCCAGGGGATCAGCGGGCGAGTGCACATGCATGATCTGCATGCGACACTGCTGCATCAATTGGGTATCGATCACAAACGACTTGTGTTCGAACATGCCGGAAGGCAATTCCGCTTGACCGACGTCCACGGTCAAATCGTGCGCGAAATCATCGCTTAGCTTAGCTTAGGCTCTCACGCCTGAAGGTCGCGCAGTGCTTGAGATCTCCGGCAAATCAGATCTGCTGTTTTTAGGGACGAAGGCTCGACACAGCCTCTGCCGTGGCGGAATCCACTGTGCAATTCGCGTGTTTCGCCTGATAAGATTTAACGGTAGCGTTCCAGGTACGGCGCCAGATCATATTTCCGCGCCGTGTTGTCACTGGTCATGTAACGAATCTTGCCGAAAATGGGCCTTTCCGGACCCCAAGCTCGATCGTATCGCCCCAGCACCCAGAAGATTCCACTGTATGAATTTGGATCGCGACCATCGAGAGCGTATTTGTTGTTCAGATGCAACATCGTCTTTAACGCCTGCTCGGGTGATGGACTCCAGTGCAAAATTTTCTTGCCCCAGAGCATCCGCATGTAGTTGTGAATCTTGCCTTCTTGAACGAGCTGTCGCTGCGCGGCATTCCAGATCTTGTCATGCGTCCTGGCCTCCTCAAACTGAGCAAGTGAATATTGGTATTCCCGTGGGTCGTGGCGATGTTCGTCCATCGTTTGCTTGGCCCAGGAGGGCAAGGAACGAAATAAGGCATATTGCGGCTCACGCCAACACATGTTGAAGCCGATCTCGCGCCACGTGCATAATTGATCCAAGAAAGCCTCAGCATTCGCATCGAGTCCCCAGAACCCCTGAACCTTGCCATTCACTTTGTTGATTCTGGCAGGGTTCCAATCTCTGCTACGCATGAAGTTGTAGAAAATCTCGTGGGTACCGATATGCCCAAAATGAAGGTGAGCCGACAGTTCACTCGAGCCGCTGAGCGCCGGTTCATTGCGGTCATGTTCGTAGGTCTGGGCTCGCTTCTTGACAAATTGTTGCATCAGCTTTTGGGCTTGAACGGCGCCGCCAGCAAGTGGAGCCTCCCCGACACTAGCGTCGATAGGCAAATCTCGCAGACCACCGGCCTCGAGCAACCTTGCCAAATCAGCTCGAGGCCATTTTCGCGCGATGGATGCTGGCAGGCTCGCCAATTGAGGCAGGGCACAGACTGATTTTGAACGCAGGGGCTGAGCAACGGGAAAATCGTCCAGGAACTGCGGCAACTCCTTCTGCATCCAGCGACGATAGGAATGTGCCACTGTAAACGTGCGATCGGCGTGGGCCAGCGGCATCAAGCAATTAGAATCAACTACTTGCATGGACACATTTAACTTTGCCGCCGATTTTCTAATCATTTGCGGGTGGAAGAAACACGGAAAATCGTCGCTCACGACCACGCATGCTCTGTCCGCCAGCGCCCGTAGCAAGCCCTCGCCAGCACCCGGTTTCGGCTCGACGTAAGGGTAGTAAGCAATATTCTGTTTCTCGCACATTTCTTGGTTGTCGCGCATTCCTTCGATAACAAATCGATGCATGCGAACGCTTGCCCATCGATAACGAACCCTTAGAGCTTCCAGAATGAGCAGCGGCCGATTCAGCTTTTCGGCTAGACTGCAAGCATGTTGCAGGGCAAAGTTGTAGCCAGTCCTGCGAAAAGCCGTCATCCAATACAACACCCAATCTCGGGATGCAATCACCGCAGCTTCGTTTGCGTGGCGGATTCTTATGGGGGGAATACTCAGGCTCATTCAATTAACCCAACTTAGAAACGAGGCTACGGAGGTACCAACTAGATTTTGTTCTGACAGTCTTGTCAGACGGACACGGAGACTTGACGCGGCCATGCGGGATCCCAACTGGTGAGTTAACATAGCCCCCAAGGATCAGAACCAGCAATTCCCCGCCATTGTGCCAAATCGTGCCCATCGAGCTGAACTTCCGCATAGGTTGGTAGCGTAGTACGCATTGCCGAGTGGAGTAACCGGAGCTAGTCCAAACAATACCAACTTTTCCCCGGATCTCCGCATTGGCGTGTCGACGAACATCGTCGACTAGGTCAAAATAGTCCCCTTCAGGATTACACTTGAGAACTCGCGGATTACCCTGGCAGCCTACTTTAGCTTGCCATGCGTAGTCGACTGCATCAATTGATTCGGCAAACTTTTCCCTACTCCTTAATCACCACCCACCCCCACTCTGGCAGTACCAAGATGCTTCAGTTGGCTCCCGGCTTGTCGCTACTTCCCATTGGACAAACCTCTACGGAATGGTGGGTTACCTCATGGCTAACCCCTATTTGGTTCCTGGCCGTCGGGATCGCCATGGGATTGCTTGCCACCGTTATGATGGCTTTGGTCTTCCGCGGACTGTCGCTCATCAAACCTTGGGAACAGCTGACTCGAAGCGCGGCTGGCCACGCCGTCGCCGCAGTTATTACGGCAGCACTCGCCGGTGTGATTTGGTGGCTATTGCCAGATGCTGTCAAGGGTGACTCAGAACTCAACGAACCGTTGCTCTTGGGCATCGCCCTGATCCTCTGTTGTGGGATCGTCGGTTGGGCGATTGTGTTCTGCAGTGGCAGGCAGGCCGCTCGGGAGGCGTTCGCCACGTTGACGGAAGGCGCCGCAGGCTACCTAACGATCGCGGCAGGCACCATAGTAGCAGTTGGCGCCGTTATTTGGGCGGTCGGTTTGGTGACGAAACCAATCGTGAACGACCCCATCGCTGCCTTCACCAGTATGCCAAAGCTGTTCCAAACGGGCACCAAGGATTACGTCATCACAGTTGAAGGTAGCGATCTCAGGAAAGAAGCTCCGTTCGTACCGGTGGATCTTCCAATTGACATCGAGCTGTTGGCGGGCTTGGAAATAACCAGCACTCGATCTGTGGAATTGGGAGACGCTGCTGACAGCAAGCAGTTCAATCGCCCTCCTCAACGAATAGGAGCCAATGAGACGATCAGTTGGAGTCGGGCTCAGCGGATCGAGGAGCTGCCTATCCCGTACGATCCAAACACCCAGTTGCACATTCAGAATATTGAATTGGAACCCGCTGAGATCACCTTTACCGCCGTAACCATCCCGCCGGTACCACAATCGTTCATGATTTTGCTGACAGCAGCTGCCGTGTTGTTAGTGGGCTTGGCGATTCTTCTGCAGCAGGCGGTCGCCCCGCGCGCCTCGGCGGTTGCTCTGGCAACCATGAAGAATGAACTCGCACAGCCCTTGTTCCTCGTTCTGATGGCGCTCGGGGTCGTGGCCATCCTGATTTACGAGTTTCTTTCGTTCAATACTTTCGGCGAAGATATCAAGCTGCTCAAGGACTGCGGGATCACGACCATTATGTTGTTCGCGGCCTTCCAAGGAATTTGGTCGGCCAGTAGCTCAATCAGCGAGGAAATCGAGGGTAAGACAGCTCTCACCGTTTTGAGCAAGCCGATTCAGCGGAGGAGCTTTATTATCGGCAAATTCCTGGGCATATTCTGGGTACTGGCTCTGATGTTTGTGATTCTCGGGACAGTGGAACTTGGGGCTGTGGCTTACAAGCCGCTGTACGACGCCCGAGAAACGTCTGAAACCGCGCCCGTATGGCAATCTTGTCACTTGGAAATGATGAGCACCATCCCGGGGCTGGCCATGGCGTTCATGCAGTCGGTGGTACTTATGGCCATTAGCGTAGCCCTGGCAACGCGATTGCCACAACTGGCCAACTTGGCGGTATGCTTCGCGATCTACGTACTTGGCAACCTCACAACATCTCTGGTTACAAGTACACAAGAAGGTTTTGAGATCGTCAAATTCGTAGCGCAATTAGTCGCAACGATCATTCCGATTCTGGAACATTTTTCGCTGCAAGCTGCCATCGACGCCGAAAAAGCGATCACATTGTCGCTGATATGCGGCAATTTGGTCTATTGCCTACTGTACGTGTTATTGTCGATGTTCTTGGCGCTGTTGTTGTTCGAGGATCGCGATTTGGCCTAATGCAAACGAGGGCCTGCGCAGCATCACGCTAGTGTCAAGAATTGGA
>JAGQPR010000233.1 GCA_020426625.1 Planctomycetales bacterium
GCCGGCGAAACGCGAAAAGCGTTGGAAACCCGCGAAAAACTGGGTAGAAACGAAAAACGCCCGGCGGTCGATCTCTCGACGCCGGGCGTTAAGACTTTTGGTCGCCAAAGTTCGAACTTTGACGAAAGCTCCTCCGGTAGGACTCGAAGGTAGTTCATCCACATAGGACTTGCAGGGGAACAATGCTGATTTTGTGTTGCTTTCAATGGAGTTTATCAATTTTTTCGCGTTTTGCTAGGGCACTTGCGTTGGACTTAAATGGACCTTGAATTGCCAATATTGCCCCCGTTTTGCCCCACAGTTCATAGTCAGCCGCCGGTGCTATCGGCGACAAACCAATCCAGCCTCGCGCGACGAGAAGCGTCCTCGCGCCGACTAAAACCAGATTTTACAAGCTGCTTTTGGGTTGCGCTGTTCTTTGACTGAATATGCTTCGCAGGTTGTTCGTAGAAGGGAACATAGGGCTCAGCAACAACGCGTTTGCATTGAATCAACGTCGCTCGGGAAATGCCAACAGTGTTCTTAGTCGTTCCCAACTACTTCGATGCAGATTCGAGCAATGGTTGCCCAAACACCGTTTTCGACAATGAAGGGTTAAGCTAATTAGGTAAATCGAGTCCATTCAGCGAGCTTTCTGGGCAATGAAAACAATCCATGGACTTAGGATTGCCATTTTTCGTAGACCCAGCCGTTTTTCCAAAGCAACTGCGGCGGGGATCATGCGGGACTCACTGTCCCGTGAAAAAAATGGGAGCCAGCATAGGCCCTCTTCCTCGATCATTTGGAAGCCATGTTGGTTCATTTTTCTGCGCCACGGCGCGTAAGACTCCTTGTAATGTGCGTGTGCGTTCAGGTCACCCTTAGTTGGAAACCAGTTCTTAAGCAGGCCACGCAAGGAATTTCTATTTTGAAACACGCCAACAAATACTCCGCCTGGCTCTACCACGCGTTGAGCTTCTTGAATAAACCAATCACATTCCAACATTTCGCTGACTTCAATGCCAAGCAATAGTCGCACGGACTCTGATTGGCTGGGAAATTCTCGCGAATCGGGCTCAACGCAAATGCATTGCGCGTCAGGTATCCGTTCTTGGCAGATCGTAAGCGACTCCGCGTCGATGTCTGTACCAGTAATTTGCCAACCAAGATCGGATAACATCCTTCCCCAGCGCCCACCTCCGATTCCAATTTCCAAGGCCCTTGCCGGTGGCGCCGCCAATTCGTGCCCGCGCAGGATTAGCCGCTGCTCAACGTCGGAGATATATTTGCCCCAGCGCGTGGCTGTTACGTTCCTTTCCCAAGAAGTTCTTGGGGCCATATAACCTAACGCTTCAGAAACTCGATTCATGTCACTCTCTGTGTATTGAGCCAAATGTTCGCAGTATTACTCGCTGCCCTGCTGCAAAGTCAACCATTCTGCTGGACATGAGTTTCCTGTGCCATGCCGGGCAAACGACAATCACAACGGAAAATTAGGTCGCGGACCATGACGCAGATTCCGCCTATTTGTTCAGCTTGTCGAGGTACTTTTGAGGATCGGCAAGCAATTTATCTTTGCATCCATCGCAGCAGATCCAGACGCTTTGACCATCCACTTCGACCTTTTCCGGTGCCCCCATCGTGCCGAGCATTTCGCCGCTGACCGGACAGAAGTGCTGTTTCATGGCTGACTGGCGATCTTCTTCTGAGAAGTGCGCTAGCGTCTCGGTCATTTTTTCCATATCCGACTTGCCTGCACTGTCTTTGCCATGGTCGTGATCGGCGTGATCGGCGTGATCGTGGCTCGACGACTTGGCTTCGGAAATTGGCGGGGCAACCGTGGATGAGTCGGATTTCGTGGGATTGCATCCCGTAAAAACGAGAAGCATGCCCGATCCCAGGACCAGGGATAGGAATAGGAATAGGGGTGTCTTCATTTTCATTGAGCGCTCGCAGATTCGAGGTAAACGAACTGGTGAATTGCCAACGGAGCCTTTTGATGATCCAACGCGACAATTCTTCACGAGATTTCTGAGTTTCTCTGAAAAACTGGTCTGCTTTTTCTACAGTTCTGCGAATTCGCAGGGAATTCGCGAAGAAACAGCTTCCTGGTGCATCAAAAACTCTGCTTACGAAAAGTTGCCTTTGTGGGGTTGCGAGCAAACGACATAATGTACGTTTCTCTTGCGAATATTGACTCCTAGATGGATGTGTTGTCATGAAATGCTCTGATGTTCAAGACCGGCTCTCAGCCTATTACGATGGCGAACTGTCAGGCACGGCGCGAGATTCCGTCGCGCAGCATCTGTCAGCGTGTGAGCAATGTACATCCGAATATGCCGGATTTGAATCGCTTTCCCGTATCGTGAAAGAGTCACCTTTGCCGACGGTGCCGCCAGAGGTTTGGACTGGCGTCGAGGCGAGGTTCTCCGACAACGCATCGATTGAGTCCACTGTGAGCCCGGCTAGGCCGGCTATCTCAACACGGTCAGGAGTGTCCATTCGCCAGTTGGCCCTGGCTGCGTCGGTTCTGCTACTGCTTGGCTCTGGTCTCTGGTTGACACGTTTCTCGGGGCACTCGCACGTAGACCACGAGCACAGCGCCGAATTTGTCGCGACGATGGATCAGTACTTGCGGACGCTGGATGACGATCCCGAAAGGGCGGAACAGTTTCTATTGGACAAATACAACGGTGAAACCGTCGATACCGAGGGAGCTGTGCGACTTGTCGGCTATCGTCCTGCGGTTGCCCAGGGGCTGCCAGAGGGTTATTCGCTTGCATCGACCAGCGTCTTGAAAATGCCTTGCTGCACCTGTGTCAAAGCAGTCTGCAAACGGCAAGATGGTTCGACTCTCGTTTTGTTTGAACATGACGACGAGAAAACGGAGTGGTTCGGCACGCGTCCGACAAATATGGCAATGTGCGGAGACACCGAGTGTTGCCTGGTGGACCTTGATTTGAGCATCGCTGCAACTTGGAAGCGAGGATCTCGTTCCATGACCGCTGTTGGTGTTCGTGACAAGGCGGAAGTAAGCAAGCTCGCGAGTTGGCTAGATGACAAGACGGAAGAGGGTTAATGAAACCGAGCGACACATCGACCGACAATGGCCCGAGCCGTGCAAACAACCCGAAAAGCAAGAGCATGAACCGAATCAACGCGTTTTATCAGCAACATCGTGGCAAGCTCTGGATCGCGCAGGCGGTTGGGCTATTGTTTGTTGGTCTGCTCGTCGGTTTGTCATTACGTGGCGACTCGACGCCATCAGACGCAAATGGCGAAGATAGTCGCGCTGCGGACAACGCACCCGAGAAGGCGGCTGAAATTTGGACCTGTTCGATGCATCCACAGATTCGACGCGATGGTCCGGGCAAGTGTCCGATATGCGGTATGGATTTGGTAGCGGTTAAGAAATCCGCTAGCGGCGTTCGAACTATTTCGATCAGCCCCAACGTGATGAAGCTCATGAATGTGCAAACCGTTCCTGTGACGCACCGCTATGTTACTGCCAATGTGCGGATGGTTGGCAAAGTCGATTATGATGAAACTCGCTTGGCGCACATCACCGCTTGGGTCTCGGGGCGGTTGGATCGTCTGTTCGTCGACTTCACGGGTGTGGAAGTCAACCAAGGCGACCACATGGTTTCCATCTACAGCGAGGAACTATACACCGCGCAGGAAGAATTGATTTCTGCAACACAATCTGCCGCACAGCGGCCGTCGTCGCGGTTCATTGAGCCCATTGATTTGGCAGGATCCGCTCGTGAAAAATTGCGACTGTTGGGCATTACTGAAAAGCAGATTCAGGAAATTGAGCAACGCGGCAAACCCAATGATCACATCACGATTTACGCTCCGGTCGGCGGGATTGTCATCCAGAAGCTGAGACAGGAAGGTGATCGAGTTCGCACCGGTGATCGTATCTACACCGTGGCTGACCTAACACAGTTATGGGTTCTGATGGATGCCTACGAATCTGACCTGGCTTGGCTGCGCTACGGACAATACGTCGAATTTTCGACCGAAGCCTATCCCGGCGAAGTCTTCCACGGGCGAATCGCATTCATTGATCCAATACTGAATGAGGCCACGCGGACGGTCAAAGTACGCGTCAACGTCGCTAACGCAGACGGACGCTTGAAACCGGAAATGTTCGTGCGCGCGATCGTTCGCTCCCAGATCGCGGCCGGCGGTAGGGTTCTCGATGCGTCGCTGGCTGGAAAGTGGATTAGCCCCATGCACCCTGAGATCGTCAAAGACGAACCAGGAAATTGTGACATCTGCGGGATGCCGCTGGTTCGAGCCGAGACGCTGGGTTATGTAACGGCGGAACCAAGCGACACGGCTAAGCCACTGGTGATCCCGGTATCGGCAGCGTTGCTCACAGGAACGCGGGCCATTGTCTATGTACAGATTCCCGATGCGGAAGAACCAACCTACGAAGGACGCGAAATCGTGCTTGGCCCACGTGCCGGTGACTATTACCTCGTTAAAGCAGGACTGAAAGAAGGCGAATTGGTTGTCACCAATGGCAATTTCAAGCTCGATAGCGCGCTACAAATTTCAGCCAAACCTTCCATGATGACTCCCGAAGGTGGAGGCGGTGGCGGTGGTCACAATCATGGTGGCGAATCGAAACCAACCGCTGACGGTGAGCCGATGAAGATGGCCGAAAACGCCGGCATGTCACTTCCGACAGAGTTGGAGAAGCAGTTACACCAAGTGCTCGGATCTGTGAATTCCATCGGCGACGCCATTGAAGAGGCGGAACTGGATGCGATTCGCAGTGCATACTCGCAGCTAGGCACCGCTCTGTCACTACTGAAGACCGAACAGCTATCGGGCGATATGCGGGGACAGCTCGAAGAGTTCGCTATGCTGCTGAGAAATGATGCTGTAGAAGGCAAGGGAATTAACAGTTTGCAAAACGCGGATAGAATTTTCTTAATTACGAAGCGCCACACCGAACGACTTCAACAGATGTTCGGTCTGTCTCACGGCGGGCATCCGCCTGCCGAACAGAGCCTGGATGTTCCGGCTGAGTTTCGTGATCAGCTAGGCCAACTTGTTCGCCCCTACCTGACAATCGCGGACGCGCTTGCAGCGGACGACCCCAATTCAGCTTCAGCCGCCGTGCCACTTCTTCAACAATCCGTGAGTTCCATCAACGCACAGTCCCTGAGCGGAAAAACGATGGAACGCTGGAACGTCGAAATGAAAAGCCTATCTGCCATTGTTGCGCGTCTGTCGAAGGCAACCGATATTGACGCCCTTCGGTCTGCTTTTGCTCTCATGTCAGATGAACTTCTGACTCTACAACGCACTTTCGGTTTACCGAACAGCGATCAACTATTCGAGCTGCATTGTCCGATGGCTTTTGATGGCCGTGGCGCTAGTTGGATTCAGATCGATGACGCAGTTCGCAATCCATACTATGGACCGTCGATGCTGAAGTGTGCAGACAAGGTCGAGCCACTGAGTGAGAAACAGCCGCCGGCCGATGAACACTCTGGACACAATCGTGGTTAGGGAACGAGTTGTGCCTACCAATCAAGAAATGCAACAGTTTTGGAAACCAGTAACGAGATTGCAACGCTTTAATGACCGAACCTTCAAAAGAAATCGCCCCCGATATCGAAGCCGGTCGACGCACGATTCTCGGCGGAATCATCTGGTTCTGTCTTCACAATAAGCTAGTCATGCTGCTACTGTTCTTGGCCATCATGGGCTGGGGCGTGATGGTAGCCCCTTTCGATTGGCAAGTCGGCAGTCTGCCACGCAATCCCGTTCCCGTCGATGCCATTCCTGATATCGGTGAGAACCAGCAAATCGTCTTCACCGAGTGGATGGGGCGGAGCCCGCAGGATGTCGAGGATCAGATCGGCTATCCGATGACAGTTGCGTTGTTGGGTATCCCGGAAGTCAAAACGATTCGCAGCTACTCGATGTTCGGCTTCTCGACCATCTATGTGATCTTCAACGAGAACGCCGAATTCTACTGGTCGCGTTCGCGTGTGCTGGAGAAACTCAACAGCCTGCCTGTTGGAACGCTGCCCGAAGGCGTGCAACCGACACTCGGGCCGGATTCCACCGCGCTCGGTCAAATTCTATGGTACACCTTGGAAGGGCATGACCCCGACGGCAATCCAACCGGCGGCTGGGATTTGCAAGAGTTGCGGACGATTCAGGATTGGTATGTCCGCTACGCAATCGCGTCTGCAGAAGGCGTTAGCGAAGTTGCGTCCATCGGCGGATTCGTTCAGGAATACCAAATCGACGTTGACCCGGATGCCATGCGGGCTGCCAAGGTCTCCTTGGCTGATGTGTTTCAGTCGGTCCGCATGTCGAACGTCGATGTCGGTGCGAGAACGATCGAAATCAATAAGGCCGAATACGTTATTCGCGGCTTGGGCTTTATTGAACAAGTAGAAGATATTGAAAAGACTGTTGTCAAAGTCACCGACAATGTTCCCATCACCATCAAGGATGTCGCCAACGTCACGCTCGGCCCCGCGCTACGCCGCGGCGCCTTGGACAAAGCGGGAGCAGAAGCAGTGGGTGGCGTTACGGTCGTTCGCTACGGCTTCAATCCACTCGAAGCGATTAAGAATGTCAAAAAGAAGATCGAAGAAGTTTCGCCGGGCCTGCCAACCAAAGTGGTCATCGATTGGAGCCGAACGACGCCGGTTCAAGTTGGCGATTGGATTGAGAGTCTAGGGTTGAGTGTTGATAGGAACGAGGACGTCCTGACGTCCCTTTCTCATGCCTCAACCCTCAACACCCAACTTGTCTCCCAACTACGCTCGATGTCACGAGAGCAGTGGCCAAGCTGGATTACAACCAGCCAAGTTCGTGTCGTTCCCTTCTACGACCGAACCGGAGTTATCTACGAAACGCTTGGCACGCTCAATACGGCACTTAGCGAAGAGATTCTGGTGACGATCATCGTCATCTTGGTGATGGTGTTGCATCTGCGGAGCTCGATCCTGATCTCTGCCTTATTGCCGCTAGCCGTGTTGATGTGCTTCATCGCCATGAAGACTTTTGGCGTAGATGCAAATATCGTCGCCTTGTCAGGTATTGCCATAGCGATCGGCACGATGGTCGATATGGGTATCATTCTGTGCGAAAATATCTTGAAGCATTTGGATGAAGCCGATCCGAACGAAGATCGAGGGCATGTTATCTTTCGCGCCGCTAACGAAGTTGCAAGTGCTGTATTGACCGCAGTGTCCACAACTGTTGTTAGTTTTCTGCCAGTCTTCACGATGGTCGCAGCGGAAGGCAAGCTCTTCCGCCCCCTCGCATTTACGAAGACTTTTGCGTTGGCCGCCTCCGTAATTGTCGCCCTAACCATCATTCCTCCGGCAGCTCATATTCTTATGGGCAGTCGGATGAAATTTGGCGCACTTCGCCGCTATTCAATGTTCGCTCTTGTTGGCGCTGGCGTCCTGGCGATGTACTTTGTGACTTGGTGGGTCGGTGCGATCGTTGCTGCTCTTGGCGTCTACAAATTGCTGGAAGAACGCATTCCAGCCAACTATCACAAGTTTGCTCCCTATGCTGCCAGTGCGGTTGCGGTCTTGGTAGTAGGCGTTTTACTTACCGATCACTGGCTACCGCTCGGTCCTGAAAAGGGCTTGATTCGCAATTTGTTGTTCGTGGGACTTTTGATCGGCGGGCTACTCGGCTTCTTCACCGTATTTCAGCGCTACCTTTATGAGCCGCTCCTGCGTTGGTGTCTGGCCCATAAGCTGCTCTTCCTGTCGCTACCCGCGATGATTCTACTGCTGGGTGGCTGTTCGTGGCTTGGCTTTGATCGGATCTTCTCGTTCATACCTAAAACTATCTCTCGTGTGGGCATTTCAGAATCGACTATACGCGAATCTCGCCCTTGGGTGGCTGCCACCACAGCGTTTCCTGGCATCGGCAAGGAGTTCATGCCGCCGCTTGACGAGGGTTCATTTCTGTACATGCCCACCACGATGCCACACGCTTCGATTGGTGAGGCGATGGATGTGCTGCAGTTGCAAAACAGGCTACTAGTTTCAATTCCTGAAGTGGAATCGGTGGTTGGCAAAATCGGTCGCGCCGATAGTCCGCTCGACCCAGCGCCAATCTCGATGATCGAAACCTTCATCAGCTACAAGTCAGAATACAAGTCGGACCAAAACGGAAACCGATTGGACTTTCGCTACGACGAAGAATCTGGCACATACGCACGCGACGACCAGGACAATTTGATCGAGGACTCCAGCGGACGACCGTTCCGCCAGTGGCGAGAGGAAATCAAGTCGCCCAACGACATCTGGGAAGAGATCACCAAAGCCGCCGACATTCCCGGCACTACTTCTGCCCCAAAACTGCAACCCATTGCGGCTCGAATCGTGATGCTGCAAAGTGGCATGCGTGCGCCGATGGGAATGAAGATCAAAGGCCCCGATCTCATAACCATCGAACGAGTTGCTCTTCAAATTGAAGGTCTGCTGAAGCAAGTACCATCTGTTAAGGCATCTGCCGTCATCGCTGACCGGATCGTCGGCAAGCCCTACTTGGAGATTGACATCGACCGCGATGCCATCAAGCGCTACGGACTGCACATTCGCAGCGTGCAAGACGTCATTGAAGTCGCCATTGGAGGTCGTCGCATCACCACCACAGTTGAAGGCCGCGAGCGTTACCCAGTGCGTGTGCGATACGCTCGTGAGTTGCGCGACGACGCCGAGTCCTTGGAACGGATCCTAGTGCCGACACCGATGGGCCAGCAGATCCCGTTGGGGCAGCTTGCGGACATTCGTTATCTCCGTGGCCCGCAGGTCATCAAGAGCGAGGACACCTTCCTACTCGGATACGTTCTGTTCGACATGAAGGCCGGCAATGCCGAGGTCGATGTCGTTGAAGATGCGCAGGCGTTTTTGCAGGAGAAGATCGCCAGCGGCGAGTTGGTTCTACCCGCCGGCGTCAGCTATACGTTCGCAGGCAACTATGAAAACCAACTGAGATCGCAGAAGACCTTGATGGTAGTCCTGCCACTGGCCCTCGGAATCATCTTTCTGATTCTTTACTTCCAATTCAAATCTGTCATCACCACATCGCTGGTATTTAGCGGTATCGCAATCGCATGGGCTGGTGGCTTCATCATGCTATGGCTCTATGGGACCGATTGGTTCCTGGATTTCGACGTATTCGGAACCAACATGCGGACGCTATTTCAAGTGCATACAATTAACCTCAGCGTCGCCGTCTGGGTTGGCTTCCTAGCATTGTTTGGAATCGCCAGCGACGACGGAGTCGTGATCGCATCCTACCTAGATGAGAGTTTCCGCAAGGATCGAATCGCCAATGCCAAGCACGCACGAGAAGCGACGGTGACTGCAGGCATGCGTCGAGTTCGCCCTTGCCTGATGACAACAGCCACCACGCTGCTGGCATTGATCCCTGTCTTGACTTCCACTGGACGCGGAAGCGACATCATGGTCCCCATGGCAATTCCGAGTTTCGGCGGGATGACGATTGAGATTTTGACCATGCTTGTCGTTCCTGTTCTCTACTGCTCCGTGATGGAATGGAAGCTCAAGCTCGGCATCGCCGACCCACGATTCGCCGAGGATGCGTAATTACCAAGACGGAAGTGCTCACAGTCAATTCACTAGGTGCGAGAATGAGATTCAATTCGGTCGTTTTACTAAGTATTCTGTTATCCGCAATCGCTACGACGCTAACAGCGGCTGATCCTGTCTGTGTTGTGACATCTGAAAGCCTGCCCGGTGCTCAGCAGCCGCAAGTTGCTGTCGATTCAACCGGTCATATCTTCGTCGCCTTCGGGGCGAACGAGGATATCTATGTTTGCAAATCGGTCGATTGCGGAAAGACGTACGCCAGTCCCATTAAAGTCGGGCATGTCACGAAACTCGCATTAGGGATGCGGCGCGGGCCGAGAATTGTTGCCAACGAAAAGTCGGTTGTCGTGACTGCAATTAGCCACGAAAGCGGAAACCTGATGGCTTGGCGATCCGAGGATGGTGGCGAAACATGGAGCGGCCCTGTTGATGTTAATGACCAACCCAAAGTTGCGCGAGAAGGGTTGCATGGAATGGCCATGGGACCGGATGGTTTGATCTTCTGTACATGGCTGGACCTGCGTAACGACCGAACGCAGATATACGGTGCTCGTTCGCAAGACGGAGGCAAGACTTGGTCTAAGAACCTTCGCGTTTATGAGTCTCCCTCTGGCACCGTTTGCGAATGTTGTCATCCATCCGTTGCAATCAGCGATGACGGCACGATTTACGTGATGTGGCGAAATGCGTTGGATGGCGATCGCGACATGTATCTGGCGAAGTCTGAAGATTCGGGCCAAACATTTGGATTGGCCGACAAGCTTGGTGTTGGAAGTTGGAAGCTGAATGCCTGCCCGATGGACGGAGGCGATCTAGCTATTGCCGCAGATGGTTCGCCAATTACCGTTTGGCGTCGAAATCAACAAATATTCACGTCGGTAGCGGGTGGCCTTGAGCCTGAGCGCTTGCTCGGTCCAGGCGAACAGCCGTCTGCAGCAGCGACCTCCGATGGTTACTATCTGGTCTGGATCAATCGCCGTGGAGGAGACCTCCTGCTCTCAACTCCAAAGACAATCGACACAACACAACTGTCCGAGAACGCTTTCGATCCCATGATCACTGCATCGCGTTCAGGTAATGGTCCGGTTGTAGTTGCGTGGGAGTCAGGCAAGAAGCCAGAAACAATGATCATGGCCTCGGTTGTTGCCAACTAATGTCGGAAACCAATTCGAGAAGCAACGATGAAGAATGAACAGCCAAGAGATGCCCCAAGGTCAATGCCTCTCAAGATTGGTGTGATGGGAGGTGCTGGAAACGACATCCCAGAGAGCTATCTTCAGCGAGCGACTGTGCTTGGCGGAGAGATTGCAATCTCAAATTGCATTCTAGTTACCGGCGCTTGTCCCGGGCTGCCGCTGGCTGCTGCCCGTGGAGCTTGTAGCCGTGGTGGGATGGTGATCGGCATTTCTCCTGCCCTGAGTCTGGACGAACACGCGTATCACTATGGTTCACCTACTCTGGCACATCATGTTCTGATTTTTACTGGTAGCGGGCTAATGGGACGGGAAGTCGTCAACATTCGCAGTAGTGACATGGTCGTGATTGTCGGTGGCAGCAGTGGAACGCTTGGGGAATTGGCAATAGCTTTTGATGAAGGAAAACTGATAGGCGTGCTGACGGGAACGGGTGGCATCAGCGATATGGTTGAAGCCATTCTGGCAACGTGCAACAAAGCGACGGGCGCGCGCGTGATTTACAACGATGACCCGCAGCAGCTCATTCGGGAATTGCTGGAAATCTACCAAACAGAGCACTTTCGACGTCCGTCCGTTTTTTGTCGTGAGAATCAGAATGAGCCAGATATGTTGGACAACGAAGGTAAACGCGACATTGTCTGCGGCATGATGATTCCACAGGGGAAGGCAGCAGCCAGACGCAAACGCGATAATGGCGAGTTCGTCTTCTGCTCACTGAGTTGTGCAGAGAAGTTCGATGAACGGCCTTCTCGCTATTTGGAGACACAAAGAAATGATCTCTGAACTGGTCAGACACACACGCGTGCTTGCTATCGTTGGCGACATCCTCAAAGTGCGAGGTTCCGACGTAGGTTTTGGAGACTTGGCCATTGTCGAGAACTGGGACGGGCGTCGATCCCTTGGACAAGTTATCGAGCTTGAACGCGACGTTGTTTCGTTGCAGGTGTTCTCTGGCGGAAAGGGGCTCTCGACGCAAGCCAAAGTGACCTTTCTCGGACATCCGACACAGGTCACCTACTCGCCAAACATACTTGGGCGTGTCTTTCGCGGTTCCGGTGAACCGCTGGATGGCGGGCCTGATCTGTCGAACGAACCGACGATTCCGATCGGTGGACCGTCCGTGAATCCGATGATGCGAATCGTGCCTCAAAACATGATTCACACTCAGGTTCCGATGATCGACGTCTTCAATTGTCTGGTTGAGAGCCAGAAGATTCCGATTTTCTCTGTCGCTGGCGAACCGTACAACCAGTTGCTTGCACGGATTGGAATTCCGGCTGACGCAGACATTATCGTTTTCGGCGGGCTGGGGTTGATCTTCGATGATTATCACTTCTTTCACTCGACGTTTGAGAGTGAAGGAATTCTTGGCCGCACGGTGATGTTTGTCAATCAAGCGTCGGACCCAATCGTGGAACGGCTGCTGGTGCCCGACATGGCATTAAAAGTCGCCGAGCGGTTTGCCGTCGAGGAAGGCAAACGCGTTCTTGTGCTGTTGACCGACATGACGGCATACGCCGATGCCTTGAAAGAGATTGGCATTGCGATGGAGCGAGTGCCGTCGAATCGCGGCTACATGGGCGACCTTTACACTCAGCTTGCTCAGCGCTACGAACGAGCCTGCGATTACAAA
>JAGQPR010000234.1 GCA_020426625.1 Planctomycetales bacterium
GGACGAGAACGTGCCGATATCGCGCTGGATCGTCTCCCAAATGAAGAGCAACTTGCGGCCACCAAATGGGCGGATGTAGTGCACTCCTTCCAGCAGCACCGCATCTTTCAGCCGCGTGCGAATCGTGCGCGGGTCGTAGTGAATTTTGGTAGCAAGTTCATCGGTCGTGAGGTAAGTTTGCATTTCGCGTCTCCGTTGCGGTTGTTCGACGTCTGTCGCTTGTAGTCGACAGATGCAGTCGATAATAGACGATATATGTCGCCTGTCAACAACGAATGACGCGTATAGACAACGCTATTCAGGATTCATTCATATGATAAGGTTCCGTTTGACAGAATTGATTGCAGACAAGGCGTTCGCAGAACGCCGTGTCGTCTCTCTATTAGAGATTGCTGCGGCCACCGGCATTCACCGAGCGACGCTCTCCAAGATGGTGAACCAGCCCGGAG
Organism: Planctomycetales bacterium; assembly: GCA_020426625.1. GTDB lineage: Bacteria > Planctomycetota > Planctomycetia > Pirellulales > Pirellulaceae > Aureliella. Next base: position 450 of record JAGQPR010000234.1, read on the forward strand.
CCAATGTAGGCACCGACACCATCGACAAGCTTTGCGAATACTTCGGGCGGCAACCAGGAGATCTACTGACTTACGTTCAGGAAGGTATCTAGAAGAGCCAGCGATCTTGTATTCGACTTACGCCGCCCACCAGGATTCGAGGGAACCCCATACATTGGCATCAGAGGTAGGGGGCTCGGTTGCCGCCCTGCGCAGGAAGGCAATGAACTTGAAGGTAGCGCCCGTCGGGGCCAAAGGACGCGCCGATTTAGCAGCCCTAACGTACTTGCTTCGCCGAACCACGGCGTCGTCCAGTCAGGTATGTTCCTTGCATGGACAGTTTGCAAATCACTACCGAGGGACTTGTCGTGCAAGAATTAATGGCGATCAAAGCGTCTGACTTGAATCGCGAATGGGAGCGGCACTTATGCCGCGTTGTGTTGACGTCTGAACGCTTGAGGAATTCCGATGACGGTGCAGTAGTGATGCGAAACCGGCGCACTATTTGGATCAAAGGTCGTGGAAGGTGACAGAGCCAAAGCCGAGGCGATCGCTCGCAATCGATACGATGCTTGGAATAGACGTCTACTTGAGACATTCTTTTCTCCTGCCTCGAGCGGAGAAGAGGTGTTTTTGCAAATTAGCCCAGCGGAGCTCGATTCCATTGGCCCGGATCTTGGTGGCGACGAGGCATTTCTTGCAGCAATACGCTCCGCACCCATCTGGGTTCATACGGGCACGGATGTCTTCGCGGCTGCTATCCGACTTTGTGAATTGCGCTCCGGTTCGCGGGAGCTCTCAAGCGCCTACATTGATCCAGGTGAGCGATCGCGCACATATGTGGGTCTGAACGCGCCCGCATATCTTCCTCATCTCGCTGTACTTGTGCGATCAACGGCCGCTTGTGACGATCAGGGATTCTATAGACACCTACAGCAAGCCCTAAAGTTGCCAGGAACGTGGGGAAGCCAGCAGATGGCCACGATGGAAAAGGTGTGGCAAGACTTGGAGCGATGGACCACGGAGCGAAAGGGATCTTTCGGCAAGTTTACGTTTCGGATTCTCGGAGGGTATACCAGGATTGGAGTGCCTCGGGCGCAACAAATAATGTCGAGGCGCGATAGTGAGCAATGCGCACGCGTCTTCGCGCAAGAAGGTCTGCGGCCGGGGCAGAACCTTACTGAAAGTCAGCTTCGGGAAGTAGTGCTTCGTGCGAGTGATTCCTCCTTTCTGACGGCCGCATTCAGACAAGCCATTGGGAAAAGTGCATTTGCCGAACCAATCAATGTCCGTATGCGAAGCTTGTTTGAGGACTGGGACGGAACGATTCCCGCACGCGCGGCGCAAAGTACAGGACATGCGAGTGCACCAGAAGGTACCACTGAGACTGACGAGTTAGGACTAGTCCTAGGGTTGCAAGAAGAGAATTCACTGCCATGGGAAGTCAAATGGCGAGTTCCACCCTTGCGCGACGAAGGGCGGCTATTGCTGCGGTTTGGTTCCGCAAGCTGGAGTGCTCAGTTCGGGGGCTTGGAGGGCTCAACAAGCCGCCAAGAATCAGGCGACCCAGATGCGGCGAGGTCGGTCCTATCTGGTCTGGCGAACGAGGATCTTGAATTTTCCGCGACCGTAAGTGAGGAAGAGGATGGACGCGAAACACCAATCTGCCCAATTCGATTGCCTCGGCGTCAGCTGTGGGTACTTGCGTTCAAGGCTTCGGGTGAAAACCTCCAAGAATTGCGTGAGGATTCTTTGCCCCTGCATGGCGTGGCATATTTGTTGGCCCCGCCAGGGAACGCAAGACTACTTAGGGACTATCTCGAGCGCGAAAAGCTGAAACACACAATTGTTGATAGCAGCGGCCTTCCTATCGGTTGGGTACTGGCTTGCCTGCACGATTGCGGCGCGTTGACTAGCGAACAGAGGGATATGGTGCCAGACGGCGAAAATGAGCGCCCCGCACCTCGCGCGCTGCGGCTAATTGGCGGTCGCTCATTTCGCCGTGGTGGCGTAAGGCAATATGCGTCGTATGACCTTCCGACCATAGAGCTAGATGCCCCTCAGGGCGCAAAACTCCACTGCCCCCTGCTGACACTAAGCGAGGAGCCATCCCCTAGACCCTCGGGTCTGGCCACTGACTTACCACTTCGCAGATTTCGCATTATCCAGAGTGATATCGGAGCAAAGTCCTACCAAATCATAGCGATGTTCGAACAGGAACTCGTTGGATCCGTTCGCCTCAGAGTTGCCGCGAATTCTGGCGAGCACGTCGAGCATGGGGATTTGTTCAGCCTTGACCGTTTTGGATACCCTCAAAGAGATGGCAATGGCCTCCGAGGGTGCCTGCCGAGTCCGGTTGGTGAATCGGACGCTTCACTCTTGGGGGGAACGCCATTCAAAATAGGGAAGGGTGGTTTGGGAGCAACCCCAATCGATGCTACCGAGTATTGCGCGCCTCAGCTATTCCTTGATTCACTTGCCCGAACTGGTTCAATCTCCTATGGAGATGCTCGTGATCAATTGGTGCGACTGCTATCTGAGAAAGGTGTAGCTACGACACCCGTGGAAGTGCTTCTCGAGCTTCGCTCCAGAGGGCACCTAGAGATCCAAACGAACCACAAGGGCCATCTCATGCGGGTGTACGCAGTGCAGCCCGCGCTGTATGAATTGCCCGTGACTTCCGATGAGTGCAGGCTTCTGGGCGTACTGGGGTCTCTCCGACTTGCCCAATGGGAGTCTCTTGCTCGGCTCGACGTTGGAGGGACTGCGTTCGTCGGGCATCGTGGTGACGGTCTATTGCAACCTTGGCGCGTCGCGGTAGATGATCCCGATCTAATCCAAATTGCAGCACAAGACATTGGTCTTGACCTGCACAACAGGCCAGCAGAAGAAATAGCTGCATGGGCAGCGCCACTCGGCGAGGTTGCGTCAAGAATTTTCGAGGATACCGGCGAAAGCCTTGGTTCGGCTGCGAGCAGCGGAGGTGCCGAAAAATTCAGCCCCGGATATGGCTACTTCTCTTCAGGTAGCGCCAAAGTAGACCCATTCCCCAGCTCGCAGCTATTTAGACTCGAGGATCTGGAATCCACCAGGCTTCGCACACATGCGATTTCTATAGCGCAAGAAAACGGGTCTCCACGATATGCATTTGTTAGAGATTCCCGCTGGGGCGTGTGGATTGCGCTGCGGTCTTTTGCCGACTATTTAAGCCAGCATTGCTCGATCAACGACGCGTCGCCATGGCCGATTCCGTATAGCGAAACCAATGGGATGCTTTGGTTCCCCGCGCGAATCAGTCCGCCAGTGGCGCTTGAGCGCGCGCTCGTTCTGTGCAGCGGTGATCGACCAGAGTTGGTGACGACCAATGCTGAATCCACAGCGCATGGAATTTCGTTGTCGCGGCAGCCTAGCGGGGAGCCTATTGGTACCGTCAGCATAGTCTACGAAAAAATGGCCAAGGGAAAGTGGCTCGCATACAAGTGGGTACCGAGAAAAATAGCACTATTAGTTGCAGAAAAAATCGGTGGAAAACTTGCTTCGATGTAACATCGTGCAAGGCAACTCCAATGATGAGAGCAAGCGGCCAGAACTCATCCTCGCGGGCGTATAAAAACTACTAAAGAGTACAAGCGATGAAGGATCCAATCGGCGCATTCGAGCGTCTGCAAGACGGAATTAAGCGCTATATAACTTCTGCCTTCGGGACGGATTCGCAGTCATTCGAGGAAGAGCGCAAGGCCTTACTCGACAAGCCCGGGGTTCTCTTTCAAGAAGCTTTTGTGGAGCCGCTCCCCGCATATTCATCCGGAAAGCGATTGAGAGATCTAAATTCGGAGGATCTAGGCGGGATGACAGCCGCAGGCGTGGCCGCATTTGTCTCAGTTGCCGAATCGGGTCTATTCCAGGGTGAGCATTCACTATATGTGCATCAAGAGAGAATGCTAAAGGCGGCATTGAGCGGAAAGCATGCGGTGGTGGTCACGGGCACTGGCTCAGGGAAAACCGAATCATTCCTGCTACCCATAATGGCGTCGATCATCCGTGAAGCAACTGCGCCGGGCGCCGCGTGGAATTCTGCACGAAGCACAATGCAAACTAAGTGGTCGGCAAACTCACTGCCTGCTTGGAACGATTCTCGCAGAGAGCTGCGAGGCGAAAGTCGTCCTGCCGCGATCCGCGCGCTACTTTTGTATCCGATGAACGCATTAGTCGAGGATCAGCTATCGCGACTACGTACGGCACTTGATTCCGACGAAGCGCACTCCGCCATGGACTCGTCGCTCGGAGGGAATCGTATCCGTTTTGGCCGTTACAACGGAGCGACTCCAGTTTCCGGGCATCCATTCAAGGAGGATGGAAAGTCGAACTCGAGCGCTCGACGCCGTCTCCAAGTCGCAATTGGGACAGCATTCTCGGACTACATGGCGATTCGCAAGAGCATCGAAGATAGAAAATCTCGCCTTGAGGAGGCACGATCAAATGGAAATGAAAGGGCCTGCAACCAGGCAAAGAAAGACCTTAGCAGCGCGCTGAAGCAGGCAAGCTTCGTTCCCCGGATTGATCCGGGAGCGGCTGAGATGTTTCACCGTTGGGAAATGCAGGTGGCTCCACCCGACCTTTTGATTACCAATGTCAGCATGTTGTCAATCATGCTCATGCGGCACGCTGACTCAGACATTCCTGGCGATCGCGCCGATTCGCAAATGTTCGACCAAACTCGCGAGTGGCTCGATGGCGATAAAAGTAGAGTCTTTCATCTGGTAGTCGACGAGCTTCACTTGCACCGTGGCGCATCGGGTACCGAAGTCGCATATCTGCTCCGGTTGCTTCTCGACCGGCTCGGTCTCAAACCAGATAGCCCACAACTACGGATTCTTGCATCTAGCGCATCTCTTGATGCTGCTGCGCCCAAAACCTTCGAATTTCTTGGTGGGTTCTTCGGCTTGACTCCCGCCGACGCGGAGAAAAAGTTCCATATCGATGCTGGTGAATTGCTCTATCAGCGTTCAGTAGATCCTTCGCTTGGCGATGATCTTGCTGGGGCCTGCATCGCGCTTGCCAATGAAGCCGCGAATCCAAAATCTACCCCAGACCCGGCAGCTACGCTTGCCATCTTGATACGTCAACAGGACCTTGGTGACAAAATCGTTTCCGCGTTCCGCGAGAAAGGAGTTCAAGCAAGACGATTGACGGATATAGCCAAGCGATGGTTCCCGGCACCCCAAGTTGACGCTCTCGTTGCGACGCGTGGCTTGCTGATTGCACTTGGTTCAGAGCTCGAGCTGCCTGTGCCACGATTGCGATTTCACTGGATGGCAAAGAATATTGAGGGATTGTGGGCGACTCCTGTTCTGGACAGCGAGGATCCGCAACGTCGAGTAGGCACTCTGTGGCCAGAGCCCGCATCTTCAACTAGCGAAGGACGCATGCTTGAGGTGCTTTATTGCGAATGCTGCGGGACGCAACTGCTCTGCGGCAACAAGATTCCCCTTACCGCTGGACAACTCGCTATGGTCCCAAATCCGGCGGCGTTGCCCGGCTTGGGCGCTGGCGCCGGGGGGTATGAACTTACGGCGTTGGCCGCAAAGATCGATGGACTGCCAGAAGCGAGCGCCGAGACGCGCACCGATCTGCAACTACATCGTGATCTTGGCGTGGTCTGGCTCGTGCCGCCTGAATGGCGCATGGCCAACAAATCCGATTTCGAATGGAGACAGGGGTCAGTCGAGCAAAGCGACAATGGCCTGCCCCTGAGTAGAGCCGATGCCCGCTGGGCCGAGGCGCGGATAAATGCGAAGACCGGTATTGTGAGACTTGGCGAGGCTAAGCCAAATAGCGGAGAAGCTCGATGCTTGTGGTTCGATGCAACTGAGGTGCCATCGTTTCAGTTTCCGGGAATGCCGCAACGTTGCCCGTCTTGCGGCATCGATTACTCAGAGCGTCGCGGAAGCCGGCGCTCCCCTATACGCTCATTCGTAACAGGTATTGCGCGCACTTCGCACTTACTAACGAAGCACCTCATGAGCCTGCTGCCAGAGGGTGATGCGCGCAAACTGGTGGCGTTTTCCGACAGTCGTGAGGCCGCTGCAAACCTTGCCGTAGGCGTAGATCAAGAGCAATGGGGCCATTTGTTGCGAGTCTTTGTGCAGCGAGAGTTGCGCGCACGCGCTAGAAATGCTGCTAATTCTCTGCAGCAGGACATTTTGTTGCACATAGAGAATGGCAGGGCTGACTTAGCAAAGGACGCTCTGGCTGGAGCCGAAAGCTCTTTGACTACAAGTGAATTTGAAGCGGCGAAGCGCCTTCGCAGCGCCGCATTAGCAGTAACAGGCGACCCTAAGTTTGCTTCGGAGGAGGACCTTGCTGTGGTTCGACGCGTCAAGGCGCATCGAGCCGGATTTGTCAGGCTCGATGATATCTTGCGTACTCCAATTGTCGGGAGTGCAGCTCTAACTCCACTTTGGCTGGATTTTGTGTCGCGGGGCGTTAATCCAGGAGGTTCAAGCCTCGATAAAAGGACGGTGTCGGGGGGGGGGGAATCCTAAGGATTGGACGACACTATTCGGACGGGCTTTGGGTGATCTGGCAGCGACACTCGCGGCTGATCTGTCGGAAGCTCAATTCGCGCAAGTAAACAAACTTGGGACCGATTTAAGGAAATCCGCATGGATGGCGCTGACGGGACGACTCTTGTATGACCTCGAAGCTCAGGGTGTAGGGTACTTGTGCTTCCCGCCCAGCCCGGCCCTCCAGGGCCCTGCCGGAATGGAATCCAAAACTTTCACTCAAGCATGTAACAGTGTGTTGCGGATTTTGACGGAAGAGCGCCGGACGGAACCAACACAGGGGCCGCGGCCTGTCGATGGCTGGGCTGCTGGAACTCCAAATGGAAATCACAACGAGGGAATCGCAAAAACACGCGTGTACCAATATATTCAGGCTGTTGCCGCCGGATGTCGAATAGATGGCGCCGAGCTACGTCAGAAAATCGAATGTGCGTTCTCAGCATCGGGACACAAGGCGATTGATGGCGGGTGGGCGGTCGTCAGCATGAGTTTCCTCTGGGCGAAGATCGAGGAAGGCGACGCACACCCTTGGATATGTGGCAAATGCCGCCAAACGCATTGGCACGCCTCTGCTGGAACTTGCTCTCGCTGCTTCGCCAAAATGGCTACATCTCCCGATGAATTTTCGACCGCACGACAAATAGCAGACGCACACTACTACGCGCACGAAGCAGCTGATCCTGCATCTGCCTTTCGCATCCATTCGGAAGAGCTCACGGGGCAAACCAACAACCAAGCCCAGCGACAACGTCACTTTCGCGACGTCTTCTTTGACAACGAGCAACTGTACGACATTGGCCAACGAGATGTGCTGCCGAAGGTCGATGGAATCGACCTGCTATCCGTGACGACAACTATGGAAGTGGGTGTTGATATCGGAGCGTTGCAAGCAGTATTACAAGCCAACATGCCGCCCGAGCGATTCAACTACCAACAGCGAGCTGGACGTGCCGGGCGAACGGGGCAGCCCTTTTCTGTCGTCCTTACCTACTGTCGTGGCCAAACACACGATCGCGTTCATTTTGAACACCCGCTCGAGATGACTGGCGGTGTGCCGCCGCAGCCAAGCGTCGCCACCGGCGACGACCAGCGTGTGCTCGCAGAGCGTCTTGTCGCGAAGGAATGTTTGCGCCAAGCGTTCAACGCAACGGGAGTTACTTGGGCCGATGTTGCGCAAGCGGATACGCATGGCGAAATGGGTATGGTGGAGGGCGCCGAGCCCCGTATCGTCGCGATTGAAAAATGGATAGCAATGCATCAATCGGACATCGAGCACATTGCAGGGACAGTTGGTCGCGGGACTAAAGTTGATGTTGGTGCGCTTGTAGTCGGCGCCAATGCTCTGCCAAATCGTATTCGGGGGGCCCTTGAGTCAGGAGAATTTGTAGAAGCAATGCTTGCAAACCGGCTAGCCGAAGCAGGCATTTTGCCGATGTATGGCATGCCTACGAACGTTCGCAGTTTGTATTTCTCCCTATCGCAGGCGGGTCATGGGAGTGCTGAATCGGCGTCTCTCGACCGCCCGTTCGATCAAGCCATAACGGAGTTCGCACCAGGCTCGGAAAGGACCTGGGACAAGCGAACAATCTTGCCGCGTGGTATTTGCGGTCCCGTGATGTTTACGCATGGTCGCGGCTGGAGAACTTTGGGTTCTCCTGTTGGCGCTGCATATGCGCAAATCTTCTGTCCCGACTGCCGGCAGCTGAAGGTATGCAAGCTTGACTCGTCGACATATCAGCCAGTAGAGCAGGTCGACTGGTGGAACCCAGAATTGAAGTTAACCGCTGGTCTATCGGTTTCATGCACAGAGTGCCATGGGCAACGGGCGAAACCATCGTTGGCTATCTCCCCGCGCGCATTTGTTTCGGATCTTGATAAAACAAAGTCAGCGGTCGGAACCGGCCGCCGAGGAACTGGCGGCTCGTTTGCTTTCACCGCGTCGCCAGCATTGTCCAGCGGTGCGCTCTACCAGCCGCAGGGGAACGTAGAGATCGCGCTTGCTCGACAGGCTCAAGTTTTCCGGATCAACAACAACCGCTCTGAGCTGTTCGAGTTTGAGACCGTCAATGGCATCAAGAGTCCTGAAGGCACATGGCTGAACGGAGAGATTTTGGATAGTGATCCCAGCCAGCCTGGGACGAAGAAGCATGTCGTGGCTTTGACTTCGCCCAAAACGACGGACATCCTCGCGATCCGCGCACGGGATGTGGATGGACTTGCGTATTTTGACGGGTCGCAGTCTCTCGCCTGTAGGCGAGCAGCGTGGTTCTCGGCAGCCACAATTCTTCAGCGAGCGATTGCTATCGAACTGGACGTCGACTCGCTAGATATCGAGATCGCCTCAGTACACCGGCTTGCCCAATATGGTGCCGAACTCTATCTCGCTGACGCCCATCCGAACGGGGCTGGACTAGTAGATTGGGGATTCCGCAATTGGTCTTCGCTGCTCAAGGGGTGCGTGCTAGGTACGGGCGATGAGTCTAAGTTAGGACGCATGATTCGCGACGAGCTTGGGCGCAAGGGGAGAGAAGGCTGGCGTAGTCCTGACATCTTGCTTCGAGGATTTCGGAACCGTCAGTTGCATGGACTACTGGATTGGGAGCTTGGCATCGAACTACTAGCAACTCTCATGGACGACAAGTACCGGCCTGGGCTCGATGAGAAAGTTGGTGGGTTCGCTTTGCCAAGTTCGGGTATCGGCGGCTGGTCATGTCGCGCAAGCGCACTTGCCGAGCGATATGTGACCGCGTTCAGTGCAGCCGAATTGTTGAAGGGAGAAGGGCCGATCAACGGTTGGCGAGAACGAGCTGAGCCAGAAATTGCGGCTGTCGTAGTACACCCGCTGTGGGCAGGGTATAGAGGGCACAAGAACGCCGTCGAAGGAGCTTTGCGCTGGGCGGCGCACCACAATGTGTCAAAGATTCGACTTATCGATTCCTTCAACCTTGAGCGTCGTATGTCCTGGGTGCGTGGAAACCTTGCAGAGTTTCCAGTCTGCGAAGTGGGTGGTGGCGGGTCCCCCGTCACGACTCCCGTGACTCAGTTTGTGCGTGAGAAGGCGCTGGACGCTGAAGAAATACTTGCAATGGATGTAGGCGCGCGATTCGTGTTGAACGGTCGGGAATGGGTGCGAACCATCGATACGGCAGCTATGCGCACGAAGCATGGGAACTATCTTGCTCGCCACAAGGGGGGCGGCATAGTGCAAGTTCAGATCCGCATGTTGTCAGGTATGAGTGCGCCGCGTGTTAGGCGTGCTGACGGTCCGTGGCTCGATGCGATCGAGCTGAATCAGCTTACTTGCATCGCGCGTGAGTTTGGCAATGGCTAGGTGACGGAGGTCAAATGCCAAAAATTCTTGGTCCAATTCCCACCGATAGGTGGGAGCGTGAGGTTCTGCATCAGTTTAGGCAGCAACTTCCCAAAGAGTGGGTTGTCGTGTCGAGCGTGTGTTGGACTCTGGAGACTGAGGCAGGCTTCGTCAGGGATGGACAGGCAGACTTTGTCATTCTTGTGCCCGGATCAGGGATGGTCGTTGCTGAGGTCAAAGGATCGCGGGAGTTTCGCGTGGCAGATGATGGGCGTTGGTACCGTCGCGAGCGTTCTGGTGCCGAAATGCCGATCAATGAATCTCCGCCAGCCCAAGCGACCCGAAACATGCATGAGCTTTCAAGGGTAGTTGTCAAACAAGGTGGATGGGGCAAATTTCCGGGGCGATTTGCTTACATTGTCATCTACCCAAATGGCCGCGCAAGCCAGCTACCTGCGATGTTTGATCGGTCCACGCTCGCAACTAGTCAACACATGCATGAGCTAGCGTCATGTTTGCGTCTCACTTTGGAGCAGCGCGGATCGAGTAAGGAGGGCGAAACATTCTCGAATGACGTTGTCGAGAAGATTGGGAAGATTTTGACATGCCGCCAGTTCGCTATCACTAAAGCGGATACGCAGAGTGATGTGGAAGATGATGTCGTAAAGGTTGACGAGCTGACGCGACAACAATTTTCTGCATTGCGCGGAGTGTTTGACCTCCCGAGAGTTGCAGTTGTTGGGCCAGCTGGCTCCGGAAAAACGTTGCTCGCTATTTGGAGGCTTCAGGCGTTGCTTGAGGCGGGATCCCGCGCCCTATACGTTTGCTTCAACAAAAACCTTGCTGAGTTGCTGCGTCGAAAGAACCCTGACCACGCCAGCGCAATCGTCAATGTCGATAGGTTCTTCCGCAAGCTGTGCCGAGTCGGGCAAATTTCAGACACCGACAAGTACTTTCGGGAGGAACTGCCAGGGCAAGCGATGAATGTCGCCTCGGAGTTACCAGTTGAGGAGAAATATGACGCGATCATCGTGGACGAGGGGCAGGACTTCAGCGAACTACAGCTGATAGCACTGTACGAATTCTTAAAGCCGACGGATGCGAGCTGGGTATTTTTTGGGGATTGGTGCCAAGACTTGTTTCAAGTTGGCTCCGGCGTGGCGGTGGGAGCCGAGGTAATGTTTCGCCTCTACCATAATTGTCGCAATACGGTGTGCATCAATGGGGCAACGAATACGTACATGGATCAGCGGGTCGAGCCTATGCCCGGCCTCCCCGAGGGCGAACAGCCTCTCGTTGAGGTGGCTAGCTCTCAGGTCGCGATGGCGAATCGAGCGTGGGAACTAGCGAAGCAATGGGCGCCAGACGGTGGCGTCGTGATTCTTTCCCCATATAGGCTCGAGAACTCCGCCATGGCTCAGTCAAGACGAGGGCATGGACTAGCTCTTAGCGAAGACCTCTCTGCTCTCGGTGAAGCTGGCATGGTTTACTTTTCTACGATCAGGGCATTCAAGGGTATCGAGGCTGCAGTGGTGATAGTGGTTGACGCCGAGGTCCCTGACGCGAGCCCTGTGTTCATGCAAGAAGACCTTTACGTTGCATGTACCCGGGCCACCACCAGACTGGCTTTAATTACAAAGAGCGTGCAGATGCGGGAGTGGCTAAGCCAAAGGCGCTGATTCAATCTTCTTGCCCCGTCAATCAAATGGATTTTGACAAGCGTGATAGACCTCTGGTTCGCTTGAACCTGCCACAGAGGGCTGAGGTCAAATTCGATGTTTAGACTGGAATCGAGACGCTCGGACATGACACGGAACCTGCCACAGTCATGTCACACGGGCCAATCCGGCTCATTCGGCGGAATTGAGGTTCTCGATGAATTTCGTGACCCTAGCACTTGAAGTGCTAGTAAATATGCCACTAGAAAGCCCGCTGACTCGCGGGATTTTAGTACATAAACCGTTGATATATATAGGATTCTGGTGGCTATGGGTGGACTCGAACCACCGACCCCAGCATTATGAGTGCTGTGCTCTAACC
>JAGQPR010000235.1 GCA_020426625.1 Planctomycetales bacterium
GTGTCCAAAATTCGAACGCCCAATCCCCGGTTCGACTGCATCAACCAACCTGCAACTGGGACTCTACATGTCGCAGTGCATCACGAACGGTAAGTCCTCGGCCGCAAGCCACTTCGGCGGTTTCACCCAACCAGCTCTCGACCGTTTTTTCGGCTGAAATAACAGTGCTATGCCGGCGCTTGCCGAAGTACTCGCCGATCTCTTTATAGGCCGCAGGAGTATATTTGCGAGCCAGAAACATCGCCAGCATGCGTGGTTGGCTTACCGAGCGCATCTTGCTAGGCGATTGCAGGCTTTCCGGCTCCAGTCCAAAAACACTACATACGACTCGCTCAATATCGCCAATACGAACGATCGGCTGAGTAGCCTGGACCAAGTCAAACACCGCGTTCCAGCAGCGATCCCATGTCAGCTTTCCAGGTTCAACGGATGCCGTGGCCGTTAATCGTTTGGCAATCCCCGCTAGGATCCTTCCGTCGCCAGCAGCTCTGCTGGCTAAATTGCTAACGATATCCGGCTCCAATGCGATACCTTCTTCATTCAACAAACGTCTTAGCACCGCATTACGAGTTTCTTCGTCCAGCGGGAACAGCGGACTAACCAACCCACCACGCAACCGACCAACCAAGTCGCTTCCCAATGCACTCAGTTCATTTAATGGTCTGTCGGCAGTGAATACAACTTGCTTTCCCAGGCGAAGCAAGTTGTCTAGCGTATGTTTCACCTCGGCCAGCGTGGATTTCTTGCCCGCCAGAAACTGAATGTCGTCCAGCAAGAGTGCTTCTACGTCGCGGTACTTGCGGCGGAACATTGGCAAACCACCACCTCGCAACCCTTCCATAAAGTCATTCGTGAATTGCTCGCTGGTCATATGCACCACGCGTCGCAAACGACGCACACTGCGCAGCTGCTGAGCAATCGCCGTAGTCAGCAGCGATTTGCCTGATCCACTGGGACCGTGAATCAAAACGGGTGTCAGTCGCCCAGGTTCATTCACAGCCAGGTTAGCAGTCGTCCAAGCAAGTTCGTTACTCGAGCCTCGCACGAATCCGAGCCAAAGATCTGCCTCCATACTTGATGCAGCACCGGCGGTACTGGTAGCAAGGTTTGTTGGGTTCGCCCAAGGCGGCGCAGTTGCCGGAGCTGCAATGGATTTGCCAACTTCAGCGGTCGAAGTCAACTTGCGGTTGCCTGGCGACCGGCTTGGTTCAGCAGACTGCGAGGCTGCAAGCTGAACTGACGCAGAAGCCTGAACTTCAAATGCTACGACACACTCGATGGCGGTCGCATGCATGGCCACTTCCGCCAAATCACGCTGCAACATCTTCTTGGCAAGCTGGCAAGTGAACTGGCTCGGAAAGCTCAACTTCAACGTTTGGTCGTGCCAAGCCCAAGTCGTTTGATCTGGGATCCATAAGTCGTAGCGCTCTGGGCTGATCCTGTCGACCAGAGCTGATCGCACTCGCGCAACGACATCCATCTCGCTCTGGTTCACATCGTGTGCCATACTCAGCGCGCACTCCTCTTGGTCAATCTTCGCGCATATCCTGCGCAAACCGGGTCCTATTTGACGCTCATGGCAAACCTTGCCATGCTCCAATGCCGCACTTGGTGGTTGAAAAGAAAGGCCACTAACTTTCCACCAAGTCTCGCGAGTGTTGCGAGTGTTGACGTTCTCTCCGTCGCTGGCGAGGCACGATTGTAGGTTTGCTAGCATTAGTGTCAAACTTATTCTTCGCCGTAGAGCGACAGGATGTTTCGCAACCATGCTTTCTACCAAGCAGTTCCTTGGTAAGGCCCACCTTCAGCCATCGGGTATCCTAGCAGAGAATCTTATTCATCAAATCTACATTAAGTGGAAAAAGTGTTCAGCAGATCTAGATCGCCCTATGTCCCAGCCTGCGGAACTTGCCGTAAGTCATATTGCCGCAACGGTTTAGGCGATGACCGCTCACTTCGACTTGATAGCGATTGGCTGCCAAGGCTCAGTTGAAAGGATGTTTTCCATGGCACATCTCCGTGTATCAAGATTGAATATTCGGTAGACCACAGGCGTATGCGATACACGGGTACGTGATAACGTCCGGGGTGGTATGATGGATATTCTAATGTGAATTGAATCCCCCAGCCCTTTTCAGCACTCGTCGTTATGCCTTCCATTCAATCGCTCGTGGATGACCTGGGCATTCCTCCGCGGGAGGTTTGTCTTGATTGGGCGCTTCAATTGCATCAGCTCGACGATCCCGCTTCGCAAGAACAGCCGTCCGCTGCGTGGCATTTTTCGGAGATTAAAGTCGCCGACAATGGGCAGCTCACTCTACCAGTGGAAACCAAACTAGCCAAAGCAATTGGGCCGGCGGTTTTGCAACTGGTTAACTGGGCAAATAGCGACGCTCAGGAAGACTCTACCTGTGAAGTCTCACAGGCTCTTGAGGTATTGAGAACACAGCTCGCCAAGTTTGATTCACAGCACCTCAGTTCAACCGATGGCGGTCAAGTCCAGCCTTTGATGGATGCTCAGCCAACGGTCGATGTTGAACCAACGGTGCAAGAGAAGCGATCTCGAGGCGAACAATTATCGCTCGGCAGTCAAAACATTGTGAAAGGCGGTAAGATTGCCAGTCGCGGGCGAGCACGCGGACGCAAGCAAGCGAGTAGTAGTTTTCCTAGGAAACGATTCGCCTTGGCTGCCATTGTGGTAATCCTGACAGGCCTCGTCCTGTCCGTCTTCCTGACTGACCGCAGTACGAGCATCGCTGATACACTTGCCTCCGGAACGCTTCCCCGAGACACCGTCGACCTGCCCGAAAACGCTGGAGACGCCTTTGACCAGCCGAGTGAATCAACCGAGTTGCTCGAGCTGGCTGAGCTTTCTTCGTCGAACGCGGAGTTTCATGGCGAGAGTGGCGATTGGAACAATGACGCATTGGGCAACTTGGCAGCAAACTTGAGTTTCGACTTGGTCAGCCAGCTTGCTCCGGGACCTTTAACCTCTGCAAGTGACACGGCAGTATCCTCTGCAAGTGACACGGCAGCCGCCTTGGATGGTGCAAGCTCAGCTTGGCAACTGTCACAGAATCGGGAAGACCAGCTAGCGCTCGAAGACGTGGAAGGAGTCGATCTTGTTTCGGCTCTCAAGGATGTTGCCATGGCATCAGGGGCTGTAGAGCTTGAAGATTCCTTGCCCACACAGCTGGAATTGCCGGATAGTTCCCCGCAGCCGTTATTGATTGGGGAATCGATGCGAGTTGCGTTATTCCCCACGGTGCAGATTCGCAAGTTGGCAGCGGGGAAAATCGCACGTATGCGAAAACCGGCGTGGGAGCTCCAGATCGTCCAGCGTGACGGCTTCGAAATGACGCCGGCGATTCCCAGAACCGTTGCCGGAAACGAACCGGTAGCCTGGCAAATCAAGAGCACAGTAAAAAAACTGTCCGTGGCGCTAGTTGTTGCGGTGCAGGTCATTGACAGCCGGAACGCGGCTCTTCGCTGGCAAATAGCGGCCGTATCCGAATCCGTACCTCAATGCCTGCTGCCTTTGGACCAGGACGCGTTGAGCCAAACCCAAGACTTTCTGCGGAACTACAACAGTCAGTTGGCGTTTGCCATCGAGCAAATCGAAAGAATGCGGTCCACGACGGGCATCCCCAGTTCGTTGAAATCCAACTTGTATCAACGTCGCAAGGCTATGGAGGCGAACCAAGAAACTTGCGCACAACTGCTCAAGGCTGTCGCGGATGCCAATCAGGTCGCGCGATGGCTCGACCACGAACTGGAATTCAGGGCAGCACTCTTTGCTCACATTGACGATTCCTTGCCAACTCTGCAATACGGGACTTTCGAAGAAGATCAAGCAGCGTCTGAGACTGCGGCTGCGATCGTAGAGGATAAGTTGGGCAATTGATGGCGCACGGCACCGCAGCTGAAATACGCGTTTCGAATGCTACATTGGGCTATGATAGCGCGCCTGCTGTGCTGGAAGGGTTGTCGCTGCATGTCAGGCCCGGTGAGATTGTGGCGATTGTGGGTGCCTCCGGTTGTGGCAAGAGTACATTGCTTAGAGCCATTGCCGGACTAAGCCCGGTGCGAGCGGGGCACATCGAAGTCACCTGCGATGGGCAATCGGAACTGGCCAAATCCTATGTTTTTCAGGATTCGAATTTACTGTCTTGGCGGACTGCAGCAGAGAACGTATCGCTACCTTTGGAACTTGGCCGACGGACAGGGCTTCCTTCGGCAATAGGCGAGCGTCAAACGATTATTGATGAAGCCTTGGCGTCAGTTGGCTTGGATAGCACCGCGAGAAACAAGTTCCCCCGCGAGCTTTCGGGTGGCATGCGAATGCGTGTCAGTCTGGCCCGCGCTCTGGTTATCGACCCACAGGTGTTGTTGCTGGACGAACCCTTTGCTGCGCTCGACGACTTGCTGCGCTCGCGAATGAACGATCTAGTCCTTGAACTTCACCAACGTCGGTTGCGAACCATGTTGTTTGTGACGCACAACATCGCTGAAGCGGTTTTCTTGAGCCACCGCGTCGTCGTGTTGGGGGCATCTGGGCTGCGTGGAAATATTGCAAATCCGTTGCCGTGGCCCAGAACTTCCGCCCAGCGATCAATGTCGGCCTTTGCAGAATTTTATGGGCAGGTAAGTGCGACTCTCGCCGAGGCACAATGTTGAGCAAGTCATTGGATTCGCATACAGCGCGATTCTTGTCAGCGCTGGCAGCGCTCGTTTTATTCGGGATTCTGTGGCACTGTTTTGTTCAGATTCGGCAGATCCCGCCGATCATACTTCCGGGCCCACTTCGCGTTGCTGAAGTCGCCTGGCAGGAAAGGCATACCCTCGCTGGAGGTTTCCTAGCCACTGGGAAAGCAGCGCTGCTGGGTTTGGTGTCCAGCGTCTTGATCGGCTACGCTATCGCGATTGTTTTTAGCCAATCGCGTTTGGTGCGGTCCGCCCTGTATCCCTATGTGATCTTCATGCAAACGGTTCCGATCGTCGCCATTGCCCCTTTGCTCATCACGTGGTTTGGCTATGGATTCAAAACCGTGGTGATTGTCTCAGGCATCATTAGTTTGTTTCCGATCGTTTCGAACGTGACCGCCGGACTCATCTCGGTTGACTCAAACCTAAAGGACCTATTCGCGCTTCATAGCGCGAGTCGCTGGCAAACGCTCTTGAAACTCAGGATTCCCAATTCCGTCAGCCACTTGATTTTGGGGATTCGAGTCAGCACCGGCCTGGCTGTCATTGGGGCGATCGTCGGCGAGTTTTTTGTCGGCGCGGGCATTGCAGGCTATGAGGGACTGGGCAGTGTCATGATCGTCTGGCAGAATCGCGCCCGGACCGATGCCTTGATCGGAGGCATTTTGGTAAGCACCCTGCTGGGGATCGTCATGTTAGTCGGGATCAATGGGCTTGCCCGACTACTCTTCCACCGTTGGACGGCTGGCGAACAATTTGAGAACGAGTAGGAATTCAAGAAGTAACAAAGTCGACGTGGGTGGCGAATGGTGAGAAATGTCGGAATCGCAAAAAAAGTCTACGGATGCGCCGCCACGCCGCCACTAATAGGGTAGGCGGCAGCGAGAATTTCACTTGCTATTAGGCATCCTCTAAACTTCAAAGACAGCTCACCCATGAGATTGACTCTCCGAACGTTGTTGGCTTACCGCGATCGAGTCTTAAGCGCTACCGATATGGAGGATTTGCACCACCGGATTCAAAAGAGCGATATTGCTGGGAATTTGCTGCGTAGGATCGATGCTGTTAGCTCAGACGCCAATCTGTCTGCGCTACCGCCCTCTGGAACGGGGCTTGGCGTGGACGCAAATACCGTTGCTGAATACCTGGACGACGCCCTAGCTAACAATGAAATTCCGGAATTCGAGAAAGTAACGTTGGTCTCAAATGTTCATCTCGCTGAACTGGCACAGTGCCATGCCTTGCTGTCGGCGGCGCTGAGTACAAACGTGCCGGTCGACGACAAATTGCGAGCTGCCGCGATGCGGGTTGGCTCGGTCAGTGAGCGGCCAGCCATTGCCGATGAAATCTTGATTCGCAGAGGACTGTTGAAAAAGAAGCAAAGGCGCGCGGGATCTCTTTCAAAAGGAAACGCCACGGATGTGACCGCCAAAGTAGTGGCGACAGTCGTGGAGACGCAGCACAACTCCAGTGCAGCAAGCGCTGAGGGAATTGTACACGCGCCGATGGTTGCCTCAGGTGGCGATTCGATCAAACACGAAGGTCTCGACTTAGAGGGAGCACGGCTTCACCATGAAGTGCCCGAGTATCTGTTGGGTACTAATCGCATCAAGTGGGGCGCGCCTCTTGCTATCGTAGCCGTTGGGTTGACGCTGATTCTACTTGTCTGGCAAACCCTTGGACCCTGGGAACGCATTTCAAAACTGCTGGTTGCCGAATCGACTCCGAAACCAGTTGCGGAAACACAGGATGCAGAAACCGTGTTGGAAAATGACGCAGTGCGAAACGGTCCGTCGGAAGACCATTCCGACAATGCGGCCGTAGCCGATAGCACTGCAGCGGCCAGTGACACAATGGTGCCACTAGCGAATGAGCCGAGCGCTGTAGAAACTGTGGCGCCCGCAGAGTCAGATAACAGCCCAAGCCTCGCTCGGCCTGAGTCTGCAGCATCGCCTGCGGAGTTGGGGTCAGAACAAAGCCCCGATTTGCAGCTGGCCATGGAAAGTGCTGTCCGGTGGAGCCCCCTCCCGGGCACGGAAAGCGATGGGGCAGTCCTTTTGGACCGCGAAACCCAGCTAACGCGAGCCACCGCAGAACAGAATGTGCCCGTTGGCGCTCGGATCGTCGTTCCCGCTAGCACTCGCACGACGCTTCAACTAGATGATGGAATGGAGTGGCTCACTTGTGGACCATCGATTCTAGTTCCAGAAGGTTTATTGAGCGATGAACAGACCAACCAGGATGAACCGCAGGGGGACAATCGAGTCGCGATCAGCAGTCCGCTGTGCCGCGGAATTCTTGTGTCCACCAAGGCCGGACGGTCGCTAAGAATGGCGACCCCGTTTCAATCATTGGACATCGACTTTGGGGGGGCCGGAAGCCGAATCTCGTTGGAGGTTACCTATAGGCCCGAAACGCATGGATCGATTCTAGACCGCGATGCTTTCAAACCGATCTTGGTGATTGTTGTTCTGGAGGGGGATGTGCAAATCACGTCTAAGACCGATGGTAAGTCCATGGCCGTCGCGCTAGGACAAGGATTTGCATCTGTGTCAGGGCAGGAACCTAGGCTGTTCAAAATCGAATCCATTCCGCCTTGGTTGAGGTCCGAAACGGAGCGGCCGGTGGATGTGGTTGCGGCCCGCGATCTATCAATGATGTTGGCGGCGGCCCCTGACGCTAACCTGCGAAATCAGCTGGCAGCTCTAACCCAACATCGACGACCGGAAACGGCAGCTGCAGCTATACAGCTGGAATTGCTTTTGAGCAACTTCAATCCGTTTGTGGACTCTCTCAGCAACGCCCGCATGCGAGCTCACTGGCAACGGACTATCGAGATAGCTCGACAAGCGTTAGCGAGCGACCCGCAGTTGTCCCAGGCCTGTGAAGTCGCCTTTCGTAATAAGTACGGTGAAGGCCCAGGTGTGCAGCTTTTCAAACTGCTCTGTGGCCCGACGGGCGGCGAAATAGACGACGGAGTAATCGCCAAATTGATTTCGGAACTGGAAAGCCCGCGGCTCGAATATCGCGTTCTAGCCGCGTACCAATTGCACGAACTGACTGGTCAAACGCTCGGATTCCAGCCGCACGCGCCGGAACGATTGAGCGTTCAGGCGTGGCGGCGCGAAAATGCAGCTGAAAAGTTACCGCTGTTGGATCTGATTGATCTCATCTGGGAACGAGTCCCATAGCAGTAGACGTTACTTTCGAATGTCGTAGCACAGAATCGCATCCCCTTCGCGCAGATACAGCCTGCCATCAGCGATGACCGGATGCGCCCAGCTCGGTTGATTGCTTCCGCCAGAATTAGGGGTCTTGAAAGTACTGATTTCTTGAAAGCTACCTGGATTTGCGGAAGCCAATGCCACAGTACCATTCTGGTAACGCAAGAAAAGCTTGCCGTCAGCGAAGGCCACCGACGTGGAGCCACTGCCTGCTCCACGTTCTTCCCACAGGATATCTCCGGTCATGAAATCCGCGCACTTAATCACATTCTTATCTTCATTCCCGAAATAAAGATGCTCACCCACTAGCACGACGCCACCATGCTTGTTGCCGAGCTTGGTTTGGTAGTCGTAAATAACATTGACGTTAATGCTGCCGTTTGCCCCGGGGACTTGTCGCAGCAGCGCACCGCCATTGCCATAGCCTGCCACGGAGTAAACCAAATCGTCTTGAACGATTGGGGTTGGAATAAACGCAGTTGGCGGTTTTTCGCAATCATGCTTCCACAGCAGTTCACCTGTGGCAGCATCAACCCCCATGGCGCCTCCTCCGGTATTTTGCACATAGATTTTTTTGCCACCGACTTGGCTGATCACCACTGAGGAATGTCCAGCGCCAACGTCTCCGGTGCGTTGGCATGTCCATATGGTTCCGCCGTTCGCTTTGTCGAGCGCAACCATGGTTGCCTGTGGTCCACCCGGCGTGACGACCACTCGGTTTCCGTCGACTAGCGGCGACTCGCTATAACCCCAGCCATCTTTCTTGTCTCCGCCGAAATCAGCTTTGAGGTCTTTCTGCCAAAGCAAGCTCCCATCTACAGCGCTTGCGCAAACCAATTTGCCAAATGGAGTCAATACAAACACTCGGTCGCCGTCAATGGTTGGCGTCGAACGCGACCCCTGCCAGGAGTCTCGCCCACTGTTCCAGGCTGGACCAGTTTTGCATTTCCAAACTTGCTTTCCAGTTTCTGCGTCAAAACAAGTCAAGTATTCATCGTCGTCGTTAGCCGTCGAAAGATTGTCACCGAGGGTGTAGATCCTCCCATGCGAAACTGCCGGGCTTGCATAACCTCGTCCGGCGCCATCCCCAGTCCATAACAGTTCTGGTCCCTCACTGCCCCACGAAGAGAGTAAGCCCGTTTCTGAAGAAACGGCCGTGCGGCCGACTCCGCGAAAGGTGGGCCAATCTTCCGCGGCCAAGTAACCTTGGCTTGCTAAGATAACGGAAAGACCAAACAAAAACCTATTTTTCAACAACATAACTTTCCCTATAAAAGCGATTTGATTCTGGGGCGAGCCCATCGAAGAACTCTCGTTAGATTACCCGAGGATTTCAGTCTATGGAACACCTCAAAGGCTGCATCCTACCGCAAGACCTTCACGCTTTGCACGATTGTTCCAGGACTTCACATTCCGGCAGTGATGCCAAGAAGGTGCGACCGTAGTATTTGGTTTTGACTCTGGAATCCAGGATGACGACGATTCCCGAATCGTTAGCCGTGCGGATCAGCCTCCCAAATCCCTGCCGAAGTTTGATCACGGCTTCGGGCAACTGGTAATCGGTGAATGGATTGCCACCGGCTTGTCGAATCAATTCGAGTCGTGCCTGCAGTAGCGGGTGGTCAGGCACGCTGAAGGGCAACTTGGTAATTATCACGTTGCCGAGGGCATCCCCCGGAACGTCAACTCCCTGCCAAAAACTATCGGTACCAAACAAGGCACCGCGAGGGTTGCGTTTGAATTGTTCGAGTAGCTGTCCGCGGGGCGCCCCGTCAGCCTGGCTGTACAGCGAGAGGTTCTGCTGTGCTAGCCAGGTTTGCATTTTCCGAGCGGTGCTGCGCAGTAATCCGTAACTTGTGAAAAGTACGAACGCGTGTCCGCCTGTTTGCAGAAGATAGCGCTGAATCATGTCAGGTAGAGCCGCTTCATAGGCTTGCCGATCCGAAGATGGGTCAGGCATGTCCCCGACCACGATCAACTTGGCCTGCTTGCGATAGTCGAATGGGCTACCGAGCTTGGCGGTCTCGCTTCCCGTGGCTCCGACTCGCGACTGAAAAAACTCGAATCCACCCTCTCTTCCCGTGGAAACGGTGGCGCTGGCCATCACCACACAGGGGACCTCCTGGAATAGCATCTCCCGCATGTGTCCCGAGATATCCATCGGCGCCGCGTGCATTTCCATCCGTACTTCTCCCAGGCGAGAAAAAGTGCGTTCAAGCCAGTAGACCAGTTGGTCGTCTGTCTGATTCAACCAAGCACGCAGATTCAAACCTAGCCCCTCCAGGCGACTGGCGGCAGACAGCAAATCTTGACGTCTCGATGCATCTGAGGCGTTATCCGCCAGGTTGGACAACTTCTTGGACAGCTCCAGCAGCGGATCGCTCAAGAGATTCGGAACGATGCCCTTCTCTCGGACGCGTTTGGCAGTTCCCTCCCGTGTCATCCATTCGTCCAAATCAAAGACAAGTTGATCAACCAACATGTGAACTCGGTTGACTTCTTCGGTCACTCGGTCCAAGCCCAGAGCCACGAACAGACCCTTGCCCGTGCTGGGGTTGTACAGCTTATTGAGCGTATACAGAAGTTGACCATTGGTAACCTTGATACCCAGGTACGCGCTAGCAACGGACTCGACCGTATGGCATTCGTCAAGGATGGCTGCGTGGTAGTCCGGCAGAATGCCGAATCCCGCTTGTTTGCGAACAGCCAAATCAGTGAAAAACAAGGCGTGATTGACCACCAGCACTTGAGCTCCTTGGATCCTCCGCCGCGCGCGATAGTAATGGCATTGGTCGTAGGTCTTGCATTTCTTGCCGAGGCAATTGCTCGAGTCACTGGCAATCTCATCCCACAAAGATGGCCGAGGTCGAAATGCCAGGCTGCTCAACGAACCATCATTGGTCTCTCGCAACCATGCTCTCAGTCTTTCCAACTGAATCGATTCGGTTTCATCGAGCATATTGGCAGCCCGCGTCCGGGCCAAGTCGAAGCGGCGGAGGCTGATATAGTTGCCACGCCCTTTGACCAATACCGAGGTGAATTCACGCGGAATCACACTATTCAACAGAGGCAAATCTTTGTCGATCAACTGCTCTTGCAAACTGATCGTATGGGTACTGACCACGATCTTTCGCGAGGCGGCTGCTTCACCGTCCTGCTCGTCATCGTCCTCGTCGTCACTGCTGTCCGCACCTTGATCGGCCGTTGCATGCAGAATTGCTGGAACCAAGTAGGCAAAACTCTTGCCGACCCCAGTACCTGCCTCAACCACCAAATGCTTGCTACGCGACAGCGCATCGGCCACCGCTTCGGCCATCTGCAATTGTTGCTCGCGATGCTCGTAGTGCGGCAAGCGCCGGGCAATCAGACCTCCGGGCCCTAGAATGGCACTAACATCAAGCGACAAGGAACCACCCACAATAAAACGTCATGCCAATTCCAGAGCAAGCATTGTGCTGCAACCCGTTGCAGTAGAACCAGTCGTCGCCAAATACACAACCACCAGCTTTCGCATCCTCGGCGATTTGCGTCAGAAGTCAGAGGGAATCGCTGAATTCGGCGGGTATTGTCATTTCCGCCGCTTGAGCCGCCTGACGTGTGGTTAACAGGATTATGGTCGCCTTCGAGTCTTCGTCCTGTGTCGTAACCCAAATCAGCTTCTGCTCCGTGGAGCTCAATTCCGCAACGTTGGGAACCGGATTCCCGAGCCTGGCAATTTCAGTTAACGCATCACGAACGGATTTGTTTCTCATATTGAAACTCTTCAGTTGCTGATTGCGAGTAATGCCAGCCAGTTCAAAAGCGCTGCCGTCTAAGCGAAAGTCGATTTTGGGCGTCCCGGTTGGCAGGCTGCTGTTGGCTTCTTCCGCTACCATTTGCAAGGCAACTTCGATGGGCTGTTGATCAAAGCTAACCACGATTGGCCGCGCCAGAAATTGATCGATGGTCAAGGGTTGATTCGCTTGCGGAATCCTGCCCGACGATTCCATTTCCGTCGCGCCGGGCTGCAGGGCGAGCCACGACGCAAACAGCAGGTTCGAAGCCGCCTCCGGAGGCAAGTACCCATTGCCGATCGCCACGCCATCTTCCACGCCAAACCGAGCATAATTGCCAAACAATTCGAGCATGCGAGGATATCGCAGAGCGATCGCTCGCCACGAAGCATGCGGTGGCTCAGTTGCAAACCAAGCTTCAATCTGCTGCGGCATAGATCGCAATTGAGACTCTAGTGACATTGCAGCCTTGCCCGCCTCGCGATCGCTCTGTCCGATCACCTGCAACTCCCAATACCATTGCGGCGAAAACTGACTTTGTAATAGTCCGGCTCGCATGCCGCCAGAGAACCAATCGTCCAGCACAGACGCCAAACGTTTGGGGCACTGCGTTAGTAGCCAACGTCCATCCGAGAGTAA
>JAGQPR010000236.1 GCA_020426625.1 Planctomycetales bacterium
CGCCAGAATTCCCCGATTGAGAGGAATTCTGGCGAATCCCACTACCCTAAAATTAGGCTGTAACAGACCACTAGCGCCTTCTCCGTTGGCATGCGAATGCCAGAACTGAAAAGAGAAGTGGGAAACCAGACGGTTCCGGAACCGCGGAAACGGTAATGGTTGCTCTCGCGTCAGGCCCCAACAGGCTATCCAAACCGGTCAGGGTATCGAAAGATACAATACTGTCTCTCCCGGGTGTCAGATCAAAATCTGTCCCACGAAGATTGGTAACCTCGCCAAGTACGCTACCGGCAGTGAACCTGAACGTGCCTACAAGTATGCGTGAACCTTTCACGGCGCCCGTACCCGCATTGAAGTCGATCGAGTCTTCGACTCCGGCGCTAACGCCTGCGACCAGATCCTTGTTCTCAAACAAATCGTCGTCGAATGCAGTGCTGGTGATGATATCGATGGTAGCCAGCACAACCGCAGGGTCGGTCGGTACCGGAGGATCATTGAAGTACACGCGTCCGCCGATACTATCGAGTCCCTCGGTCGTCAACACATCTGTGATTCCTGTCTGTGTGAGGAACAAGTCGACATCAATCGTGCTATTCGGAGCGACGTGGTATTCGGATTGGCCAAATTCATAGATCAAATCGGCTTGTGCCACTGTTGAGCTGCTCAGGAACAAGCAAGCTGACAATATCAGAAGTTTGGAGTTCATGTTTCTTTTCCTGGGTACACTTCACTGCAAGACGAGAGTGACTGAATTTGCGTGCGGCAACTACAGATTCCTACCATAGTTTCTTCGGAAGAAAGCGAGGTCGCGGCGATCGATGTCTCCGTCCCCGTCAACATCAAAGGCATCATTGAACAAACTGTCTCCTGGGGCCTGACCGTATGCTCGCTGGAATCGGGCGTAGTCAACACGATCCACATCGCCGTCACCATCACTGTCGCCAAACAGACGGAAAAACTCATCGATGTGATCCGCCGCCATGGTATCCACACCAACACGAACCTTACTGGCGTTGATCATGAGCGTGTAGCGGCCATCGGCCAAGGAACCGCCAACGATGCCCGATGTGCTGTTAATGAAGGAGAGGACCGCAATCGACTGGCCATTCACCACACTGACACTTACGTCGGCATCGACAATCGTGAAGGCATCGCCCGTCGTAGAATTCACCAGTGAGAATGCTCCCGTTTCGATGGTCACTTCCGAGTCGAAGGTCACCGTGAGGCTACGAACCATGGACCGCTGAGCCTGGCCGTTATCCACCACAACGGATTCGACGGTGGGAATTTCCGCCACGTCCGTCACGGTGACCAGGAAGGTCTTGGGAATCACGTTTCCACTGCCGTCATCTGCGAGTACGCTGACTTCGTAGATGCCATCGGAATCGGCATCGGTTGGATTTTCGAAGTCGGGGGGAGCGATGAACTGCAGCTGGTCACAGCCCGCGATCTCGAACAAGTCTGTGTCGGCTCGCAGAACGAATTCGGGCCGCATCGGATCCGGTGAGAAGACAGTTCCCTGGCCGGCGAATCTGTTTAAAGTCCCCTGCCAGAGGATTTCACCGTCGACACGGACAATCTGCGGGACACCGGTATTGTCGACTCGCAGGCGAGCAAAAGCGCCAGTGTGGCCTCCGGACCCGGACTGGTAAACCACATTGCCGAGTCCGTTGCGGATGACCAAGTTTCCCTCGGGTTCAATCGTGACTGTGGCGCCAGCGGCCCCGTTTGTTGCGGACGCCCAGGTAGCTACGCCGTTCGCGTAAACTTTCAGATTGCCATCGCCCTGCATAACGAGTTGTGCCATACCGTCCGGCGAAGTAATGAACTCGCCTCCATTTAGCGACATTCCGGGCCCCAACTCTCCAGCAGGAGCTTCGCCAAACAGTCGGAAGTCGACTGCAGTGTTCACGATTGTGGAAAGGTTCACCACGGCTTGTGATTTCTCAGGAACATTCATGAGGACAGGCAAATCAACGACGGTCAGTTGAAACGACACCGTGCTGGCTGCGCCATCGCTGTCTGTGGCCGTGATGATTACCGATTGCGACTCGTTAGGACCATCGCTTGTTAGAAACGACCACGACCATGTTCCATCGCCATTGTCGGTCACCGTACCAACGGAAGCAGCCAGCGAAACGGTATCTAATCCCACATCACCGAAGCTGCCCGAGTTGGCTGCCGTTTGACCTTCGTCAACCGTGACCACCGCAGTGTCTGACGAGACGGTTGGCGCGACATTATTGACCGTTACCTGAAAGAAGCTTCCAGAAGCGCTGTCATCGTCACCGAGTGTATACAGCACATCCTGAGTTGCTGGACCGTCAGTGGCTGACCAGCTCCAGTTAAAGGTGCCGTCCCCGTTGTCTATAAACTGACCGACGTTAGTCCAGAAATTCAGCGGCTCGTTGCGTGGATTATCGTACGTTCCGGTTCGAGTTGCCGTCTCGCCTTCGTTGACCGTCATGTCGCTGGAGTCAAAATCGAAAGTCACCGGGACATCGATCACAGTCAGAGTGAAGCTGCGTTGCGTGACCGCTCCGTCCTGATCCGTAGCGGTCAGGACCACTCTTTGTGGCGGTGCTTCGAATGATGTGCTTGTAATATCCGTCCAGGTCCAGGTCCCATCGGGATTCAGCACAATCGTGCCCTGCGAGGCGGTGAGTGTTGCAACTCCATCAATGTCGGCAATCGTCCCCGATTTTGTCGCAGTCTGTCCTTCGAACAGGAGTGGCGAAGAGGCATCGAAGCTCAGTACAGGCCCCGCGTTGTTGACGATCAACTCGAATGACGTTTGGGCAATCGCGCCATCACTGTCGACAGCAGTGATGGTTACCATCTGGGAATCATCGGGGCCGTCGTTGGTGTCAAACAACCACGTCCAGGTTCCGTCCCCGTTATCGCTTGCGGTGCCAATACTTGCTGCCAGAGTTACGGTGTCCATGCCAGCGTCTGAGATCGTCCCAGTCATAAATGCCGCTGTTCCCTCCTTCACGGTAACGCTTACGGCATCCATAGAAATGACGGGAGCCTGATTGTTGACAAGCAGAGTGAACGAGGATGTTGCAGTCAGACCTTGTGCATCGGCGGCTGTGATCGTGACGGTTTGAGACTGGTCTGGACCATCGCTGGTATCGAAGGACCACGACCACGTTCCATCACCATTGTCATTCACTGTTCCGACGGACGCTGCCAGAGTCGGAGGGACCGCCGAATCGGGATCGGCAAATGCCCCGGAATTTGTCGCTGTCTGGCCTTCGTTAACGTTGACTGTTGAATTCCCAACTGAGACGACAGGAGTTCTTCCGACCACAAGTTCAAAGGTGATTTCGGTCGTTGCTCCGGACAAATCTGTCGCTGAAATGACAACTGTGGTCGTCCCGAGAGTCGATGTCTCTGCGAGTGACCAGGACCACGTTCCGTCGCCATTGTCCGTCACCGTGCCGATGGACGCAGCCAAAGTAAGCGAATCGTAAGCAGAGTCGGAGACGAGACCTGAATTCGTGGCAACTGAGCCTGTTTCCACGACGACCGACAAGTCAGTCACCGTCAAAATCGGCGCGACGTTGTTGAGCCAAACCTTTGCGGCGGTGAATTCGCCAGTCACAATGTCCAGACTGCCGTCACCGTTGACGTCGGCAGCTGTGACCGAAACGTTGTCATACGTGTAGGCACTCGTCGGAGTCACGTTGTAGTCAAGCGTTTGTCCGCTGTCGCTGAAACCTCCGCTTCCGTTGTTCGACCAGAACCGGCCGACAACCCCTATCGGGACGAACGAGTCCGGGTAATAGATTTCAGGATTGCCGTCATATCCGGTATAGACTTCCTCGACAAGGAATGCGTCCAGGTCTCCATCGTTGTCAAAATCACCGAGCTCCAGATCCAGGAACGACCCATAAACTCCAGTGTCACTGAATGAAAAGGAGGCATCGCCATTATTTAGGGCGCGGCGAATGACCTGTAAGTACCGGTCGAATTCACCGCCACCGGGGCCAATCAAGTAGCTTTCTCTGGAGATCAGGATGTCTACATCGCCGTCGTTGTCGATATCGCCAACCTCGAAGTCCAGCACCGAGTCGGAAGTAATCTGTGGCCCCACGGAGTAATTGTAGATTCCTTCATTTAGGTATATTTGAAGTCCGTTCTTCTGGCCGACCACGTCCAGGTCGCCATCACCGTCGACATCCGCGAGCTTCATTTCCTCCAGATTGTCGATCACACCATTGCTGTTCCTGGAACCGAAGAGCCCAAGGCCGAAATGCCTTATGGTGTAAGACTGATTGGGACCGCTCACGATGATGTCGAGGTCGCCGTCCCCATCCATGTCACCCATCTCAACGGTCTCTGAGAGAAAATTGAAGCTCTGACTCGTCTGAGTGAACACTCCGTTGCTGTCGTTCAGGTAGACACGATCCGTATCGTCAGTTACCCCAGCGACACCCGTCGAAGTTGCGAGGTACAGATCGAGATCACCGTCACCATCGAAGTCTCCCAACACGGCTCCCGTGAAGTTGGAGTAACCGAGATCCTGGCTACTCTCGGTGTAAGTCCCTGTACCATCATTGAAGAGAACCGTTGCATTGCTGGGAACCCCAGCCGCGCCCTTCGTGATGATCGCATCCACATCCCCGTCGCCGTCGATGTCTCCCAGAGCAATCTCATTGACCCGTTCGGCTCCCGTTCCATTCAGGTTCGCCATGTCGACACCCGAGTCGACAAACTCGCCGGTTCCGGTAGAACTAAGCCGAACGAGGTCAGACCTTGAGGCCTGATTGTTATCCAGATTTGTGTCAAATAGCGCGGTTGGCAAAGTGGTCGACACACTGCTCACCAGAAACTCCGGTTCCATCGAGCGATTCGCGGCGCCCAGGTCAGCAAGCGTACCCGTCAAGGTGTAGGTAACTGAACTCTGTTGAGGAAGACTCAACGTATCCGTCCACGTGCCTGCCAGGGAATCTCCGATTGATCGGCTGGAAGTGGCTCCACCGGAGACCTGCAGGTCGGCCAGCATGATATTGAGCAGGTTGTCTGGGAGAATCCCCTGCACCTGAATGCCCGAGGTACCGGTTGTGGCATGTTGATTCGAAACAGTCACCGTATACGTGACTTGTTGTCCTGTCACAGGAGTTGAAATGGAACTCGTGACGACCACATCAACCTCGGTGCCCGTGAAGATTGTGGCACTGCGATCTGGAGTGTTCACCAGAGTGGCCGGAGCATCGTTGCTGGTGAGTTCGACACTCGAACGTTCCGTGTTAGAGTCAGCGGTCAAGTGAGTGATTTTGAAACTTCGCGTCGCCTGGTTGATCGCATCGGCACTAACCTGGATGTTGACGCGGAACGATTTGGTTTCATTGAGGAAGTTCAGGCGCGAATCGCCGTCCGGTAAGTCAACTCTGAGAATGCCGTTGGACAGGCTCAGGTTCTCGATGCGAATAACCTCGGAATCATCTTCGGCGACAATACTGAGATACTCGACCAGCCCATTGACTTCCAGTGAGTCGAGCTCCCTGGTGCCGGCTGCGTCGTCAAATCGAAATACCAGACTTGCAAGTTCCCCATCCACCAATCCGGTATGCGTCGCGTCGATCCTCAGCAGGTCGACGACCGATGATGGCTCGAAAGTTCCCTCGTTGAGGGTGACAGTATTTAGCGAGAAAGAAATGTTGCCAGCACTTTCCAACGTCGCACTGACGTTGGGAGAATAGTCGTTGTTGGCCTCGATATCGCCCGAAACATTTGATGCGCTCGCGTCCGTCCCAGCCAGAATGCCAAGATCGGTCAGGTTGGTGATACGGAAGTCTCCGAATTCATGGGCACTCGCGGCCATCTGGACTTCGAGTAGATAAGGAGCTCGTAACCACGACGGGCGTCCCAAAGACGTACTCCATCGCGGCAGCCGGCCGCGATACACTTTCCATCGGGACTCCAGATGACTTGGCCGGAAACCTCCACCATGAACTTAATCGCCACCTGCTTGGAATCGATATCCCATAAACTAAGCGACGAAGAACTACCGACTGCTAATCGATTCGCCTGTGGGCTGTAAGCCATCCTACCGAATCTCTCTCGCACGGCGTCGAGCCGCTGGAGCTCTTGTCCGGTGTTCGAATCACGAATGACGATCTCTCCTCGCAGCGTTGTGAGGAGTGTCCCACCGTCAGTCGACCAAAGAACCTGCTCGACATTGCCCGCCTCAATCTGCCAGCGAAGTTCGTCTTTTTCAATGTCCCAAAGACAGAGCGCTCCGGAATTTACACCCGTCATGGCTAAATGACTGCCGGTTGCATTCCAGGCGAGGCTATTGGCGACGATTCCCGATTCGCCCCGAAACTCAGAACGCTTCGTACGGTCTGCGTCCCAGACCATGACACGAGATATTGGTTTAAGAAAGGATACAGCTAATCTGCCACTTGGATGCCAACTAAGGCTGGACGTACTTTCCTCTGGCGAATCAGCCAGCAGTTTTGAAGTTTGTGATTGTAGATTGAAGAGGTGCGCACCCTGTCCGGATGCCCACGCCAACTCTAGACCATCGGGCGAAAACGCAATCCCACCTGGACGACCATCCGCCATATCAAATGAGATGACTCGCTCCCTTTTTCGCACGTCCCAAATTTCGATGGATCGTTCATAATGTTGAGTAAACGCAAGCAACTTACCGTCGCGGCTCCACGCCATGTCTTTCACACCCGCCGAGCTTTCGGGAACAGCAATGACCTGGCTCCGGTCGGTGGATTCGACTTGCCACGTACGTACCGTAAGATCTTTGAGCCCGCAACTCAAAAGTTGCTTGCCATTGGAAGACCAGCGAATCGACGTGCAGCTGTTGGTGTGTCCCTTGAATTCGTGGGTCAAGCGTCCGCTGCGTTGGATCACGCGAATGACTCCATCATCGCAGGCGCAGGCGAGCGAGGAACCGTTTGGATGCCAGGCAACATCAACGGCTCGGTGCGGGAGATTCAACTGGGATTCCTGGCCACTACTCAAGTCCCAGATTCGAAGCGGTCGCCCACCTGTCAATTGAGAGCCATCGGGATGCCAGGCGATAGCAGGGAAGCGGGCGCCCGGGTTGGAAGCGAGGGGGACCCGCAGTTCCCTGACCAACGTTCCGCTCGAAGCGTCCCACAGTGACACATGACCGGTATTAAAGGCCAGCGCCAGGGTGGATGAATCGGGACTCCATTGAAGCTGATTGAGAGGACCGTTGGCCTGCGGGATTCTCTTGACCACCGCGCCGTCCGACGCGTCCAAAATCAGGAAATGCTTTTGGTTCTGGCTTCACGGACTTGAAGACCCCAACCGTTGATTCCTACGACATACTCGGAACAATCCGGATTGTATTCGGCTTCCCAGGACCAACCTGGCAACAGTTCCGATTGAGACTGTTCCTGATGAGAAAGCCCGTTTAGGTAATACCACTCCCAACCTCGCAAATCGACATCGTGCTCGCTGGCTGGAACCCAGGACTCAAGCGCGGCTCGTACCGTATCGGTACCAAACAGTTCCGAGGTCACCTGCCCAGCCAAATTCATCTTCGCAAAGTAGAGTTGCCGTTGACTCTCCTCACGCAACTCTTGGGCAGTGTCTCTTTCCTGTTGATAGTTTAGAGAAGCGACGCTCTCCGCGTTCCAGGCTTGTACGGCATTCAGATACAGCGCCCATCCGACGATGGTTGAGGTGACGATCAGTACGGCAAAGAGGATGGAGGCGCCAACTGCTACGCGGTGCCGCTGCGCGGTCTTTCTCAGCACATACAGGATACTATCCCGTTTGGCGTCGATCGTCTCTCCACGGAGAAAGCGTCCGATATCCCGCCCCAAATCGCCTGCCAATTGATAACGCCGATCCGGTTCTTTGCTCAGGCCCTTCAAAATAATGGTAGCCACTTCGTTTGGCACTCCGATCATGGGCAAGGGACTGGCATGCTGAATCGTCAGCAGGTTTTTCGACAGCGATGCATCGAGCTCGTACGGCAAATGGCCGGTAATAAGTCGATACAGGATGACTGCCAATGAATAGACATCACTCCGATTGTCAATGGCATCGGGTTGACCGCTGGCCTGCTCGGGACTCATGTAGTTTAGCGTGCCCATCAACAAGCCAGTAAACGAGACTTGCTCAGTCTCACCGGGCGTAGCAACACCCAGTTTGGCCAAGCCGAAGTCGATGATGTGCGGCTGACCATCTTCGTCAACCAATATGTTAGAAGGCTTCAAGTCGCGATGAATCACGCCACGATGATGAGCGTAATTCACGGCGTCGCAGATTTCGGCAAAGAGTTTCAGGATTTCGCGGATGGGGAGTTGTTTCTTGTTGATGTACTCATCCAGGTGGTCACCTGCGATGTAATCCATCACATAAAAATACTGGCCGCTGGCCAATCCGCTGTCAAAGATGCTGACGATTCCCTTGGATCGCAAACTTCCGGCAAGTTCGACTTCGCGTTCGAAATCGCCTTTTCAGGGCATCGTCGGCGTAAGGACCCGTGTGCATGTACTTCAACGCGACCAAGCGTTTGGTACTGGCCTGGACGGCCCGATAGACAACACCTTGTCCGCCGCGATGGATCTCGTCCTGGATTTCGTAGCCTTCGGGCGAATCGACACCGGTCAATGGCTGGTGACCGTCCAGGATCTTAGATACTGCATCGAAATGGCTGGCAACTTCCAGTTGTTCGGCGGCATCCTGGTATGCGTCCAGTAGTTCGGTCACTTCCTGAATGATCGATTGCTCAGTCGTCGCCTGGTGGACAAACTCTAGACGCTCCTCTTCAGGGCGTTCCAGCGCTTGTTCAAAGATCCGCTGAATCTGCTGCCAGTCGCTTTGTTGGGGCAAAGTCATTTTTTTCCGTATTCTGCGAACGCCACCCTACGAAGGAGATTTTTTCATTTCCTTATGAAGCCAAGTTCTCGCGAATTGCCATTCACGCTTGACGGTGGCTGGTGAGATCTCCAGCGCCTTCGCAGTATCGTCAATACTTAACCCCGCAAAAAACCGGAACATGACAATCTTGGCCTTCCGCTGGTCAATCTGCTCCAATCTATCCAGAGCCTCGTCCAATGCCACGATCCGATCGCATTCCGGATCGTCGGTTAGAATTGCCCCTTCTAATTCGACGCGTTTCTTGCCACCGCCATGTTTGAATGCCTTTTTCTGATTGGCACGATTGATCAGAATCTGCCGCATCGATCTCGCTGCAGCAGCGAAGAAATGCCCACGATTCCGCCAGCGTATTTCTTCGTTGCCTACCAATCGCAAATAAGCTTCGTGAACAAGTGCCGTTGGCTGAAGCGTCTGTCCAGGAGTTTCATGAGCCATCTGTGAGGTCGCCAATTTGCGCAGCTCTTGATAGACGATCGGCAATAGCTTTTCTGATGCGATTTCGTCTTGGTCTTCTTGCAGTATCTTCGTGATCGAATTCTGGTCCATGCCAAGTACCCGCAATCGCTGCGTTGACAACGATTTCCCTCTATAGATTGAAGATCGCTTTAGCTACTTAGTTGGACAGCGCCACTTTCAATTAGTCGTTTAGGATGCAACGAAAGATCGTTCGCACATTATATTCTAAGAGGGGAGTGCGGTCATTCGAACAACTGCCGCACTCGCGTCCGAAGGTCGGCTTTTCGTTCAACGCAGAGGATCGACTTCGTGCTCGGCCACAGTATCGTCCGTCAAAACTCATTCAAAGACGCTGGCTTCCTCCGATTGGTCGGCGATCGAGCGTAGTGTGTCTATCGCCTGATCAAAGGCTTCTCGAGCAGCAGGGCGTTCAGCGGAGACGATGCTTCGTTCCCGATTGTTCCATAGCAGTTCGGTCATTTCGATGCACCATAACGCGCTTTGGCGCGAAGCGCGAATGGGCTTGTCGTCGACAATGACATTGACAGGATTGGAGTGCAATTGTGGAAACTGACGCACGGCTATCCAACTGCTCTGCTGAATCTGGATGTTCGACTCGATTTCGTAAATCTTCCCATCGGCAGGAATCGAATGTACGGAAACTGGGACACCGTTCACAATGATTTCGACTCGCCGCTGTCCACCTTCGATCCACTGGTTGCTGCGTGGCTCATGCAGGTTGACGGTATCGCCGACGACCGCCATCCCCTGGGGGCTGTTCGTTGTGCCGTAAGCGACACTGGCTGGTGTTTGCGGGGCGAAAGCGACGGCGGCGCGGATCGAGACAGAGCCAGCTCGGGCCAATTCTACCTGACCGGCTCCAGGCGCGACGCCATTCACGGTGAACCGGGGAAGATGTGCATAGCCATCGGACACATAGGATCTACCCGCAGCCAAACCACGGCACCAGTCGCTGAATTCCAGCTCAGCCGATGGCCCCAGGTGTACGTAAACCCGCCCTTTGCCAACTCGCCGACTGCTCATGCAGGGAAAGTCCGTCTCGCCGGAAACCTTCAGCGGAAAGCCACAGTTCAATAAGTGATACCAGGTATTCCATTCTTGAATACGCCGCGTGTCCATCGCACTGATGAAATCACAAACACCTGCTACAGTGCTGACGCAGATTTCCATTGCGCCCACGCCGTTCATTTCAGGAATCGCCAAGTTTGGCAATTGCTCGGCGGCACGCTGGTGGGCCGAGATCAGTTCATTGCGTGACAGCAGCTGGTCTTGGTCGATATCGATGGACCGGCGCGGTAGTGGCAAGAGAACCTGCTGCAACTCGTCAGCATCCAGTACGCCATCATCGTTCCGGTCAAACCGCCCTAGCAGTCGCCCGCTGGCAGAAACTGGATCGATGGCCAGTCCGCTAGCCGAGTGGGCGTAACCCGCATAACCGCCTTGCTCTTTGGCCCACCGCATGACAGGTGTTGTCCAGGTCGGCCAGCCGCGTTCCTTGGTGCCTTCGCTGCCCGGATAAGTCTGATTGCTCAAGTTCAACAGGCAAACGTGGCCGAGAGCTTGAGAACCAAAGCCACTAATTTCTAAATCGTATTTCAGCAGAGTGTCCCTCGTACCAAACAAATCGGCCTTGGCTCCGAAGAACTGCCGCTGATACTCAAAGCAGGGGCCCCACGTCAACACACAGCCAACATTCAAACCTTCACCCTGGACCTGACGGAACATGTCCGCCGGTGATACGCCTTCACTTGGATGAGTGTAATGGGCGCAACCGGCCGCGTGGATGTGATGGTCACCACTGTAAAATCCATGTTTGGCAGCGTCGAACCAGCGCTCCAAGCGAACGGACATGCGATTCGTCTTGCCAGCTTCGATCGAGATGCTCTGGCGTTGGACGCGGTATTCCGGACCTCGGCTGATTTCTACATCAAACGTCCCAGGTGGCAACAAGACTTGTTCGCCATCCCGCCGATAAATGTGCGACTGAAAGAAAAAGTCGGGTGCAAGTCGTTTGGCCTGCAGGGGATAAACGCGTCCATGAGAATCTCGAAATTCCAGTCGCGCGATGCTGGATTCGCCGTTGAAGTCATTGATTTGCAACTGCAATGCCACGGCGGGGCGAGTCATAAATAGAACAGCCAGTTCATTGCGATGTTCTAGATCCGCCGTTCCTTCCCCAATATCAAAATGCAAAACCGCTTCGCGTTTTCCAGCCTCACTGGAACCGAGCAAAACGATGGCATACTCAATTTCCAGTCCCGATAGATTCGGGTTCATGGGTTTGTTCGCATAGTATTCGAGAGACAAAAATCGCTGGTTGGAATGCGCGGTGTTCTGATTTTCCAGCAAGTGCAGCTGGTCTTGCCGTTGCATACTCAGCGCAGCCGTGCCGGCATACCATGGCCCCGCTTGTGGACTGGAGATTCGCAGTCGAGCGGTCGACGTACTGTTGTTGACCACTTTAATCACTGCTGGCACAAATCCCGATTGCTGCAGGACGATGCTACCCGCACCTGCGTGAACGCTCACTCGCTCCTCGGGACTGATCGACACGATCGCCATCGCGTGCCGATCGATGATCTGTTGGATTGCAGACGAATCGAGGGCTAGAATCGCGTTCTCGAGCTTTCGCGTGTCCTCCTGGGGCAGCGGGAAACCAACCGCATCCAATGATTGTAGGACGCGTTGAACATTGGATGCGAGCGGCTGGGCAAAATCCCCCGCATCATCAACCTGCGCGAATAAGCCAGAACTGAGAGCCAACCAGAAACCCAATGCAATGGGCGACGGCCACAATCTCGAAAGATTCATTTCGCGAGAACCCTTGAACGAAAGTTGGCAAGACGCTGGGCAATTTGGTAACGTCGAGAAATGCAGTTGTTACAAGCACAGTAAATATTCGCCGAAGGGGTGAATGGAGCAATTGATCTGGCGTGGACTGGGTGCATGTATAACTCGAATGGCCCC
>JAGQPR010000237.1 GCA_020426625.1 Planctomycetales bacterium
TTAGAACGACTTGCAATCTCGCGATTCGTCCACTACCTCTGCAACTTCCATCACACGCCATTGGAGCGAGCCCCCAGAGGCGGAATGCAATTCTGAATTGAGGCGAGCCACTTCGGCGGCCTGCTGGCGCTGCCTGGCATGCTTTGACCGACTAATACGAGCCCAACGATGCGATCTACCGGAAGAGATCCCATCCACGGCAAATCTTGTTCCGGATATGACGAGCATTCCGGCTGCTACAATCGTTAAAAGAATGGTTGAAGATAACACCAAAGGAATCCCCGTGCTGTACAATATCGTATCGCTGTCCAATACTAGGTCACCCAAAGTGACTGGCCAGCCTTGTCTTTGCTTTTGTACGGTGCTCACCGCAAAAACCACTCTTTCGGCTAGCAGGAACTGCCCAGCAACTACCCCGCGGCCTCACGAAAAACACCAACCCAATGTCTGATGGCTTACGATCCCTCACGGAAGCGGAAAAGGTGAAACTATGTCAGGAGCGGATCGGCTACTGCTTCGTTAACGAATCGCTGCTGCTTTCGGCGCTGACTCACGCTTCGGGGGCTGTCAACCGGCTCGCATCCAACGAGCGATTGGAGTTTCTGGGAGACTCCATCCTGGGATTCACCATTTGCGAATGGTTGTTTAAAGAGCATGTGGAGTATCTGGAGGGCGAATTGACTCAAATCAAATCCGCCGTCGTCAGCCGCCGCGTTTGCGCACGCGTCAGCCGCGACTTGGATTTGGAGGAGTGCTTGATTCTTGGCAAAGGAATGCTTCAGGCGACCAGTGTTCCCAAGAGTCTGCTATCGGATGTATTCGAAGCAATCATCGCTGCCATCTATTTGGATGGAGGACTGGCTCCCGCCAGCGAATTCATCTTGCGATCGATGCAAGTCGAATTGCAGCAGGCGGTACTTGGGCATTCCATTGGAAACCATAAGTCAGTCTTACAGCAGCTGTCGCAGAGAGATCACGGAGCTGCTCCTGTTTATCGCTTGCTCAGTGAAACTGGCCCTGACCACAGCAAGATGTTCCAGATAACCGCTGAGATCAAGAATCGACGCTTCACGCCAGCATGGGGGCGCACCAAGAAAGACGCAGAACAGCGAGCCGCCGGAAACGCGCTCGCTGAGCTGAATGGTGAGCCAGCACCGTTTGCTACTTGAGCAAACAAGTTTTCCCTGCTAACCCTCGCCCAGAATTCAATTCGCTTGAATTGGAATTCTGCGGGGGTCCCAAACCGCAGCCCCCCGCGCCTGGGCGTCTAACACTCGGAACACGCTTCGTACAAGCGCGCTACTGCGGGCGAGTTGCTAAGTCATTTGTCTGCCTCAGCCATGCTTGCCCCAGATGCATCTATGAGACATTGAGGCAAAGGCAGAAAGTTAGCTTGAGGACCAGGCGGAAATGCGATAGCAACTCATTCTTGTCCCTCATCTCTGTCCTCTCCCATGCTTTTTTGCTGCGCGGCATGGGAGAGGCAGATGAAAAATGCCCAAGTTACTTTTACCCAGGGCCCAAGCTAAGTAGCCATTCTCGGCTCAGCCCTAAACTTTGTCAGCCGTCGGGCACACGAATTCACCTCGATATT
This sequence comes from Planctomycetales bacterium, assembly GCA_020426625.1. GTDB lineage: Bacteria > Planctomycetota > Planctomycetia > Pirellulales > Pirellulaceae > Aureliella. The sequence goes on from JAGQPR010000237.1 coordinate 1,595, forward strand.
CACGGGTCAGCAGATCATTTCCGGCGTCCGAATTCGTGAAGAGCTCCTTCTCTGGATCAAAGGCCAACATGGGCCCCAACGACATTGGATATTTCTGCAGGTCTACCCCGTTCTTTTCCAAGTGGGCAATGGTGCGGTCCAGAGTGGCTGAATTGTCGTCCAGGCTCTTGACTTTAGACAGAGCATCACGCAACTCGCCGTTCGACACGCGGTTATCTTCTCCCAAGTAGTAGGAGATATTTCCTAGGTGGCTAATTCCGGCAGACAGGTGCCCCTCGCGGACGTCGGCGGCCAACAAGCTGCTATCGCGGCGGCGACAGGCCTCGATGAAATTGCCAAAGTGATCGCCACCGCCCCTAAATTCGCGAATCACATTGAATTGCTTGTCGAATGCAATGCAGTAGGTGTATTCGCGTTGAACGACGTAGCCGTTACTACCGTAGAAAACCACGCCAACTTTGTTGCCGCGGGTGGAATCAAACAATCTGTTTAGTTCATCGTCAGCCGAATCATCGACGCTTAGGCCGCGTGTTTCAAACACGATGCACTTATCACCGTAGTCATAGATCGAGACTTCGGTATTGGCCGTATCCCCAGCGTCGGTATACGTCGGGTCCTTGCGCTCGGCCTGGTAACCTAATCGTCCGCCGTAGCTGATAATGCTGCTGGGATGCGAATCAATTCCAAGCCCCCAGCGAGCAATATCCGTCTGGTGTGGTCCTTGATTGCCCAAATCACCGTTGCCATACTGTCGCTGCCAGTGCCAATCATAGTGGAATTGTGGGCGAGTCAGCTTGGGTGTAGTGTACTGAGCAGGTCCGCTCCACAAATTGAAATCGCAGCTGCTGGGAATTTCATAGTCACCTAGAGCCCCAATTGACTTGCGACGTTTGTAGCACAGTCCGCGAGCAAACTTGACGTCGCCGATACCGCCCTCGTTCATAAACTGAATAGCTTCCTGAACTGCGCGGCTGCTGCGACATTGGGTGCCAACTTGGCACATGCGATTGTATTTTCGCGCGGCAGCGATTAATGCGGCTCCTTCGGCAACGTTCTGGCACACCGGCTTTTCGATATAGGCATCTTTGCCAGCTTGCATGGCCCAAATACCGGCCAGGGCATGCCAGTGGTTGGGAGTAGCGATGGTGACCATGTCAATCGACTTGTCGTCCAGTACTCGGCGAATATCCGTTTCGATTTTCGGTGCCTTGCCCTGCTTGTCTGAGATCTGCTTGGCACGACGATCGCCTACAGCGGAGTCAATGTCGCACACATGAGTGATCGTTACGGCTTCTGCGCCGAGCATTTGGCTGATATGCTCACCGCCACGCCCGTTGACACCCACAACGACGACGCTCAACTGCGAATTTGGGGACTTGGATTCAGCAGGTTGCCCGTCCTGAGCATGCACAAAGCGTGAATTGGCCAGCACGGAGGCAGAAGCCGTGGTGGCCAGTGCATTGCGAATAAACTTGCGACGATTTTGTTTAGGCATCAGGAGAACTCCAGAGGTCAAGAGGTAGGATAGTTTCAATTTGGTTTGCTGGGTCCGCGAGGCCTCTGGCGGACCAGCAAACGTTGGTGAGGCTGGTTGCGTTTCAGCTACCCGAACAGCGGACCGGAGAAGCCGGTTTCGCTTCAACATGATAACATCTATGGCCGTCTCGTCGAGCTTCGGTGCTGATGTCAGACATTAAACGGCTTAGAAGGGGTCCCATCTGAACCTGGAACAACGCATGCGCAGGAAAGAAAGAGCGGAATGGGTACAGCGCCGGTTGAACCAGCTGTATCCCACTACGCCTATTCCGCTGGACCATGACACTCCATTTACGTTGCTGATCGCAGTGTTGCTCAGTGCGCAATGCACGGACAAGATGGTCAACTCAGTGACGCCGCAATTGTGGGAATTGGCAGATAATCCGCAGTCGATGAGCCAAGTCAGTGAATCGGAAATATTGAAAGTGATTCGTCCTTTGGGATTGGCACCGCGCAAGGCCAAGTCCATCCGCGAATTGTCCCGGATTCTCATTGAGAAACATAACGGTCAGGTACCCCAATGCTTCGAATCGCTGGAACAGCTGCCGGGCGTGGGGCACAAAACAGCATCGGTGGTTATGGCTCAGGCGTTCGGTGTCCCCGCATTTCCCGTGGACACTCACATTCACCGATTGGCCCAGCGCTGGGGCCTAACCAACGGCAAAAATGTGAAGCAAACCGAGGCTGATCTCAAGCGCTTGTTTCCCAGCGACGTTTGGAACAAACTGCACTTGCAAATCATTTTCTATGGCCGCGAGCACTGCACGGCCAGGGGGTGCGATGGTACGAAATGCGAGTTCTGCCGGACTTTATACCCAGGTCGCAAGAAGCCCTTTGTTGCTTCGAAAGCTTAAGTACCTGTGGACTGACGGCAAAAAATGTGACCTTGCAGGCAGTCCTAAAATGTGCGATAGCAAACCAGAAGCAGCTGAATTCACGGCCTGCCCCTAATCGGGCCAACTAACCCGCTTTACTCGCACCGATTCCTCAATCATGGCCTCAGCCGAACCAATCATCCTACGGTTCCCGCAACCGGCACCGATCGACGAGGAGCCCATCGTCATTACGGGGATTGGCATCGCCGCCAGCATTGGTTCTACGCGGGAACAAGTCTGGCAGGGAATCCAGCAAGGAATTTGCAATATCCGTCGCACAACTAGTGAAGACGGCGTTGGGCAACTAACCCAGCCATGCGCTATGATCGACTGGCTGGAAGGCGATTCGACTTCGTTAAAATCAGTGCGATTGAGCGAACATGTTGCGGACGAGGCCCTGGCCGATGCGGACATTCCCTGGAGCGAAATCGATCGAAGCCGTTTCGCATGTAGCATTTCTGCTCAATTCGGCGACATTGGCTACGTTTATCAATCTGCGGCAGAGCGCGACAAAGCCCCACTGCCTGGCCAGCACCGTTGGTGGGACGAATTCCTACCGTGTAGCGCCAGCACAATTGTGGCTCGCCGACACAATTTGCAAGGACCTCTGCTGTGCCACACGACCGCTTGTGCGAGCGGCTTGGTCAGTACAATCGCAGCTGCCCGAATGCTGCAGTCGAATCAAGCTGATTTCGCGCTATGCGGCGCGTCGGACGCAGTAACTGAGTTGGTTTACTCAGCATTCAATCGCATGGGCGTCCTTTCGTCAGGCCCAACAGCGGGCAATGCGTGCCGGCCGTTTGACACGACACGCAGCGGATTCGTCATCGGCGAAGGAGCTGCCATGATGGTGCTGGAACGCAAATCCACTGCCATTGCCCGCGGTGCTCGCATCTATGCTGAACTGGCCGCCATGCAGACCCTGTGTCAGGCGCATCATGTTACCGGACTAGACGACGCGGCAGAAACGCTCACCGAGTTGATTCGTCGGCTCGTCCACAAGGCCCATTGGCAGTCACAGGGCCCGCAGTATATCAACGCTCATGGCACTGGCACCGAACAGAATGACCGCAGCGAGTTATTGGCCATACGCAGCGCGCTTGGTAGGCAGGCAGACGAAGTGGTCATCAGCAGCAACAAAGCAGTGCTGGGACACTTGATCAACGCCGCTGGCAGCATTGAGCTAGCTCTGACTGCCCTGGCCCTGCGAGATGGCTTTGCCCCACCTACGATGCATTTAGACAGTCCGGAGCGGATTGGCAATCTAGATTGTCTTCCCAACGCAGGTATCACAGCTAAACTAGATCGGGCTTTGAAACTCTCGCTCGCCTTTGGCGGCCACTTGGTAGGCATCGCGCTGCGTGGATGCGACGACCTAGCTCACCGCCGCAGCAGTTTGCCCCTCAGCCCCAATGCATTGGTCCGAACATCTGGGCAGCAACGCCTGCGTTCTGTTGCCTCGAAGCAAGCGTCCGTCGCGTAGGAATTGAGTTTTTTTTGAAGTCTACTGTTTCAACGGCTCCCCGATCGACGGTCCATTCTCGCTCGAATCTTTATGGAAAACTCGTTTCCTGAGCGCCGCACGACGCTGCTGGTCCTGCTGTTCGCTCTGTTGATACGGATCGCTGCGGCCGGATACTGGCATTACACGGCGCAATCTGAAAACCGACTATTCCGCGTGGGAGACAGCCACAGTTATTGGACTTTGGCAGAAAACCTTGGCGCGGGGCTGGCCTACCAATATGGCAGTGACAATGCCCGAGTTTTTCGGGCCCCGTTGTATCCCATCGTTTTGGCTCCATTCACTTGGATACCGAATTCTTCTTCAGCCGTACTGGCCGCCCGCATCCTGGGTTGTGTGTTTGGTACCGCCGCTGTCGGTCTGTTAATGATCCTAGCGCGACGACTGAGCGGAGCTCGCGCGGCCGTTATTGCAGGCATTGTCGCCGCCTGCTACCCCAGCGCGATCGGCATGAGTGCCGTGATCTTGAGCGAAGCCATTTTCATGCCGCTGATGATTGCCAATCTCCTGCTGTGGCATGTGGCCTGGCGGCAGCAGGCAACAAATCCCAATCATAGCTTTTATCCGCTAGCGGCCGGTGGCGTGGCTGGCCTGGCCATACTCGCGCGCCCTAGTTGGCTTTTGTTTACTCCTTTTGCTAGCTTCATAGCGTTGGTTGTCTGCAAGCAGCGTGGTCGCGTGCTGTGGTTGTTGTTGCTGACATGCATTGGACTGAGCGTCACGATGTCGCCTTGGTGGATCCGCAACGCGCTGATCACTGGCAAGTTTGTACCCACCACATTGCAAGTTGGCCCGAGCTTATATGACGGCTGGCACGCTGGGGCAACGGGTTCCAGTGACGAAGGCATGTTGTTCATGCAGGACCTGCTGGCCGAGCAGACCGATAAAGATGCGCTGGTCTTGGAGAAACTGGCGAACGAGCGCGTTGACCAAGTGAGCGGACAACCGAACAGCCCACTGGAAAGTACGCTGGAGTGGCGCATCAACCAGCTCGCGATGAATAAGGCTTTGGCATGGGCCGGCACTTCACCGTGGGAAGCCGCTAAGTTGGCAGTTATCAAATTAAGGCGAACCTGGAGTCTGTGGCCCGATGGTGGTGAAGTCAGTTCCTTTACCATTCGCTTGGCCTTGAGCGGATCTTGTCTTAGCGTCCTATTGCTGGCATTGGTTTGGTCGCTGCGACATCTGCGACAGACGCCGTGGTTGCTGGGTTTATGCTGGGTACCTTGCCTTTACTTCAGTGCGCTCCACATGGTATTTGTAGGCTCTATTCGTTACCGCGAGCCAGCCATGTTTGTGCTGTGCGCTGTTGCTGGATGCGCGATAGCCGAATTTCGCATCGGAAAATTCCTCGCCCCAGTCGGCGATCCCAACTTGAAGAAAAGATCCCCAGGCAGTGCGTCAGCGACACGCAACCGAACGTAACGATCAGCGGCAACCAGATTTAGCTGCCGGGTCGCGCACGTCGTCCCCTAATCAATCCGCGACGCCATCTGCCAAGCGCTGCACGCACGACCCTGGTTTTCCCCTGACGATGCTGGCGATTGTACTCGCCTGTGTGGCCACGGTATTGTGCTACCGCGTGTTTTTGCAGCAGTACGATCGGGGGCTAAGAAACGCTGTCGTAACACACTTACTGAAGACTTTCCCAGCATCGCGCATTCACGTTGGCCGCGTCATCGCGGAAACGCCTGACAAGATCGTCGTGTCAGACCTTCGTTTGTTCAACCGAGCTTCGCGCGACCAAGAAGAGGTCTTCTCCGCGCAACGCATCGAGATTCTTGGGGACTTCGACATCACCGATTGGGCGCAGCAAACTATTTGCGTCAAACAAATTGTGATCCATGGGGCCCTGCTTTCCGTGTGGCCACAAGCAGACGACCAGTGGAGCGTGCAAGCCTTGCGTCCCACAGCCAAGCCAGAGGGCGCTGCCTCTTTGGAAATCGTATTTCAAGATGCAATGCTCGCACTCTTCCAAGGCATTCCAGCCGAGTCGCAGTCGATTGTCCTGCATAACATCAACGGCTCACTGGGTCCCAAGCGATTGAACGCTGATGCCCCTGAAGACAAAGACTGCGAATTGGAACTGAGTGGTGGAAGTAGCGGGCTGTTAGATTCGTTCAGCGTTAGCGGTTACTATTCTTCAATCACCAAGGAGTGGCAAGCGAGCGGTAGCGTTAATTCACTCTATTTTTCCCCAGAATTGCTCGACAAGTTACCGGTGCAGCTTTCCCAGCGGATGACGCAATTGGGAGGCTTGGAATGTTCGGTAACTTGCGGTTTTAAGTTGGCTTCGCGGTCAAGTCAGGTACCCCGGTTTCTGGTTCGCGGCTCCATCCAATCCGGTGAACTGGAAGATGACCGGCTGCCCTATCCGCTGGATGACATCCATGGCGGTTTTTACTGCGACAATGCCATGCTGCAATTGCGGGAGCTGGCAGCGCGCAGCGGCAGCACTCAGTTTGTGGTAAGTGCGGACATTGCTGGTTTCAGCCCCAGAAGTCCGGTCGAAATCCGCGCCACGGCCCGCGACATGGAATTGGATCGCAGACTGTATGGTTCATTGCCGCAAAAACTGCGGGATCAGTGGGACAAACTTCAGCTGGACGGCCAGGTCAGTGGCGAGATAACGCTCAGCTACGATGGTCAAACGTGGACTCCCTCAGCCATTCTCAGATGCAACAACCTGTCACTTAACCCCTGGCTATTCCCCTATCCGGTGACCAAAATCTCCGGCCCTGTGACTTACCAAAATGGCACGGTTAGTAGTAGCGGTATGGTTGGTAGTGCTGGCGGTCAGGGGATTGCAGCCAGCTTCAGCCTGTCGCAGCAAGATGGTGAATGGATCGGTTGGCTGCAGGGAAATTCAGCTGGTCCCATTGCGATCGATGAACAACTGGTCGCTGCACTGACACCCAGCGGGGCGCCGACCACTCCGACAGAATTGTTTGTTCGCTCGCTACACCCGACAGGAACGGTGCAAGTCAAGGAGCTTTCGCTGCGGCGGACAACGGCGCAACAAGCTAATTGGAGTAGAACGTTGGATGCGAATATTTTCAACGCGAATCTCAACTACGATGCGTTTCCTTATCCGATCCATGATGTGCGGGGACGAATCTACGGCCAGGACAATAATTGGGTACTCGATCAATTTGAAGGGCGAAACGATTCTGGCAGCATACTCTGCTCAGGCAGCTGGCAAGCGGTCAGCAGCGGTCCGCTTCCGTTCAAACTAAAATTCGATGCGTTTGCCTTGCCATTAGAAGAAGAACTGAAGAAGGCTCTACCGACAGACACTCAACAGGTTTGGGCAGAGCTACAGCCCTCTGGTTCAGTCGACCGCGTGCAGGTGCTGATCAGCCGATCCCAGGAGCAGGAATCTGTTCAGACGTTTGTCAACATCGAAGAGGACAGTGCATCTAACAGTGACAGCGGACGCTCGCTACGCATTAAGCCGCGCAGTTTTCCCTATCCGCTTTCGGATGTCGCATGTGAAATCGCCTACACCTCTGGACTGGTATCGATCAAACGCGTTTCTGGATCCAATGGCTCCAGCCGCATCGCCTTGCATGGCCAGTGTACACCACGAAGCGACGGTCGCTGGCAAGCCAGTGTCGAGTGGTTGCCGCGCACTCGGCTGGTCGTTGACCGTCTCTTGCTCAATGCCCTGCCACGTTCCATCCGCGACTCGCTAGTAAAAATCGACTTTCGCGGTCCAATCAGCGTTATGGGCAAGAGTCAGATCGTCTTCGCCAACGATACTGTATCCAGTCCTTTGACCAACTGGGATTGCAACTTTGATATTGAAAACGGTCAACTGGGAGATGGCAAGACGATCTCCGACATGCGTGGTACCGTGTGGATGCAGGGCGCTAGTGACGGAAGTCGTTTGGACGGCTCAGGAATCCTCAGCATGGATGCTATGACGGTTAAGGGGATTCCTATCTCATCGCTTCGCGGCCCCTTCGCTCTAAGAGGAAGCAACCTTTTCTTTGGGGAGAATGCCGTTCAAGTGGAACCCACATTAGCCAACCCCTACCCCCAGCTGACTTCCAAGGCGTTGGCTGGACAGTTGATTCTCTCCGGCCAAGGCTCGCTAAGCAACTTGGGTGAATTCCATCTCGATGCCAACTTGTTAAACGCAGAACTCAATTCATTGCTACAGGACGTGGGCGTCAATCAGGCATCTGCACAGGCGCTGTGCAATGCTTCGCTTAAATTCGACGGCATACCGTGGAGCACGCATACCTGGAGTGGCGAAGGAAACATCCACTTAAGTGATGCCAAGCTTTTCCAGTTACCTTTCATGATCCGCCTGTTACGAGCCGCCTCAGTCAACGCCAAGGACGATTCCGCCTTTCAAAGTGCCGATATTGAGTTCGCCATCGATGGGGATCGTATTCCGTTAAAGATCGCCTGCGACGGAGATGCTCTGCGACTGCGAGGCGAAGGTTGGACAGACTTGCATCGCAACGTAGAGTTGCAATTGTACAGCTACGTCGGCCGCCGACCAATTTCCAGCTTGGTCTCGGACATTATCCCAGAATCACCCTATGCGACATTTTTGATGATCGAAGTGAACGGCACTCTCGACAATCCAAATATGCAACGCCGCACCTTCCCACAGTTCTCAGCCGTCCAACAAATGTTCCCCGAACTAGCGGAGCCGCCAGGAAAACGCCGCCTTATTCCGTGGCGTCAATAATGCCCCACGCAGTCTCATAAGAACACCAACGCACAGGTTTTCTGATGCTCGAACGCCAAAGCAACTAATCGTGCGGAATAACGACACTCCTCGCTGAAGGCCGTTAGTGCCGAGCGCGACTCGCCCTCCCTGACAGGCCCCGACGGGAGAGCTAGTGGTAACAGCGATTGGCGAGAAGTGTCGGGAAAATTCTGCGTGGATGCTTACCTTAACACCGAATGCGAATAATGCGAACATCAAACACGGCTGACCAATCACGATCCGCGATGGAATAGCCGGGCAAACCACCGAAAGTTCATGATCGAGCGGCCATGATGACGATCTTAGAATCGCCAACGCCGTTTTCCTTCAGCAAAGGGAGCCAATTCCCATGCAGATTCAGCCCTCGTTTTCGGCCGCCCAAGCAGCGAGCGTGGCGGCGCAGGCCACGGCGAAAGACACTGCTGGACCAGCTGGCAACTCCGCCCAGTCAGCAGGTGCCGCGGACGCCAGATTGGAGGGCACCGGTGATGCCAATGCCGATCGCGATGCCCAGGGGCAAGGTGACGGTTTGGCTGATGGGAGAGACGCCGACCAACGACATCAGGATCAAAACGACGTGACGACGGAAGGCGATTCCGATTCGATCCAGTGCGCGATACTGCCCAACGAGCCGCCCAGCCAAATCGACTTCGTAGGTTAAGCCCACTGCATCTAAGCCAGGCATCCACGCAGAGGTTTTCCGAATATTAGCCGCCTTGGCGCGAGCCACCTTTGTTCGAGTATCAGAAAACTTGTGCGTTGGTGCTTAACTCAAAGCGACAGGGCCACGTGTCCCCGCAGCGCGGTGAATCGTGGCTAGCAGGGTCATCGCTGGCAAGAAGTCATCGCTGGCTGCCGTAGATAAGCTTGGCATCATGAGCAGGATCCATTAGTCTGAGGTATTCATGCTGCGGGTCGTCGTTTGGCAATCTCGAAGCGGTCTCCTTACCTTCTAACGAAAGGATCGTTCTTAGAAAATGCGATTCACCAAGATGCATGGCGCTGGCAACGACTATGTCTACGTCAATTGCTTCGAAGAGAGCTTGCCCGAACCACCGCACGTACTTGCCCCCAAAATTGCTGATCGGCGATTTGGAGTCGGCGGCGATGGACTGATCTTAATTGAGCCAAGTTCAATCGCGGATGCGCGCATGCGGATGTTCAATGCAGACGGTAGCGAAGCTGAAATGTGTGGCAATGGCATTCGCTGTGTGGCCAAGTATGTCTACGACCACGACATTTGCCGCAATGAATCCTTGAAAATTGAGACCGGCAACGGTGTACTAAGCTTGCAGTTGACCATCGAGCAGGGTAGGGCAAAGCTGATTACCGTCGATATGGGTGTTGCCAAGCGAGCCCCTGGACAAATTCCAACTACGTTTTCGAATGAGCCTCTGGTCGACTTTCCCGTGGAATTCTCCGGTATACCTCTGCAGTTGACGACCGTTTCGATGGGTAATCCACATTGCGTTATTTTTGTTCCCGAAGCCAGCGACGAACTAGTGTTAGGCGTTGGACCTTTGATCGAGAATGATCCGCATTTCCCCCAACGCACCAACGTGGAATTCGTGGAGGTCATCTCTCGAAGAGAAGTGCGACAGCGGACATGGGAACGAGGCTCTGGCGAAACTTGGGCGTGTGGAACTGGTGCCAGCGCCGTTTGCGTCGCTGGCTACGTTACCGGACGCACCGATCTAGAGATTGTGAACCATCTGCGCGGCGGCGACCTACGACTGAGGTGGGATACTCAGTCCGAACACGTTTTCATGACGGGCGGCGCCGAGGAGGTATTTACCGGCGTCTGGCCCGAGTAAGTCCGTCGGAGGATGCAAAAGGGCCGTTGAAACCCCACCCTCTAGTGTCAAGAATTGGAAATTCAGTTCCACGTAATCCTTCCGCAAAATTAGCCGCAGTGCGCTAGTTACTAGCTCTCCCGATGAATGTCGTTTCTATTACTGACGGCATATTGT
>JAGQPR010000238.1 GCA_020426625.1 Planctomycetales bacterium
CTTGAAGATGAGGCAATGGCCAAAGTCTTGATCGTTGCTCAGGACCAAGTTTTGATTGAAAATCTCAAGCGGGAATTGCCGCCAGAGAAGGCTTTCAAGGTTGGTACAGCGGCAAGCGGTTTCGAGGCGGGCATCCAAGCTGAAAGTTTCCATCCCGACTGCATGATTGTCGATTTTTCAATCGGCAAAGTGGAAGCACTTCAGATTTGTCAAAACTTGCGTAAAAACAACGACTTCATCGAAATCGTACTAATCGCATTGCTGCCTGACGACGGCCAGACGTTCAGCTTTGATCGCTCGGCGATCAACGAGACGTTCAAGAAGCCGTTTGACGCACGTCTGCTCGCAGAAAGACTACGAACACTGATTGGTGGCAAGAAAGAGTTGGTTTAGATTCAGTTTCGAATCTGACTTGCTTCAACTGCTCGCCTCGGCTTCAGCCAAAAGTTAAATGCAATTGCACGAAAAGCTCACTTGTCATTCGCGACAAGTGAGCTTTTTTGCGTTACACTCGGGCCCGCCGTTGGAGTGCCATAAGGCGCCAAATGGGCCACTGTCCTATGAGTTACCCAGGCCTTTCTTTGGTCAAAATGAGTGGCCATCGCGTTACATTTACCTCGGATTCTCGGTTACCACAGTAGAGACAAGACACATAGAGACAAGACTTATGACAGACTCGCCATTCTCACACATCGATGATTCTGGGAAAGCCAAGATGGTGGATGTTGGCGAGAAGCAGGAGACGGTACGCAGCGCCACCGCTGCCGTTGTTTGTGTGATGGATGCTAAAACTGGGCAGGCGATACGTGCCAATTCGATGGCCAAGGGCGACGTGCTGCAGGTCGCGCGGATCGCGGGAATCTGCGCGGCCAAGCGAACTGACGAACTGATCCCTTTGTGTCATAGCTTGTTGCTAGAGAGTGTGGATGTCAGCTTCCACTGGGTGGACGAGCAGCGGTTGGCAATTGAAGTGACTTCGCGGGCGACTGGCAAAACGGGTGTGGAAATGGAGGCCATGGTTGGGGCCTCGATTGCGGGACTGACGGTTTACGACATGTGCAAATCGAGCGATCGGTCGATGGTACTGGAGTCGGTCCAGTTGCTGCGCAAGTCTGGGGGCAAACGAGGGGACTACGAGCGTGCATCTACGTGAAAGTGAATATGACACGGTACCCGAGGCCGCAAACGCCGTTAGAGTATCAGAGTTCGCTGTTGGTGCCGAAAAGCAGAACGCTGGTAACTTGCTATCGCGGGTTAGGCAGCTACTGAACGATGATCTGCAAGCTGTTGAGCAGCTGTTAGAGCGAAGTCTGGCAAGCCGCCACGAATTGGTGGGGGTACTCGGGCAGCAAGCGACTGGTTTAGGAGGAAAGCGGCTCAGACCGTGTCTCGTTCTTTTGGCCGCCAAAGCTTTGGAGGGTTGCGCAGACACCGAATACCGGCCTCGAAAGCGGGACCTGCACTGCATTGCCGCGTCTGTCGAGCTGGTTCATGCCGCCAGTCTGGTGCATGATGATGTTATGGACGCAGCTCTCGAGCGTCGGCATCGCCCGACGATCTGTAGTCGATCTGGCAACGCATCGGCAATCTTGTTGGGAGATTTTTTGTTTACGAGAGCTTACGGCGTGGCCGCCTCATGCAAGTCTGCTTGGGTCGCGCGACACATTGCTGCGGCCTCGACTCGCCTGTGCGAAGGAGAACTGCTACAGCAGCTATCGGCGGGCAATTGGCTTATCGATGGTCGCAATTATCGTAGAATCCTGGCTGAAAAGACTGGCGCACTCTGCGCGGTCAGCTGTCGGCTGGGCAGCCGATGGGCAGGTGCCACGTTGGCAAGGCAACGGGCGCTCGATCGTTTCGGCTTGCTGCTTGGTGTGGCCTTTCAGATCTACGACGATTGGCTGGACTATTGGGGAACCGCTAACACTGGCAAGGCGCTCGGGAACGACTTGCAGCAGAGCAAGGCAACTCTGCCATTGATCCGTTTGTTGGAATCGTTACCAGCTGGCGAGCGCGAGGATCTATTGGTGCTGCTGGCTGGGGAAAGCGATCAGCAAGTACGTTTTGAACGCGTGCGAGCCTGGCTGGATGCCTCAGACGCCAGCGAATATACGCTGGCAATGGCTGGCCGATGCGTAAACCGTGCGAAAAGTTTGATCGAGGACCTGCCTAGCTCGCCTGCCAAAGAGTGTCTATTGTCCGTGGCCGATTTTAGTATAGGTCGCGACCAATGAAGACAAAGATAGCGGCCACGTTATGAGACCTACCCGCGAGAGGAACGGAGCTGTTGACGGCTACTTGGAGTATGGGGAGCGGAGAGGTTGCAGTTCGGCGACGAATTCCTCCACGTCTTTGAATTCGCGATAGACGCTCGCGAAGCGCACGTATGCGATTTGATCCAGCTCAGCCAACTGCTGCATTACCATGCGACCAATCACACTGCTGGGAATCTCGGTCTCGTATTCAGCCGTAATTTCCGCCTCGACGCAGGTCACCAGATCCCGGATGCGTTCGCCGTCGATGGGCCGCTTCCAACAGGCGCGTTCGACCCCACGCGACAGTTTGTCTCGCGAGAATGGTTCACGCACTCCGTCCTTCTTCTTTACATGCAACGTGTACTGTTCGACGCGTTCGTAAGTCGTGAATCGCTTCTTGCACTGATTGCAGCATCTTCGCCGCCGGATCGCTCGGCCATCTTCACTGGCTCTTGAGTCGATTACACGGTCGTTATCTGCGGCGCAATTTGGGCAAAACATACTAGAGCCTCTTAGAAATGGATCTCGCCAACAGTTGATTATTGAAATCCCGATCCGGCCGAATCCAGATTCTGACTCGGCTTCGTCGACTTCAGCTCGCTTGAGCCTGCATTATTGGACATAGGGATCTGAGCGATCTTTTTGCTCTGAATATGAAACGCAGACGGTATAAGCTTAATCGATTGGCTGCAGTCAGGCCACGCCCAAAACGGTGGTAGTGCTGAACTGTAGCTGTTGGATAGAGCCGATTCAGCGCCGCTTGATGCCTGGATTTCGATGCTGGCAGCAGCCACTTGCCGGTATCTCGCTAACGAGCGATGATGATTTAGCATGTAGAATGCTGAGTTATCGCATGTTGCTAGCAGCCATTTTACGTAGAATGTTCTCGGGGGAGCGACACCGCCTCACGTGGACGTTACCCCGCCGAAAAGTTGCCTTGTTTTCTCTCGGACGTAGTTCAGACTATCAGCTGAGACGAATGTTGAGGCAGGTTACCGCAGGCTAGTGTCAAGGATTGGAAATTCAGTTCCACATAATCCTTCCGCAAAATTAGCCGCTGTGCGCTACACGCGGTTTGTGACGTAACCGCACGCTAGTGTCAAGAATTGGAAACTCAGTTCCACGTAATCCTTCCGCAAAATTAGCCGCAGTGCGCTAGCTAGCACGCGGTTTTTGACGGAACAGCACGCTAGCGCGCTAGAGGCTGATGTGGCATTGGAATTACGATTTGTGACACTAGCGCGCTAGAGGCTGATATGGTATAGGAATTACGATTTGTGACACTAGCAGCCTGCACTCCGTCAAGGAGCGGCCGTCCGGCTCACTCACTTGGCCGTCCGGCTCACTCACTTGGTAGATGAAGCGTAAATAATTCAGTTCATTTCATGCGTAACCGGCAAGTACCACTTCTGTTCAACGAAACAGATTTACGAACATAGTCAACCCATTTAAAAAACCTTACCAACGGGATCTAAGAGTATGACTAGCGAAGGCCAGGCTGGAGAATCGGATTCTCAACCGCGAAGTAACTTTGAAGCAGCCGCTGCAGAAAAGATGCAATCGCAACGCAACTCGGCTAGTGAAAAGAGTCTGTGGCAGGGAGGTTATTCACCCAAGGCAATGTACGGAACGTGGCTTTTGTCTGCTTTGGGGGCGATCGCCATCCTGGTGGGAGTGGGGCTGTTGGCTCCTGGCACACGCAATGCTTGGTTAATTGCCGGGGCCGTGATCTTGTTGTGGTGGTGTTTTGCAATTGGACTGTACCTCTATCGCCGATTCAGTATGCACTACGAGCTGACGACGCAGCGATTTCTGCATCAAAAAGGCATTCTGTTACGACAGACGGATCGTATCGAAGTAATCGATATCGACGATGTCAGCTACTCCCAAGGAATCATTCAACGCATGCTTGGAGTTGGCACAATTCGACTTACCGGCAGCGATCGAACGCACCCCGAGCTGGTGCTGCAGGGAATTGACAAGGTCCCCGAGATTGCCGGTCTGATCGACGATGTTCGCCGCGAGGAACGACGACGGCGTAGCCTTCATATTGAAGCAATTTGACCATATGCTGCCAGCAACGCATACGGAATCGCCTAGCGCCGAGAATGTTTCAGCACGACAACGCTACGCGCAAGAATTGTCGATTGCTCGCGAAAAAATCGCGCTATTGGACGCGAGCAGCACCCGGTACGTATGGATTCGTACGGCTGTGTTTGCTTTCGCAGTTGTCTGCCTGTTCCTGGGATACGCTGGCGACCAATATCGCGTCTTCTTACAATCGGCGGGTTGGGCAGCTGTGGTCGCCTTTCTCTATGCGCTGATTCGCAGCGAGCACATTCGCCGCGAAACAGTTGAACGGCGATCGGACGTACGCCTGTTTACGCGCATGTTGGCGCGTCTCGATCGGGATTGGAGCGGCACCACGCTCCAGCCGCTGATGGCGGAATTCGCCGACAGCCGGATCGCCGATGATTTGGACTTGGCCGGGCCAGCCAGTCTGCTGGCATTTTTCTCGTTGGCGATCACGCCCCCTGGGCGGCGCACGGTTCAGGCGTGGTTGTTGAAGCCACCTACTTGGCCGGAAGTGCAGCAAAGGCAAAAAGCCGTGCGGCGGTTGAGAGACGAGCGAGATCTTCGCTTGCAACTGATACGGACCATTTTGGCCTGTAGTGATGGCAATGAAAACGTATTAGGGCTGCCCACCTGGGCTCGGTCACCCGACTGGCTCAAAGCCCGTCCAATAGCTAGGTTGACCAGCTTGCTCGGGCCAGCCCTGATTCTAGTCGGGTTGGTTATGTTGGGTTGCTACGTTTGGAGTGGAATCGCCGTCTGGGGCAATGTAGCGGCTGGCATTATTGGAGCTGGCTTTTTGGTAAACATTCTCGCGACGGTGATTTGGGGCAGTTGGTTGCACGATGTTTTTCAACAAGTCACTGGGCAGCATCGGGCCGTGTTCGGTTTTGCGCGAGTGTTCAGCTCGCTAGCTGACCTTCCTGCTGACGAAGGGTTGTTGCAGAAAATACGCGCCGATGCAGTCGATGGGCCGAGCTCGGCAGTGCGGGGCTTTGCCGAACTGCTAACGTCGGTCAAGCTGGCGAATCTTCAGCGAGATCCGGTGCTTTACGTTGTCTACCTGGCTTTGCAGTTGACCGTTGCTTGGGATTTCCGGGTCATGGAGCGACTGGAAAAATGGAAAAGCAAATTTGGCGATTCAACAGAGGAGTGGTTCCACAGTTTGGGAACGTGCGAGGCGCTGGTGTGCGGGGCAACGCTGGCTGACGAGTATCGCCAGTGGGCCTTTCCAGAGCCTTTGAAGTCCGCGGGGCTGTTGTTGCGAGTTGAGTCAATCGCGCATCCGTTGCTCGCTGATGCCGCCAATGTAACCAACAATCTTCAGCTGGAACGCGCTCGCCCGCTGTTGTTGGTCACGGGATCGAACATGGCTGGCAAGAGCACATTCATGAGGGCGGTAGGGCTGAATCTTCTGCTTGCTAGAACTGGAAGTCCAGTCTGTGCCACGCACATGGAAACTGA
Source organism: Planctomycetales bacterium (assembly GCA_020426625.1). Taxonomy (GTDB): domain Bacteria; phylum Planctomycetota; class Planctomycetia; order Pirellulales; family Pirellulaceae; genus Aureliella. The sequence continues at coordinate 5,793 of JAGQPR010000238.1, forward strand.
CCTGTACGAACTGGCTAGCAGCATTCGCGTTCGCGATAGCCTCCGCGACGGGGTGTCGTTTTTCATGGCCGAATTGCAGCGTTTGAAGGAAGTCGTGGATGCGGCTGAGCAGGCTCAACGCAACAACGAGTCTCCCATGTTTTTCCTGCTGGACGAGATCTTGCAGGGAACCAACAGTCGAGAGCGGCAAATTGCCGTAGACTCCGTCGTGCAGCGACTGCTGGAATATCAGGCGGTTGGGATGTTGTCGACCCACGATTTGGATTTGGCGGCTGAGCCGTCGATTGAAAGAGTCAGTCAAATCGTGCATTTTCGTGAACATTTTGAAACGGTCGACGGCCGGGAGGAGATGCGCTTTGATTACAAGTTGCGGGCAGGACCAACGCCTACGACTAACGCCTTGAAAATGTTGAATCTTGTCGGCTTGGGACGCTGAAGCTGGTGTGGCCCGTCGAATGCCTTCTTCCCGCGCTTTGCGTTCCAATAATAAATGCGGCATTCACGGTTGCGGGTTATGATAAGAACCATTCCAAACTCGTCCATCCGTAGCTTGCGAGCAAGATTTATTTTGATTCGGTGGTGACTCTGAAAGGTAAGATTTCGTTGTTCGTAAACCTTCACGACGCACTTGCATGGCGGAGCAGGAACCGTATTCAATTTCGCTTCCTCAACAGAGTGCCCAAGAGCAATGCCAGTAGTGTAAGCCACTGGCTATCTTGCCTGCTGTCCAGTTGCGGTTTGTTAATTGCGCTGAGCACCGTCGATCGTTATGCTTCGGCCGAGGAGACTTCAGCTCAGGTGCTGGCCAAGGCACAAGCAGCGCGAATCGAAAACGAAACAAGCCTCACCAGTGCATCCGGTAATGGCAGGCTAAAAGTGGTCGTCGTGGATCAGCAAAATCTCGAGACGCTTGAGGTCACTGATGCCAGCATCCGATTGAAGTATGCGGGCTCAAAGTTTTCCTTTCTGATCGAGAACCGCTTCCGTTTACGACCGGTGGAAAGCAAACGACGCGGTCAGCGAGAGACTTGGCAAGAGACTGGTATCGCCAAGGAATTGGTTATGTTTGATGGGGATGCCCTGTATTCCGTCCAGTGGATGCGCGACGGTACATGTGCGGGATCGATCTATTTTGCATTCAAACGACAGGCTGTCTTGGACGCGGCAGGATTTCCATTCGAGCATCCGGTGCACATATGGAAAGAGGCCGTGAATCTAAGCGCCGTTCGTTCCGATCTCACTAAGGTAACACCGCTGATCGGCGGCGGCTTCATCGCTGAACAACTAGTGGGTTCGAACCGACTGAGAATCTTCATGTTCGACCGATTTGGTTACGACTTGAGGCGCGTGAGCACGGAGCGATTGTCGGATGGGATGCCTCTGGAACGCTACGATCTGAGCTGGAAAGAAGCGTCAGGAACCTTCTTCGTGGACACCTTCACCCATACCAAGGCTTATCAAGTTGAGACTGATCCGCTGACCAACACTGAACAGGTTGTTTCGCGGCGTACGGTGCGCATCGAATACGATGATTTTGCCGTGAATGAACCTGTGCCATCGAGCGCTTTTCAGTTGGCGAGTTTTCGGATTCCCGTTGGAACTGAGTTTGTCGATCGTCGCAGTAGCACGCAATTGTTCGCGCCGGTTTTCGAATTCGACGGCAAAGAGCTTGATAGAAAGCTGGCCCAGCCAAGTCACGGGGCGCGCTAGGCAACTTTGGCAAGGCGCGGGCATGGGCACTATCGTTTCTGAAACAATTCGATGTGGTAGGGACCTCGGAACATCAGCAGCAGTGCTCCAGGTCGGGCGAAGCGGTCGAATACCAGCCGCAGGAAGTGCTCTTCACCTGGCCAGGGGTAGGCGAACACAATCGCAAAATCGTCTAAAGGCATATCATGCTGATCGTAGGCGGGCTCGATGGTGTGAGTCAAAGAGACCAACGGGTCCTCCTCTTCTGCCAGTTCGCGCGAGCCCCGTGGCAGAAAGTTTCCCTGCCACACCTCAGCAGGAACCGCGTGCTTGTCAAACAACTGTCGGGCTTGCAGACATAAGAATTCCTCGGCTTCGATGCCGATTGCATCTAATCCCAAAAGCCCCGCGATCCCGGTAACCACGCCGAAACCGCAGCCCCATTCGACGAATAGCAATCCGTCGATCAAATCGCGTAGGACGCATTCGTGGATCGCATTGGCCACCAAATCAAAATCACACTCGATGTACTGAGGTAATGGCTTCTCTTTGAAACGGTCCCAATACAGTTCGATGCGAGCGCGACAAGCTGAAATCCACTGCTCAACTTGCGGTGGGAGGGGGGATTCGAGTAGCTGCAGCTCGATCGTAGAAAGTGTCATCCTGCCTCCGTTCCAACTTTTTGGCTAATCGAAACCGCATCATTCTTACGAAGTAAAGCGAATGGAAATTCCGCTTACACGGTGCAGCCAACTCAATGCGAGCAATATATTCTCTCCAGGCGGGCGATATGTAGTGAACTTGAGTGAAAACGGTCAACATTTTGTGAAAATGACAGCCTCAGAGGCCGAAGTGGTATATGGGGCATAGTCAGGACTAAACCACTGGATCATGCCTGGTTTGGATAACTTGGCGAACAGTTCGAGCTAGCGAGCTGACGATAGCCGCTTATGGATAGTGCGCGGTGGAGAAAGATGGTTTGTACAACATCTTTGTCCACCAGAAGCCTTCCAGTTTTGCTGCGACCTGCGCAAAACGCCCGCGCGATAATTCCGTCTGGCATGTGGATGCTAGCAATGTTAACACTGCTGACTAACGCAGCCGGGTGCCCTATCCGCACCAACGAGTTCCATGGAGTCGGATCGATATGAGGTCGGAAACAGACATAGCCCCGATCAAGAGCAATGCTACGGTCCTGCCCCCACCGTCGCGCGAGGTCGCTGCACGGTTGGTGTTGCGCGATGACCTAGGACAAGTTGCCAGTCAGTGGCTAATCAAACAGAGCAAGTGTACATTGGGAAGTTCGCCCAGTTGCACGCTGCGCTGCACGGAACCTGGGATCGCTCCCTTTCATGCGCTTATAGTGGTCGGTGCGCGGCAAATATTTGTGCGGGCACTGGCGCCAAAACTCATGCGTGATGGAGTCGCGGTAAACGAGATCCTACTGACCGATTCGCCCAGCACGTTCGAAATAGGGCGCCATCGATTCGAACTAAGTCGCGATATCCGTTCTGAATCCCCTCAACAGGAAGAAGCACACGCAGCTGATCGATTGAAGTTTACGCTCGCGCGACCATTTCAACTGAAGTCCAAGAAGCCGCCAGCAAATTCAGCCACAGGCGATGCGACGCGAACTGTGGCTGCCAGTCGCGCTGATACTTCGGTCGCTGCCGCAGATTCTACTCTTGCCCAAGTGGATGCAGCCGACATACTTGCGCAAGATGACGACGGCAATATCAATGCGGACCGGCCCGAAAGCCGTGTCGATCCAGATTGGATCGCTGAACTGGTGCGTTCTGCGATCGAGCCGCTGGAGTGCCAAATCCAAAATGTGCTCGAGCCAATCGACGAACTGCGGACGCAATCACGTCAGCAAAAGAAGCTTAGAAAAAAACGAGACTTGGCGCGAAAACGTAAGCAGGCAGAGCTGCAGGCCAACCCACCTGTAGATCCTATACCGCTGATCACTCGAGAAATCGAGTCTCTAGCTGCTCGCCAAGCCGCCGCCATGGACGTTCTTGGCGAACGAGTGTCTGACGTCAACGCTCAAATTACGGCACTAGAGCGACTGATCGCCCAAGAACGTGAGGCGGGAGATGCAAGCGAGGCAGCGACTAACCAGCAGATCGACCAGCTGAAAGCCGACACCGATGAACGGCTGCGCGTCCAGTCCAGCGCTATCGAACAGCTGCAAACTGGCATAATCGCAGTTTCTTCAGTTCTAAGCGACTTGCGCGACAATCAAGTCAGCAGCGAAAAAGAAAGCCACAAGTGGACAGAGGAAATCTACGAGAAGCTGCAATCGCTTCAGTCCGCCATCGACGAACTCTCGGCACGGGTCGCAGAGCCACCAGAGGCTTTATCGCCGCAGGAAGCTGAACAGTTGGTCAAACAGCTGAAAGCTGCACAGTCGATTCACGACGCTGCCATCTCGCAGAATTGGGATGCTGCCGCAGCAATCCAACACATGGTCCTGACGGACATTTGGGAGGAGACCTGTGATCAAGAGACACTGGACGCGTTCCGGTCAGTTCCCACTTCCGCGTTACCGCTCAACTCCCATGCAACGGTTCGCCACCATGCGGGCGAGAGCGGGAATTCAATTGATCATCCCGCTGCTATACCTGAAGTAGCCGAGGAATGGCAGGATCAAGCGAATCTGACTTCGGAACGATTACCCGACCAACTGCCGGAAAACCTCAACGGGCAACAGCTTGCCTCCGAGGGACTTACTGATCCGACCATTGAGCAACCCAGGGCTGCGACGGATTCGAACTCGGCGTTCAGCACGACCGGTCAGTTCTTCGAAAATGAGGGCAGTGCATCGGCGGACGCTGCTGCGTGGGTAGACGACCAGTCGATTCAGCAGGCCCTCGCCGAAGCAAGCGACCAAGTTCAAAACGTCTTGCCGACTGAAACGAGCGGCGAATTGCCAACGGACACACGCGGCGAAGCGAGCAATGGGTGGCCTGAATTTGCGAGCTTCAACGCAGAGCCAGATCCGGCCGCGGCTGATCTGGAAGATGCGCTAGTTGCTAGTCCGGAAACGGGACCGCCCCCTGAAGCCGTTGCGTTTGAACATGACTCGCCAGAAGTTGGCGAAGGGATTGATGTCTTTAGCAATTGGGATGTCGAGCCGTCCCCCCAGGACCCGCCGCCGGAGTTTGTTGATTTTGCAGATGATGCCCAAGTAACAGAGTATGCTCCAGCTGCTGCAGACGAGATTGACTCTGCAGAAACGGTTCGAGCTGCTGATGAGCAGTCATCGGAAGAATTGCCGTTAGCGGATTCCGGAGCAATCAGCCCTCCAGCAACCGACATGGCTGCACATGGAGCGAAGTTGGCGCATGATGCGGTGAAATCGGCATTCGCGACTCACTCGCTCGCTGCCGGCCAAGAGGAGCCAGCTGAGGAAGCACTCGCGAAGCCCGACATTCCAGCTGCAGTGAACATTGAGACCGACGACGCATTCGCAACTAGTTCGACTGCAACAGAGGCCTGGGAAGAGGAATCGCCTCCAACAACTGGAGATCCTGTATTCAATGAACATGCGGAATCGACGAATGCCGGCGATTCCTTAGAGTATGGCGCGGAATCGGAATTGAATGGTTTTTCACTGGAAAGTGAACAGTCTGCCGAGCAATTGGCGTCGCCAGAGGTGGCGCCGGGGAGCATCTCGGGCTTAGTTACCGATGACGGTGGTGGTCAGCTGCCGAGTTGGTGGACGGAGAGTTCCAACGCTGCCGACAGTCTGTCACCCGCTAGCGAAGATGAATTGCTGTACGACGAGTTCGGAGCGGTGGATGAGAGTTCTGCGTTTGCAGATGAAGATGAGTATGAACAGTACGGGCTGTCGAGCCAGCCCGTTTCGGCTGATGATCCATCGACTCTCGATGTTGCCGGTTCGGAGGCATTGAAGGGACATGGGGTGGGGACGAGCGAGTCGCCCGGCGGATGGCCGAGCCATGACATTGGTTCCGACGCCCAAGGCGTTGATTCCGACGCCCAAGGCATTGATTCCGACGCCCAAGGTATCCACTCTGAAGCATCGAATTACGCGTTGGAGGGGCTGGCTCCAACAACGCAGTCGTCGTTCGAATCGCAATCGTTGGCGTTTGCTGGCCACGAATTCGACGAAGATTTGCAGGCGGTGGACGAACCGGCTGATCAAGAGAATGCGTCTGAAGATCTCGTCGGCTCAACTTTGGACTCGCTATCCCCGACCAACATGAGCTTCGACGAAACGATGCTCTCGTCTCAGTCAGGCAGTTCGGTTGAGGAAGATCAATTGGAGTCTGCTGCAACGGATTCTGAAATTGCCCTACCTGCAGTCCCTGCTGCGGAGATTCCAGCGGAGGAGGAAGACGACAGCGTAGAAGACTACATGCAGCGGTTGTTAGACCGTATGCGCGGGAACGCCTCTCCGGCGGGGTCGACGAAACCGAATCCGCAGCATTCTGCGAAATCTGTTGGTCCGACCGGGGCAACGCCAGTTAGCAGTTTTTCTGCAGCAGCGACCAATGACTCTTCATCACTTAGTAGCAAGCAGGACAACGTTCCAGCTGGATTGGGAGCGTTCAGTCAGGAAGCAGCCGCGATTTCTCCCGCAACGATTGCGGAAGCAATGTCTGTCAAACGCAATGCACCGGAAAGGCAAATTGGACTGGATGCAATGCGAAATCTGGCCAATTCGTCCGCCCGAATTGCCATCACGCGAAGCAACCG
>JAGQPR010000239.1 GCA_020426625.1 Planctomycetales bacterium
TCTCAATCGGGGAATTCTGGCGAATCCCACTACGGACCAATCCTAATTTTTAGCTGTCCCAAACCACTAGTCCCAACTTCAACCGCGATTTATTGACGGTAGTTGCACTAGAGGCGTCGCGATTCCTTGAGAATCGATTTCCCAAGGAATCCACAACAAGGCGAGCAAATCTACTTTCAAGTCACCTTTGCGACAGGGGACATCCAGCGGCTCGAGCGTTAAGTTTTCAATGCTAAAGCGCTCTTTGAGCTCACGCAATTCAGTCTCCGATTCCAGCACAATTTCGCTTCGTTCCCGTTCCAGATCTGCTAGTGTTTCGCCCGCGTGGAGAACATCCGTGCGTTGTTGAGCTGCTCTGCCAGCACTGCGACCCGTTGAGGCGGTCCTGGACGAAATCTTGTTGCCCAAGATGGCGCCCAGAATAGTCTGGCCAAAATTGAGCGCGGTATTCCACTTTTCTTTGTCGTATTGTGCCCGCTCTTTTTCCAATCGCTGCCGGGCATTGCGTATTTTTTCTTCCAGCGATTGCAGCCTTTTGGCATATCGCGTATGCAGCTCTTCTTTGGCTTCATCGCGTTGCTCTCTGATGGCTTGCGACCAATGCATCCTGGCGTCCGCTTCGTCCTGGCCAGGCAGGCTGAATTGTTTTAGCTCTTTGCATTCAAACAATCGCAAAGGGGCATGCCTATACAGATAATCCCGCAAGTCCTTGACCCAACTCTTGTAGTTCTTGTCGTTCAACAACTCCGATGGTAGCTCGGAAAACCGAAAATCGGCTTCGGCATGCTGACTCAATTCGAGGCTGCCGGGCGACAATTCGCAGCTCTGTTGCCATAATTGTTCTGGCACAGACGAACCGATTTGCACAAGAATACTCTTGTCGAACCATTGGTCGAGATTGGCGGATGCGCGAACATAGTGACAGGAAACTGTTCCCAATAAGGCAGCTCGGTAGACCGTTTTGCTGTTCTCGCGGGGAACTCGTGCGGGAATCCAGAATCGCTCGTTGACATCGTTGGGTACAATCGGCCGCTGAGCGGGTGTCGTCTGCTGCAATGGGCGCGATACCTGGGATGTTGATTCGGGCTCGGGCGCTTTCGCGGTTGAATCCAGTTCCTTGCGGCGAGGGTCCATCAGCTGCTGGATTTGTGTTCGACTGAGCGGTCCGCGCAAGTAAGACATCGCCCAGCGTGTCTGAAAAATGGTTGGGCCGTCATCGTGTACGTTGTTCATCAAGAAAACTCGGCTGCCCAAAGCGGCTAGCGTTTGTTCCATTTCACCACGATTAAAACGAGTTCCCGATTGAGCGGCTGCCCCTTCCAAACCTTCCAGTACGCGTTCCTTATCACGTTGCGTTTGCAGCCGCCCTAAGAACCAGGTTCCAATATTCGACAGTCCTTTGTAATCCAGATCGACTGGGTTTTGGGTTGCCAGTGCGATCCCCAGCCCAAAGGCGCGAGCTTGTTTTAGCAAAACTAACATCGGAGGTTTGCTAGGCGGCTTGGCAGAGGGTGGAAAGTAGCCAAAGACTTCATCCATGTAGAACATGGCCCTTAGGCTACTCGTTCCCGGCTGTGTTCTCATCCAGCTCAGCAATTCATTAAGCAAGATTGTTACGAAGAACATCCGTTCGCTGTCGCTTAAATGGGCGATTGAGATGATCGAAATACGCGGTTTCCCTTGCGCGGTATAAAGCAGTTGCTTGATATCCAAAGGGCTCCCTTCCAGCCATCCGGAAAATGTTGGGCTGGCCAAGAGATTGTTCAATCGCATGGACAGTTTCATTCGCTCGGCTGCCGGATAGAAACTCTCCAGGTCGAACACACCGATCTTCTCCAGAGGCGGGGCTTGTATCGCGCGAATCAACGACGGCAGATCCAGGCTTTGATTCTTCCGCCACGTAGAATCAAAAATATTAGCCAGCAATATATGCTCTCGGCTGCTGAGTGGATCAGCCTCGATTCCAAGCAGAGTCAAAAGTCCGGACGCAGCACCAGCCACACGCTCGCGCATGACCTCGGCGTCATTCAGCACCGCTTCCGGAGGAGCGTTGAAACTCTTCAGAACCGTCATGGGGATGCCAGCATTGCTGCCAGGCGTGTAGATGGCGATGTCTACGGCATCCTTGTAGTTTCGAACTCGGCTAGCGTCTTGGTCCCAAGATTCCAAACCGTGCCGCCAATTGGAAGCTGTTTGCTCGGCATATTCATCTAAGGACAGGTTTTTTCGAGCTGCCTCGGCGGATTCCAGCCAGGGTTTGAAGTCCTCGGGACGCAACTCCGGGAATGCCAGCAGGAGATTGCCCAGGTCACCTTTGGGATCGACACAGATCGCTGGAATTCCATCCAGGGCAGCTTCTTCCAACAGGGACAAACAAAGTCCAGTTTTGCCACTGCCAGTCATGCCAACGCACATCGCATGCGTGGTCAAATCTTTGGCGTCATACAAGACTTTCTCATCGAGCAGCTTTCGTCCAGCCAATTCAAACTTCTTGCCCAGATAGAATGATCCGATCTTCTCGTAATCAGCAAAACTGCTCAACGGACGACTCCTGTAAGATCAGAGGATAAGAATGCAGGTGCAGTCCAACACCGATTGCTTTAAGATGTTATACGAATCCCTGGAAAGCAACACCTCCCATTGCGAGAACGCACTTGACCAAAACCGATTTGCACCATTCGCCCGCCGGAGTAGGCCGAGCTAAGCAAGGAACGGCAAGCTCCGCATTGCCCGCGAAACAAGCAAGATTAGCAAGCCGCATTACGACATCAGGCTACCTGATGCGACTGTCGGTCGTAGTCGGATTTTGCCTATCGATCTGTAGTGCTACAAATCTGTCTGCGGAAGAGCCACTCCATCTTTCGGAGTCTCAGGTGCAACGCTATGTTCTCGATGGCGATCGCTTGGCGGGGCAAGGTGATTTTCAAAGCGCGTTGGAAAAATACACGAAGGCATATATGGGAATCGTCTCAAGCATTCGCGGGCAGTCGTTTTCCAAGGAGGTGGCGGTGGCGGTGTTTAACCGCGAGCAACTTGGCCAAGAGATGCTGCGAATGATGCGCGATGAATTCACGCCCGAAGAATTGGACCTGATGGAAAGTTCGTTCAAAGTTTTGGGACTGGTGGAGCCCGAGCTCAACTGCCAGGAATTGTTCACAAAGATGCTGACGGAGGAGGTTGCTGGCTTCTACGACCCAGATACAAAGCGAATGGTGCTAATCGTCGAGGATGGCCCCGTGGAGGATCCAGGTTGGTTTAGTCGCTTTCTAGGGGCCAAGCCAGCTTTTGATAAAGCCGAGCAGAAGACTACTTTGGCCCACGAGTTGACCCATGCGCTGCAAGATCAGCTATACGATCTGAACCGTATGGAAGAGGCCATCGAGGGCGACGACGATATGTTGCTGGCGTTCTCAGGAATTGTCGAAGGCGATGCAACCCTGCTGATGATGGCAGAAAGTCAAGACGAAGAGATCACCGACATGGACCCAGCCACCATGCGGGCAACGTTTCGAATGATGAGCTGGATGATGCCATTAGCTGGTGGCGAGACTTTCCGTTCCGCGCCAGCCATTTTCCGCGAGTCGCTTATGTTTCCCTACGTGCAGGGGATGCTGTTCGTCATCGAACAAGCCAATGAACAGGGCTGGCCCAGTGTCCACTCCTTGTATGCGAGACCGCCACAAAGTAGCGAACAAATACTGCACCCGGAGAAGTATCGTCAGGGGGCACAATATGATGCACCGCAGGCGGTGAATCTACCCGATTGCTTGCAACTGCTGGGTGACCAATGGAATCTCTTAGGTAAGAACTGCCTAGGTGAATTTCAGACGGGCGTTCTCCTGCGACGTGTACCAGGGGGAAATCGAGCTGCCCGTGGTTGGGACGGTGACTCGTATCAGGTCTATAAGAACCGTGAAGGTCACCTGGGATTGGCTATGTTGACTATTTGGGACAGCGAACAGGATGCCCGTGAGTTTGCCGAAGCTTACTGTCGTTACCGCGGTCGACAATTTGAGGATGCGCAGGCGATTGCATTTTCCGCTCCAACCGACGCACGGCCTGAGAATTGGTTGGCCAGCAAGGGGGATCTACGCAAATCCCCAATTTTTGCATCGGAGGCCCAATCATTGGTTGCCTTGGGGAAAGAGCAAGTTGCCATCGTCGAGGGGTTCGACGAAGCTCTTTGCGCCAAACTCTTCAACAAGATCGTCAGCACGGCAACGTTTTCTACGAAAATCGCGGTAGGTTCATCCCAGCAAGCTGCTCCATGAATCGCAGATTTCGCAAAGGCTTCACGAAATGGGATTCTGCTGCCGAGCCCGGATGGCTACCGCAATTCGTTGGGAACTAAATGGGTCCCAACACAGCTGGGCGTGGGAGGAAGGTTGAACCGGGCTAGCCTGGATTTGCCGAGATGGATCTAATAAGTGCGGATGCGGGCGGACCAACAGGCAATGTGCTGTTTGACCGCGCGATGAACAATTTGGCTTGGTAGCCATTGCGGTGTAGCAAGCCGACGGTCGACATTTTTCTGTTAGCGAAATTCTTCAACGATATTACTGGAAGGATAAGCCCTAGATGAGCATAGCCCCTTCGCCTGCGTGGACTACAGCAGACTCACTGGAACTATATGGAGTGGATCGCTGGAGCGACGACTATTTTCACGCGTCTGAAGCGGGCAACCTGTTGGTATCGCCGAATCGGGATCCCAATAAGTCGATTGACATCAAGAAGCTGGTCGATAGCCTCGGTGAGCGTGGACTGGAATTACCTGTACTCATCCGCTTCAACGGCATTCTGGCAGATCGACTCAAGCGATTGCATGAGTGCTTTTTGACTGCTATCGACGAACACAATTACAAGAACCGCTACCGTTGCGTGTTTCCGATTAAGGTCAATCAACAGAGGGAAGTCATTCAACAGATTATCAAACACGGTCGTGAATTCGGTTTCGGCGTGGAGGCTGGCAGCAAGCCTGAGCTGTTGGCCGTAGTTGCCATGACTGATCCCAAGATGCCGATCATCTGCAACGGCTTCAAAGATCAAGAGTTCATCCGTTTGGCCATGTTGGCGCAGCGCATGGGACGCACCGTCATACCGGTGGTCGAGAAAGTAAGCGAACTGGATCTAATCCTGCAGCAGTCGGCAGCGCTGAACATTCGTCCAACGATTGGAATGCGTGTCAAGCTGGCTACGCGTGGCAGCGGTAGGTGGCAAGCAAGTGGCGGCTATCGCAGCAAGTTCGGCTTGACGGTTTCAGAAATGCTATCGCAGCTGGATCGATTGATCGAGCTGGGGATGGGCGATTGTTTCCAACTGCTCCATTTTCATGTTGGCAGCCAAATCGCCAATATTCGCCAATTGAAATCCGCCATTCTCGAAGCCTCTCGCATTTACGTCGACTTGTATCGCCGTGGGGCCGGACTGCAATACTTGGATGTGGGGGGCGGCTTGGGGGTCGATTACGATGGTTCCCAATCGGATTCCGAATCCAGCATGAATTACAGTTTGCAAGAGTACGCCAATGATGTGGTTTACCATGTGCAAACCGTTTGCGATGAAGCTGAAGTACCCCATCCTCAACTGATCTCGGAAAGCGGACGCGCAGTGGCGGCCCAACACAGCATGTTGGTCATGGAAACGCTTGGGGTAACCGCACAGGGAAATGTGGCCAACGTCCCGGCAGAAATACCTCAGGAATACGAGCAGCCGGTCTTCGACTTATGGTTGTCTTACAGCAATTTGAACCCCGACAATATGCTGGAGTCCTTCCACGACGCTCAAGTCTCGCTCGATTTGTGCATGAATCTATTCAGCGGTGGCTACCTGCCGTTGGAACAGCGTGTTGCTGCCGAGAATCTCTACTTTGCAATTTGCCATCGCGTCAAGGAGTATTGCGACTCGCTGGAATCGATTCCTGAAGATGTAGCCGATTTGGATCGATTGCTTTCGGATATCTACTTTGCCAATTTCTCGCTCTTCCAGTCGATGCCAGATTCGTGGGCAATTGACCAGTTATTCCCTATCATTCCCATCCATCGGCTGAATGAATGTCCCACGCGAAACGCGGTGTTGGGAGACATCACCTGCGATAGCGATGGGAAAGTGGACACTTTTATTTGTGAAGGTCGACGTAAGAAAACTCTGCGTCTGCATGAGTTTCGTCCAAATGAACCGTACCAGTTGGCGGTCCTGATGGTTGGCGCTTACCAAGAGATATTAGGAGACCTCCATAATTTGTTCGGTGATACACATGCCGTTCATGTCGACTGGACCCAGAGTGGGTTCAAGGTCAAATCGATCGTCAAAGGCGATACAGTTCGCGAAGTCTTAAGCTACGTCCAATATGAAGACCGTGAGCTAATTGACAATCTTCAAGAAGCGGTGGAAGCGGCTGTGCAATCGGGTGTCATCGATAACACGCAAGCCGGGGAAACGGTCGCCTTCTACGAACGCGCTCTTGGTAACTACACTTATTTGTCGACGCGTTAGCTCGGGCAATTCAACGAAGCTCTGACTTGCTGTGGTAGTCAATGGTCGCTCCACTGCCCAGCCGATGAGCGACGAGCGGCGGTTCAAGCACCCTTCACGCATTCACCCTGACCGAATCTGCTTGCCGGCATAATCCGTTTATTTGTTGCATTCTTTCCAGCTGGCAATCAATGCGGTCCGTGGGGTGTTTTCTGACTACGCTGACCGGTCTGCCAGCTTAACTGAGCCCTAAGCTTCTAGGGTCTGCGCAGAGCATCTCGAGACGCAGTATTTTCCCGTACGCAATAGCGCAGTGACTTTGCGACTGGAATCCAAATCGAGCAACTTCTATCGGATAAAGTGCCATGCTAATCGCGGCTATTGTCTTCTTCTGCTTATCTCTCGTCGCAGCTTTGTTCTTTGCCATCCTTCATCCGTTTCTCTGCGTGGCCGTGTGTGCCATGTCGAAAAATGCGTCGGGCGGCCAGAAAATACTCTGGATCGTTTTGTCCCTGTTTTTCGGCCTGTTTGGATCCATTCCGTACGCCCTCTTTGCTACGGACTCAATTAGGCTGAGAACGGTCACTAAGCGGGGCTTGAGCATCGGCTTATTGTGTTTCTTGGCGACAACTCTAATTGCTTTTATGAGTCCCGATGTCAACAATTACGCCACAGGACTACTCTCCGGTGTAGATCAGGCAATCGGCGAGGCTGCGATCGAAGGGGAATTTCAAGGTTCCTTGGACGAGTTGCAAGAGCCAGCAGGTGCTGCCTCCAGCGTAACCGAGCAGCAGGAATTTCTGGCCACCGAGAACACCATTGGCGAACCCGTTCAGTTCGTTTCTAGAGACAATGATGTCACGCCGGAGAGTTCTGAAGACTCCGCTGCGCTCCTTGATGATTACCCTAGTTCCGCTAGCCTACCAGCGGAAGAACACGATTTATATGACGCAGCTCCAGGCCAAGGATTAGCACAAACCGATTCATTGGACCTTTTGCACGACGGAATTAGTTCCACTGAGAGCTTTGACCACGAACTAACAGAGGAACCAGAGATGGTGCGGGCTGAGGGTGAGCTTAAGAAACATCAGCCAATCCAAGAGAATACTGCGAGTTCGTCGATGGACGAACTGACGGCAGCTTTTGAAGCCTTTAGTGATCTCACTGAACACTCAATGGACTGGACCGAAACAGCAGACGAACCGCTCGTTAACAGTCAGGCTACGGACACGGACAAGACAAAAGGATTCGCCAATTCACAGCCGAATCACACGCCTCCGCGCCCGATTGCTACTACATCCGGCTCTCCGGCATCTACAGAGGCAAATCCCAAAACTCGAAACAAAAAGGCGGTATTCAATAGATACACGAACGGTCAATCGTACTCCGAGAACTATTCCAAACCGGCTCCTGGTGTAAACCGTTACACTGCTGAATACGCTAACTGATGGGATTGGCTGGGATGCAGAGGACCGGCAAAATCAATGACAACCAGCCGATGATCTGTCTGGGCAATCCCAGCTGTCGTGAATCGTCACTGCTGGGTGGGTGTCTTAGTCCCATCATTAACACCAGGATTAGCATCAGCGAGAACATCATTACTTGCGAGTAGATCATAAAGCCTACGGCGGCAGTTAACGCTACCGCTCCAAGCCAGTAGGAACGGGAGCCGATCAACCCAAATGCTACGTGACCGCCGTCGAGTTGCCCCAGTGGCATCATGTTCAGGCCAGTGACCAGCAAACCGACCCAACCCGCCATTAGCAGTGGACTCGTCTCAGAGTTTGCGACTACGATAAAGTCGCTCGCCCTCTCCGGCACCAGCCAAGCGGCTAACCACTGAGTGAGCAGCGGTTGCCCCATACTCAAAGCTTGCTCGGGAGCGTAGCGAATCACATCCGTTCCCGTGATACCAAAGACAAGTACAGGAATGGCGACTAAAAGGCCAGCAAGCGGCCCTGCCAGACCAATGTCGAAAATCTGCTTTCGGTCTGCAGTTCCGCTCTGCATCATGATCACGGCACCCATGGTGCCAATTGGGGAAAGGATTGGAAACGGAATAAATAGTGGAGGCGTGCTCGGCACCCGATACACGATGGTCATGATGTAGTGGCCAAACTCGTGAGCCACTAGAATTGCCATCAAACCGAGTGAAAACTGTAAGCCGCCATACCAATTCGCTAGCAGCGCTCGGCGAATCGGCATCAAGGACTCTTCGCCCCAGGACATGAGAATTGGGGCAAACGGTACCCATGCCCCCACACCAGCCCAGAATGTGGAAATGATCGTGGCGATGGCCAGCCAAATGGCAATCCTCCCAATTCGAGTGGGAGGAGCGGGCACTTCAGGCACCTCGTCGGCGGGCTCGTCGAAATCCCGACAGGTGAGCAGAAAACTTTCGCCAGTAAATCTCGGTTGGCCGTCATTTTGCACGCGTTTGATTCCTATTGCTTGGAACAGCCCGTTTTAATACTTTGCAAGGCAGAGAATAAGGCCTGAAAAATATGCCCAGGCGGCAAAGGCAGCCAGGCTCGGCGTGTTTCATATGATACCGTCTATGCCATTCATCGGGAGGAGTCCGTGAGACTGTCGAGGCCGACATTGTCGCGATACTCGCGTTTGCGGCAATCGCTGCAGGCAATAATTGCAGCGAAGTAAAACTATGAAAGAAGGTTGACAGGGATGTCACACATAACTTTTCGGCGCAGCTTGTTTTTACTGTTTATTGCTGCGGGTGTCTTGTTCACTGAGCTGGGTGCAGCAAGGTTATGGGATCGCGACGAACCACGAAACACGCGTGCAAGCCACGAGATGCTTTCGCGGGGCGACTGGATCGTACCGACTTTCAATGGGGAACTACGAGACCATAAACCCATCTTGCTCTACTGGTTGCAAATGCTCAGCTTTAAAACGCTGGGCGAATCCGAATTCACGGCCCGTTTGCCATCAGCGCTCTGTGCGGTGTTGACCATTCTCGCTGTCGCAATACTTGCCAGTCGACTGGCGGGGCACCCTCGAGGGATTAGCCACGAAGGATACTGGGCCGCTGGGGCTTTGGCGACGTGCATGTTTTTCGTGCTCGCCGGACGAGCCGCTACGCCAGACAGCTGCCTGATTGCATTCAGTACGCTGGGCATTGCCGCGATCGTACTCAGCGCCCTCGCCCCGTCGCGCCCGTTCTCTTCCGGCCACGTTCGTTCGGCCAAGTGGTTACCGGCTATGCTGGGTTACGCCGCGCTCGGAGTCGCCGGACTTGCCAAAGGCCCGGTAGGCATTCTATTGCCGTTGGCCGTGGTTCACATTTGGTGGATGGTTTGTTATTGGCTGCAACAGGAAGATTCACGCGCGGTTGAGAGCGCCAACAGAATTGCCAGAAGCCGGTTTCTCACGCTCGTACATCGCACTTGGGCAGTCTTCCATCCGTTGCAATGTCTAACTGCCATCTGGGCCCTAAGAACTGTTCCAGGCCTGATAGTGACCTTGCTCGTTGCTGCGCCCTGGTACTACGCGGTGGGCGTCGCTACCAATGGCGAGTTTCTGCGGGGATTCTTTCTCGATCACAACGTCAGCCGGGCCATGACGACCATGGAGGGACATGGCGGCACGCTGCTCTACTATCCAGTAGCATTCGTGATTGGCACTTTCCCGTGGTCTTTGTGGCTGATCCCCATCGTAATCTGGAGTCGCCAAGCCAGCCGTCAGGGAGTCGTCCAGCGTCAAATGGTTGTGCTGGCTGCTGCCTGGATCGGCGTCTATGTGGCTGCCTTTTCGTTGGCTGGTACCAAACTGCCCAGTTACATTACGCCATGTTACGCCGGTGCGGCTCTGGTGATCGGAGGCTATCTAAGGCATTTCGAATTGGGGTGGTCATTGCCCAGCCGACAGCTACGTAACTGGGCTTATGTCCTGACGTGTGTCATAGGGCTAGTGATCGGAGGGGCTGTGATTGCCCTCAGTTCTGCCCAGTCAATGCCCTTGTTGATGCGAGCCGCATTTGCCGGCCTGGCCATCGCAGTCATTGGCGTGATTGGATTTCTGTGGGACAGAGCCCAGCTCACAGGCCGAGTTCCCACAACGTGGCTGATTGGGGCCGCTGTCTATCAAATTGTTTTGTTTGGTTTTGGTACAAAGTCGGTTGACCAGTATCGACAAGACTTAGCGATGTTCGATCAAGTTGTCGTTGAAAATAATGTCGAGCGTTGGATATCGGTGGGAGGTTTGGAGCCCAGTTGGGTTCACTACTTGGGGGCAACGGTGCTCGAGGTGCCAGGCAGCCCAAGCGACAGGGCAACATGGACTGAAATCGAGCGGCAATTCGAGAAATACCCAAAAACGAAATTGATTGTGGTCGGGGATGCTGACTTGACGACTCTACCCAATACGAGCATCGCGTCGGCAATCCAGCTGGAACAAATCGCCATCGCGCCCCAGTTTCTCAAATCTGGCTTTGTGGCTGTTTACGGGCTTTCTCCTGCCACGAGCGACATCAATGCGCATCCAGAACAATCCCTGGCAGCGCAAGATAGCAGCCCCTCGGACCGACTCGGCGCCTCACCACTCGAGAATTCCCCACTCGACCATCCACTTCTCGACAATCCCAATCAGACCAAAGAGGTTGGTCACGTAGAGTTGCGATTGTCATCTTTGCCAGACCTTGCAGCGGAGAGTGTTAGTCCTGTCGCGCCGATCTCGGAGCTTGAAATTCCATCTTCCATGGACGTACCCTCGCTGTCTTTTATGCTTCCGGAGCAGAGCGATCCCCGGGTGACTACTTCGCCAAATGCGGCAAGCGACAAAGAGATTCCCCGTTTCGTCGGCCCGTCACCGATGGATACAAGTCAGCCTTCGCACACCGCCAAGTTTCCTAATCCACTTCGACCGACGACGCCCCCCATCGACTTGCCCGATTCGCTGCGCTGATCATAGAAATTCGCTCGTCATGACTTGCTTAGCAAATCAGCCAATTCTCCTTGCAACCAACAACTATGCGTGGACCCGGAACCTAGTTCACGAAACCGTACCTCCGGCGAAGTAAGCATCCACGCAAAAGTTTTTCCGTCCTTTCTCGGCGAACGCCACCGCTGGGTAAACGTAATTAACCCTTCCCACCACACGTTGCATTGCTTTCATGCAACTTACCGAAGGGGAGTTCGGAGCCCCAGCGACGGCTAGCTGCGAATGGGCAATTCCGGCATTTCCCCCCTTGCCATCCCGCTTCCTGCACGCTCGAGACGCTCCCCTTTTGCTGAGGTTCGGACGATTCAGTGAGAGCCCGCGAGAGTGTGAGCTACCAAGCTGTTGGCTGGAGTGCGCGGGGAGCAATACATTTCTACTTCAACGCGACGCATTGCGTGCCGCGTTCGCCTCATCGACTGACTTGGCCGCTCTTGGAGCGAACTGCTAATGGGCAGCGTTCGAAGATTGACATCCAATTGGTCCAGCTACGGAGTAGCGACCGATTGTAGCCGCGGGTGAGTGATACAAGCTTCGAGCGAGCGGAACGTAACCCAGGGTCATTGATCTTGGTCCTTGGCGGTGAGGGCTTATGTTACCACCCTGCGCGAGCTCCTTCGAACCGCAACACCCTTCCGCCTCGACATTCCGGAACGTCCTCATGTAAATATTCGCCGAAGGGTTTAACGGTACCCAGGAACCTTACT
>JAGQPR010000023.1 GCA_020426625.1 Planctomycetales bacterium
TGCTTGCATTGCTTGGGGCAATCGTCGCGGTGCCCCCGGAACACTGAATAGCATCCTACGGCAAGACGGACTCAAGGATTAGATCCATGCAAACTAAATACTTAATCGTCATCGAGAAAACACCAAATAATCTATCCGCGTTTTCTCCAGACTTACCTGGTTGTGTCGCAACCGGGGCAACTCAAAGCGAAGTCGAAGAACGCATACGAGATGCCATCCGCATGCACTTAGACGGGATGCGTGAAGATGGATTGCCGATTCCAGAGCCATCGTCGATTGCTGAGTATATCGAGGCATAAGAACACTCAACTCGCCTAGCACGCGGTTTTTGACGGAACCGCACGCTATCGCGCTAGAGGCTGGTGTGGCATCGGAATTACGACTTGTGACACTAGCTTGCTACGTTGGCTTCGCTTCTTGAGTTGGAGCGGAGCACCCGCGTTGGTGTTACGCCAAGGCTTGGTCCACATCGGGTACGCCCAAATTTTGGGATAACAAATCGGTTGCACACCGAACCGCATGTCGCGCGGGTTTGAAACCGAGGGCGAACCGGATGGGGAAGCTTGCTTCTCCTGGCAAAAGCACCTACACTGAGAACTCCCCCTCCACTTGACCCCAGTTATTCCTGAGTGGCCTGCTGCGGAACGACATGACGCTTCGTAGCTTCGGCTTTGCTCACACCAAGAATATGCTGCGCGCCAAATCGCCAATTCCTTGTTCTTGACTCGACTTACCGCCCCTTGCGATAGTATTCAAGAATGATCCGGTCCAGCGCACTCCTTGCAACACACGAATCGGGACTATGGTTCGAACACTGCTTGTAGCCGTTCTTGTCGTCCAATCTGCTACCAACATCACGTTGGCAGACGAACCTACTGAGCCGAACTCTCCCGCCTCTTTTGCCAATAGTTATGACGAAAGTAACGATGTTGTCAGCGAAGCAGTCATCGCAAGTAAGTTTGAAGCGGAACTATACCAGTTTATCGCGGACCAAACATCGGGGTGCGTTGACTGTCATGGCAGCGAGGCGACCTCCAGTCTTGTATTGACAGGAAATGCAACCAGTGACTTCAGGCTGTTGTTGGACGGCGGGTATTTGAATCCTCATGGTCCTGACACGCTGGTCGCCCGTCTGGCGAGTGAGAATCCGCGTAGGCGCATGCCCAAGGACGCCCCGGCATGGCCGCGGCAGCGGATAGAGAGATTTGAGGCCATTGTCAGCCAGCTGCAGGTGCTTCAGCACGTGTCTGGAGTCAAGCCAGATGAGCAGTTTCCTCGCGCGCTCTTGGAACCTTATCATCAAAGTGCATCAGGAGCAGTTGGCGGCAATGATCAGAAGCGTTTCCTTACCTTTCGTCAATTGAAAGGGAAGATCGCCGCGCAATTTGACGATGATGCAACCCGCGGCGATCGGGACCTGTTTGCCGAGCACATTGCTGCCTTTGGGGGGGCAGACTTTACAAAACGTTTCAACGAGTCGACCACACCCACGGCATCTTTTCTTTCTGCTATGGAGCAATTGGCGCGAGAACTAGCGCAGCACGCGTTCCGTCAGCGTTCCGGGCCGTTTGCTGGCTTGGAGCTACCTCAAATCTCGCCTTTATCAGCCAGCATTCAGGCAACCGAGTTTGTTGACGCGATCACAACGCTCTACCAACGTGTCTTGTTTCGCAAGCCCACTGAAAAGGAATTGAGTTCGTCCTTTGAACTGCTGTGCGAAATATACAGATTGGAGGATGAACTCTCGCAACGCAGCTTTCAGACTGCCTTTGAGCTGACGGTCCACGATCCGGAGTCGAACGTTCGTTCCGTTCAAACGGTTAGTTTCCCGGTTCAGGGCGACCGCCTTTCGGTTCGACAGTTCATCGTTGATCAGCAACAGCGGAAAATGGGGGATGAGCATGTTTGGGTCGACCGGATTTTTCGACCCTTGGTCGATCAACTGAGCCAACGTGTATTGTATGTCGGAAATACGAACGACGCGCAAGGAGAATTCCAGCTTGGCCAACACGTCGAATTGAAAGTCCACGAGCAGGACCAGCGCATCGTCGTACACAACGCAAGTTCGCATCGAAATGTCAGTTTTTCGGGAGTTGAGATTCGTGACCAGGCTGGTCTGCTGGTCTCTGACATTGCGGTTGATAGTCCTGGCGTCGCTTTGGACGGTGCTTGGGAACTGGAGACCCGCGATGGATTCTCGAGTGCCGAAGATCGAAACCGCAACAAGGGATCCAGTACGATCACGGTTCCTCTGAAAGTTGAAAAGGACGGGCAATATAGCGTAAAGATCCGCTGGCGTGCCAGCGCTTCAAATGCTTCAAATGTTGTGGTCGAGCTACATGCTCACAATGCGAGTAACACGATGGTCAACCCACAACTGCTGTTGCCAAGCGAGCCGGGCTTAGCTCACTTTACATACGACTGTGGAATTGACACGGTGCCTTACCGACAAATCGATGGACGGTTTCGATTCGACGATGAGAGCTACATCGAGATTTCCAATCGCGGTACTATTGCGACAGTTACGGCGGGTGCGATCGAGTTAGTGCGTTGTAGTGATGAAAAGGCTTTCGTCATCGACAGCTCGGATGCAGAAGGTAGCGACCAATGGGAAGCCTATGATGAAGGTAGGTTTCGTGCCTACAACGTCAAGGGAAAAAAGCTTCATGACGGAAACAAAGACAAGGGGGAGCGGTCGCTCCGATACCGAATCCGTTCGCTCAGCAGCAAAGCAGCTGAAAATGGATGGGATCCGGACGCTACCTACAATGTCAGGATCTACTATCCGGGCAAACGCGACCAGGAAACACGTGTGCCAGTCGTTATCAAATCGGTCCGTTCAGCGCCAATCATCCAAGTTGCACATCCGATAGTCGCTAAGGCCGACGCGTCGATTCAATTAGATGCAAGTCGTTCGTATACCACGCAAGATAGCCGATTGGAATACACCTGGCGACAGCTGGCCGGTCCAGTCGTATCCTTTCAAACAACGAATACACCACGAATTGAATTCGCCATTCCGCGAACTCGAATACAACAGGTTGCCTGGTCAACATTGTGTGCCGCCCTGCTTCGGCACCCTGACTTTTTGTTCGTCGAGCCCCCAAGCTACGCAACGGCGTCTGTGGAGGATCGTGAGCGTTTGTTGCTGGTCAAGTTGGCCCTGGACCTGCTGGGCCGCAGTCCAACACGGGCAGAAGTTACGGCTTGGGAACAAGGGCAGACAATTGAGCAGTTCGTGGACCAGTTTCTCCAGTCAGAAGAATTCAAGGAGTTTTATTTTCATCGAATTCGATTGTATTTGGAGAGCCAGGGAAACCCAATGCAAGATGAGCCGGCAAGACTGTGGTGCCATATCGCATTTGAAGATCGTCCGTTTCAGGAGATACTGACAGCGGAGTACACGGCGGACGAGCAATTCCGCCGTGTGGAGAGGCCCAAGTACCATGGGAAGACCGGCTTGCTGACGACCCAGGGATTCATTGATGGCAAACCTGGATTGCCACATTACAACTACGCAGCGCAAGTATCCATGCTTTTTCTGGGGTACGTCTACGAGGTCCCGCCCGAGATTGTCGATCAGCGGGAGGGGGTAACTGCGCTGGGTACTACCGACCCAGACTCAGTTTGTTACAGTTGCCACAAGATACTGACTCCGCTTGCCTTTCAGCGTCTAAACTGGACCGACTCAGGCGAGTTTGTGCACTCGGATGCATCCGGAAACGCGATCGATGCATCTGACCGAGGGGCTGCCGCCGATTATCCTTTTCCTGGTGAAGGAATGGAGGCGTTTGCCATTCAGGCAGCTCAGAAGGAGCGCTTCATTAGAACCATTATCAATACTCACGTCGGCTTTTATTTTGGTCGCCCGCTACGATTTCGTGAGGATGAGCGAATGCTGTACAAGCAGTTGTGGAAAAACGTGCACGATCATCAGTTCCAAATACGTGAGCTAATTCGTTGTATTGTGACTTCCGACGAATATGCCCAGCGACTCAAGAGTCCGAGAGACGATTCCGTTGCTCAGCAATCATTTAAAGACGGAGTAGACAGATGACTGCCTGCCAAGTAGACCAACGCGTCAATACCGCAATCGATTTGCCCTCACAGCAGACGGCTCCACCGCGACGGCGATTCCTGAAACGATGTATTGGCAGTGTGGCTGCATTGACTTGTTCGGACTTTCTCTCTTACTTCGCTGCTTACGGGATGCCCGCGGAAAGTAAGTCGGAGCGGATGGCAGCGGATGCGACTGAGGCAAGCGAAGACCCTCACTTCTTGATCTACTGGTATTTGGAGGGTGGATGGTGTGGCTACGACATGTTCAATCCTGTGAATACAGAGAACAACGTAGTCCATCGTTTGGATGAAATTAGCCAAGAAAGGTATCGTGTGCTCCCCTGGGGCAATGATGATTATCACATCAAGACTCGCGGGAATATTCGTTACGGATATTTGGCCGAGCCTGGCAGCGAACTGTTTTCTGACATGGCCGTATTGAGTTCCATGCACACAGGGTCAGGGCACTCTCGCGATCGCCTGAAAGTGCATATGGGGGATTACAGTTTTAAACAGACCGAGCCACGAGAAGATGACGAACGTTCAGTCATGCAGGCGTTTTCCGAAGTGTACGGTCAGCCATACGTTTTACCCCACCTTTCATGGCACTGGTGGTTGTCTGACGGCGAACTGAACGAAACGCAATACACTGGTCGCCGCGGTTACTATCACGCCCTTGGGCCCGTGCATGCTCACACTGTTTATGCTGGCACACCGAAGAAACTTCGTAGTTTGTTGCTGCAGCTGCATGAGTCGTCTGGTGATGCTGTTAATGCACAGGTAGACAAGTTCCTGTCCGACGCTCATCAGGAGATTCTTAATGATGACAATATACAGGCAGTCCGCAGCTACCATTCAGCAAGAGACATTTACTTGCAACTGAATCAAAAAGGCAAGAACCTAGACCGAACTGCGCTGGTCAATCTTTTTAGTGATCCAATTTTGCGAGAGGACTTTGGTGTTACTGCTGCAGACGAATTGATCACCTATCGCAGCGTAAATGGTAACAAGGCACGCAGCAAGTTTTCGCCAAATACGAATGTACAAGCGATGATGGCCCTGGAATTGCTTGCGCAGGGTCTATCGTGCGGATTCTTCATCGAATCTCGCGACGTCAGAAGATTCGATTCGCATAACTCTCGCAAAAACCTTTGGCGAGGAAAAGGGAATCAACCTGTTGGAAACCCAGATCAATCAGAGATGATGAAACAAGACTTGTGGACGCCTCTTACGACTCTGGTCCGGCACCTCAAGAATACGGAATACAAGAATAGTGAAACATCGTTGTTTGATCATACGAACATCGTAATTACCTCGGAATTTGGACGCTCTATTCACGGTGATGTGCAGGGCATTCTGGAAAAGAAAATCTCCGAAGAAAAGAAACAAGCAGAGATCGGTGGCCAGGACATCAGTGCACATTGGCAGGTCACTTCTTGTGCATTCCTGGGTGGAAACGTAAAGGGAGATAGCCAGTACGGGCGTGTTGGAGAAGCGACGCTTATGGCCATTCCGATACTTCCGGACGGCAGCTTGGATCCAGCATACAACCCAATTACTGGACAGCTGAATCCAGAACAAGCGAAAAGCCCCCACTCGTTTATTCCCAATCATGGGGACGTATATGCAACGGCGCTAGAATTGAGCGGCGTGAGCCCTGCTGGGCGTGGCCGTAATGAACGTCCAGCTTTGCCGTTCATCAAAAGGTCCTAGCCCTGGCCCGTAGCGCCCGTAGCCTGGGCTACGATCTTGTTCTTCGTAGGCCACATGACTAACGAAAATGAGATGGCTGCGAAAATAGGAGATGAAATGGGAAATGCGGACCGCGAGTTCCGGTGGCGGCTCTGTCTTGCACAACCAGCCAACCTCCGGAATCCCGTGAACACCATCGTTGAACTAGGCCGGTGCAGGGGCGTGTTTAGCTCGCGGGGTAGTTAAGGCATCAGATCTGCAAAACGGCCCTCCCCGGCCGCATTACGTCCGACCCTCCCGCAAGCGAGAAGGTAAGTTTACAAGATGCCTCTGTAGACAAATGGCTGCGCTGCAATTGGTTAGATTAGATGCGACGCCAAAATGCGGGGACGAACAATACAAGGATGCTGTACATCTCTAGACGCCCGAGCATCATCAAGAAAACGAACAGTAATTTGCTCCAGGGAGCAAAGTCGGCGTAGTTGGCCGTTGGTCCCACAACTCCTAAACCAGGTCCGATATTGTGCAAAGTGGCCGCAATCGCACTGGCACAGTCCAGCAACTTGTGGTCGAGCAAATTGCCTTCTTCCCCCGACTCTTGCGATAAGCGAGTCCATTGTGCGTCTGGCTCAATGGTGATGAGGGTCAGCCAGCAACAGGCAAAGGTGGCCCCTACCAAGCCGAAATAGACGAGGATGTGCTTTCGCAAGTCGATATCGTCCAAGATTTGGTCACCGATTTTCAGCGGCCGGACAACACGCGGACGATAAGACAACTCAAGCTCCAAGCGAAGTATCTTGGCCAACAGCACATGTCGAATGACTTTCATGCCTCCACCCGTGCTGCCAGCGCATCCTCCTACGAACATCAGAACGATTAGCACTCCTCGACCAAAATTGTTCCACTGGTCGAAATCGGCGGTCCCATATCCGGTGGTGGTCAATACGGAAACCACCTGAAACAGCGCGAAGCGAATGGCAGAAGGCAGGTTGGCGAAATCGTCGCTCCACATACCAAAGCCAATGACTGCCATTGTGACAAAGGCAATGATTCCAATATAAACTCGCCATTCCACGTCGGCGAACAATCGATCCGGTCTGCCCATCGACACGAACAACAAAAGCGCAAAATTCGTGCCAGCCAGGATCATGAAGACGACGGTGATGTAGTCGATCCAGGCGCTGTTGAAGTGTCCCAAGCTGGCGTTGTAGGTACTGAATCCTCCGGTAGCCATCGTTCCAAAGGCGTGGCACAAAGCATCGAAAGCGGACATGCCGCTGAACCAGTAAATCAATGCCAATACGGCGTTCAGGATGATGTAGATCGATGCAAAAACACCGGCCGTTTTCTGCATTCGACTGTGAGCTGAATCCTTATTGGGACCAGTAATTTCGGCTCGCATCATGGCTTTGCCACCAGCCCCCTGTCCCAAAATAGCCACAAGCAGCACGACGATTCCCAGCCCACCCAGGAAATGCGTGCTGCATCGCCAGAAGAGGATACAGTGGGGTAGCAGATTCGGGTCTTCGAGGTTTTTGAAAATAGTTGCACCTGTGGTGCTGAACCCCGACTGTGATTCGAACAATGCGTCGACCCAGGAAATAAGTGCGCCGTCTGCCTGCCTGGCTCCACTAAACACGTAGGGCAGGGCCCCCAGCACTGTGGCCAGTACCCAGGCCAGCCCGACGGTGGCCATGGCCTCCTTTCGAAACAGCTTCTGACCGCTGCTGCCACGTCCAAACCAAAAAAGAACGCCGCCGATAATCAGTGAGAGTAAGCTACTGAACAGCAACCCACGAAAGCCATTCCACTCGAAAGCATGAGGAGTTGCAGGCAAGTGAGCGCGCCAACCTAGGGCGGGGTGCGCCCACGGTAGAGAAAAAAGCATAGTCACTGCAAATAGCAGACAGATCATGCCCAGCGAGCGGCTCAGTAGGCGATAGTTCATATAAGTCGTATCAGGATTCGCGAAATGCGGCCACCACGTCATCAATACACCTTTGAGGCGATAGCACTAGCGCGGTATTGGACGTCTGCAGGAAATCAGCCGCAGTGGGAACTCGTACGAAATCTTCTTGCAGCACTGCAGCGATCAAAACGCCTTCGGGCAAAGGCACTTGCGCCAACGACGACCGTGTGACGACTGAATTCGCACCAACGTCCATCTCCAGCACGAAGATATCGCTCATAGGCAACCTCAACTGGCTTAGTACGGGACCCTCGGTCATCAACCCCAAGATCTGTCGAGCCATGGCATCCCGTTCGCTGACCGCCAGATCGATGCCCAATCGTCCAACGATTTCAGCGTAATCGGGCCGTCCCACAATTGCCATCACCTGGGCAGCGCCTAACTCCTTGGCTTCAACCCCGGACATGAGATTGTTTTCGTCGTTGCCAGTACAGGCTACGAAGTAATCGCAGCCGCCGACTCGCTCCTCCTCAAGTGTCAGTTTGCGAGTCGCATCAGCACAAACCACGGTGGCGCGGTCCAAGTGCGACGCCAAATAGTCGCAGCGTTGTGGGTCAGCTTCCAAAAGCAGCACTCTCTGGCGTTGCTCGTCGAGAGCCTTGGCCAGGTGGTATCCTGTTTCACCGCCACCAGCAATTACGATATGTTGCCGCTTGGGTTGGCCGCTGGTAAAAGTCTTTTTCAGCTCTTCGACTTCCTCCGGTCGCCCCATCAAGCTGATGCTGTCTCCCAACTGAATCTCGTCGCTAGCGCTGGCGATCCAGGTCTTTGCCTTCCGCTTGATAATCCCCAGTCGTACATGCGGGGAGAGTTGGAGCTGCTTCAACGGTTTGTTCAGTGACGTGCTGGTGCGCGTCACTTCTATGTCCGCCACCTCCAACTGACCACGAACAAAATGTTCCAGTGAAATGCTTTCCGGATTGCGAATCGATCTAGCCAGCTCCATTGCGGTCAAGTGTTCCAAGCTCAATAGACGGTCGATGCCAAAATGGCGTTGGTAGTCGAACGTGCTTAAGTCGCGAAACACAGGCGCGTACACGCGAGCAACCGAACGGCGAACCCCCATGGCTTTGGCCATGCTGGCGGAAACCAGGTTGACTTCGTCGATGCCTGTGACAGCCAAACAGATATCACAACCCATCACGCCAGCTTGGAACAGGACACTGGATTGCGATGCGGAACCTTGAATCGCCTTGACGTCCAGATCGTTGTTGATGCGACGGACGTTGTCGGCGTCAGTGTCCACTACGATCACGTCATGACGAAAACGGCCAAGCAACTCGGCGATCCAAGTGCCAACCGTGCCACCGCCCAGGGTAAGTACTCTCATGGCCGAACAGCTCGATAGGGCAGAATCCAGTAACCGGAGCGAGCTTGCCGCGAAAGTTGAATTCCGAGTGCAAGTCGAACTGTGGGCAGAGCAAGTGTTGTAAGTCGAAATAGAATGCCGATGAGCTTAGACCTTTCCCACTTATAAGTCTGGATCGAACCTGGTTGCGAGTTGGCTAGTGAATAACCAAGGGCCGCAAGCGCCCGGCTGGTCATGCAGCAGCTACACCATCCAGGAAACAACTTGCAGTACGGCATAGATGGTCAGCATGAACATCGTGATCCATACGGCGTTGCGGACGGTTTGGTCGACGATCAGATGGTTCTTCTCGTGACGAGTAGCACCGATGACACACGACACAGCGATTGCCAGCGGAAAGTACATCAATAGGTACGAGATTGACATGCTAACGACCATGCGACTATTCCTTCTTGCTGTGCGAATCGGCTTGCTCGTCGGCGTCCTCCGCATCCGGCTCATCCTGTTGTTTCTTTTTCGGAACCGGAGGAGGAAGGGGCCCGGCATAGGCATCAAAGACCACCAACACGTTCAGTAGACCGGCGATCATGGTGTACAGTGTGCCCATATCAAACCCAGACGCAGTGTCATGGTGCCAAACATCTAGAGTAGAAAGGTTTTTGGGGGCCGCCATAAAATCACCCCAAAACGCTTGCTCACCCGTCCGCTGCTTCCAAGCTTGGTAGGCAGCTGGCATGGCAGGTAACCCAACGCCTGCTTGCAGCACATATTGCCAGCGCTTTTCCGTTTGGTTCCACGATGCGTAGACACATTTTTGTCCGGCGATGAACATTCCTGTCAAGAAGCTGGAGAATATGCAGACAGAGAAGATTGCCGACTTGACGTAGCGGCGCTGATAAGCATGACCTGCACCGGGAATTAACCAAGCTAGCAAAGCGGCCAAGTGCCGATTGCGAAGGTCCAATTCTTCGCCATCGGCGATGACGATATTATCGTTGCTTGTTTTTCGCTGCGGAGAATTTGCCATCTGTTACGATTTCCTGCACGACACTAATTTCCTGCACGACACTATTATGTCAGCTGGCGAATGTGGACGAAAGAATTGACGCTTCCGGTAAGGTTGCTATTGTAACCGGGGACGTGGTACCGGCTAGATCAATGGACCGAATCAGTCTATTCGCTCTAAAGTCCCCATTCTTGGTTCCTGCCGTTGAGAGTATCAACCATTATCGCTGCTCGGACCAGACCAGATTAAAACTGCCTGACTAACTCCCTGTTTCCGGAACGCGCCACGCACGTTGTAGCCAATGACTGAAATTGCCGATGAACCAGCCATTTGGAACCTTGAGGGAGACAGCGTTGTCCTAATTCATGGTTATGGGGGGCACCGCTGGTTGATGTTGCCTCTGGCTGGTCGGTTGCGATCTGCGGGGCTGACAGTGCACAATTGGGGATATCACAGCCTGTTTCTCAACGTAGAGCGGCATGCTGCTGCCTTTGCAAGCCGGTTGGCCACGCTGGAGGCAGATGCAAGCGTGCGGCGATTCCACGTGGTAACGCATAGCATGGGAGCGGTGGTGACACGCGCGGCCTTGCTTAGCGCAGACTATGCGAAACTCGGAAGGATTGTCATGCTTTGCCCGCCCAACCGCGGCTCGCATATGGCCAGTCGTTTTGCTCCCTGGTTTGGCTGGTTTTCACAAACATTGTCAGACATTACCGATCTGCCCGACAGTTTTGTCAATCGGTTGCCGGATGACTTGGGCAACCGGTATCCTTTGGGAATCATTGCCGCCAAGAGTGATTACATTGTCGATCCCCACAGCACTCATCTGCCGCATGAGCGCGATCACGTGACCATTTCAGGCATGCACTCTGGGGTCCTGTTTGGCCAGCAGGCCGCGCGGGCTGCCGTGCGATTCATGCAGCAAGCGACTTTCAGCAAGTAGCACATTTTCTCCAATTCTATCTTGGTCAATCGCAATGCAAGAACGTGGATCCCCAGCCAGAGGACCCTTGTCAGCGTGTCCCAACAAGCCAAACTGCGTCAGTACACAGGCCTCTCGTCCAAGCCAAAAGATGTCGCCATTGCAGGTGGATCCAGCTCTCCCGGAGCCAATCCAAGCAGTAGCCGATATCGTCGCAGTGGAATCTCGCACCCAGATTTTGTGCCGAGAAACGAACTACCTGCATGCCACATTCACCAGTCGATGGCTGGGCTTCGTCGACGACGTTGAATTCTATTTCGATGCAACCGCTGGTTTGATGCATTTTCGATCAGCCTCGCGAATCGGCTACTCTGACATGGGGGCCAATCGCCAGCGAATGGAACGACTTGCCAGCCTCCTGGTGGCCACCGGTCATTTCATGCCAGCAGCCAACCTTTGACCCTTCCGCGCGAGGTACAACTGTTTGGAGGGAAATCTCAAACGCTATGCGTCTGACGAAACTCATGAGGCAGAATGTTGTCTAGCAAACGTTTCGCAACGTGGGTGATCTATCGCGGGGTGCCTACGATCAAAGGCGGCATGGGGCAATCGAGCAAGTCGGAAATTCCACGCAATAATTCCGCCTCTTGCCAAGTAACATGTTGGTCAGCACAAATGGCGTCAGCGCAAGCGTCGACCAATCGTCCGCGTTGTTTGGCAACCACTAACGTCAATTGAGCGAGTACTTCGCGGAGCGCATCCAGAGACTGGCTGGACTTGGGGAGCAAATGCAAGGACAGCTCAGGCAAATGTTCAGCGCCACGCCGAAACGACGCGGCAGCAACTTCATCTGAGTTCCCAGCTGAAGCGACAATTGACAAGAGCACTGAGCACTGTGGAGCCAGTTGTTGCAACCCATAGTATTGGACGCCAGGCCTTCGAACGGTCTCGAATTGAGGTGTCAAATGTCGCATCAGCACTTGTGAAAGCATCCATTCGAACAAATCGATTTGCTGGTCAGCTTTGGCCAGTCCCACGAAGCACAGGCGAAAATCGTTGTACTGCGATGGGCTCATCGAACGCAACGCGGGTAGAGACATGTCCACCAGCGGAAGCCGTGCCCGAACATCCAATTGGTCGACGTCTGCCTGCAGCTTACCTACCAATCGAACTACGTCCGCTGTGGCGTGCTTCTGTAGGACTGCACGTTGAATTGTTCGGATTCTCGGGTCATGATCCAGCAACAGTGCGTACAAAACGGCTCTGGCCCCGTAGGGCTCATGCACCGTATCGAGCAGGAATTCGGGAATGCTCTCGAGCAGTTTCGTGGCGTAATCCTGGTGTTCTGTGTTGGGACGGCCCACATAGTCCACCGCGTGATCGACCACTGTGACAGGCACTTCCAGGGGGGGCGGCACGTGAGCAGGGCGGTTGCTACCGCCGGGAATGGCTGGCGAGGAAGCATACCCCTCGGAGAAACCTGCCGCCACTGGCGAGGCAGCATCTCTTCTAGGAGTTTGTCGTGACGTGATCAGTTTGCCATCCCAGTTGGGTTCGATCGCCCGAATTCGTTTTTCCAAGGGTGGGTGCGTGGCCCACAAGCCAGAGAGCCCTTCCCAGACACCTTGTGAAAAATACATATGGCTGGCTTCGGCGGCCGCGGGCGTCTTGAGCCGCGAGCCTTTCGCGTAGCCGCCGATCCGCTTGAGTGCGTTCGCGATACCACTTGGATTGCGCGTGAATTGAACTGCGGAGGCATCCGCCAAATACTCCCGCTGCCGCGAAACTGCAGCTTTGATCAGATTGCCAAAAAAAGTGCCGATGAACCCTAATACAAGCAACGTCACGCCGATGGCAATGATCAAGATGATGATCTGTCCGCCATCTTTATTATTCGAATTGCTGCGTCGATGTCGCCCGCTGCCGGAGTACAAGAACATGCGGAAGATGAGCTGCCCTGTGAGACCGATCAAGAGAATCCCATGCAGAATTCCAATCAGTCGTATGCTCATCCGCATGTCCCCGTTGAGCACATGGCTAAACTCGTGAGCCACTACGCCCTGCAATTCGTCGCGGGTCAGTTGTTCAGCGCACCCGCGAGTAATTCCGAGAACCGCATCGCTGGGCGAGTAACCCGCCGCAAATGCGTTGATGCCGGATTCGTCTAGCAAATACACCGGTGGCACGGGAGTGCCTGAGGCGATTGCCATCTCCTCGACGACGTTAAGGACACGTCGCTGCACAGAATCGCGAGTGTTTGTCGGGATGCGTTTGCCTCCGAGGCTTTCTGCCACGTAGGCTCCGCCGCCTCGCTGCAATTCGAACACCTTGAACAGTGAACCGCCCACGATAATCAGTAGGGTGATACCGCCAGCAATGGCCGGAACGACTATTTGTTCAGGGTGCGAGGCAATGGACAGCCCTGGTTCCCTGAGTTGAGATTGCACGACGATGGCGGCAATAATCGTCACTGAAGCTACGATCGCGATGACTGAGATCACGAACATAGCAATGAGCCACACCGTGCTGCGCCGTGCGTCCGACTGCCGCTGAAAAAAATCCGTTGCCATGTCTTTCCGTCGAAATGCTGAACTCGCTGTTAGCCGAATGAGATTTTGGGCGCTTCGGCAATCGCCTGGCTATCGAACTGCAGCAATTCTGCGTCTTGGCCGTGGCCAAACAACCCTGCTACGGCAATGGGCGGAAACGTCTGCTTGTAGGTGTTGTAGGCGGTGACGGCATCATTATAAGCTTGTCGAGCAAATGAAACCTTGTTCTCCGTCGCGGTGACCTCTTCCGTCAGCTGAGCCATATTCTCATTGGCTTTCAAGTCGGGATACGCTTCCGACAGGGCAAACAATTTACCCAGCGCGCCTGACAAACCCTGTTCAGCGCCTGACAGAGCTTGTATCGCGGCAGCATTGGAAGGATCCGCTGCTGCCTGCTGCAAGCCAGAAACAGCCTTGTTGCGTGCGTTGATGACCGCTTCTAACGTTTCACGCTCGTGTGCCATATAACCCTTAACCGTTTCAACCAAGTTGGGTATCAGGTCGTATCGCCTCTTGAGTTGAACTTCAATTTGCGAAAAGGCGTTTTCATTGCGATTGCGCAGTTTCACAAACTGGTTGTAGATGCCTATTGCATACAATACTACAATCAGTCCAACGCCTAGAACTAAGACGATTCCACCACCAAGCACCCAGCCCATATTTCAATCTCCCAAGTTAGATCAATACCAATAGTGGCGAAAGATTAAGGATCTGCAGAAGAATCACTCTGCTGTTTATTTGGTCAATCATCACGCGGGAGCGCGATGGCTACAATGGACCACGGCGTAGTGTGATGGCTGCCAAGTTGTTTTTCCGCAGGTCCAAAGTCGTGTCTTACCGCCAAAGATAACGATTCCCCGACGGTCGAGCACTTAAGCATAACGCATCCGCAGCTTTTGAGGACCGCCTTGCACAGATTGGATTTCCTCGGTGCGTACTGGCGGCACTCCGAAAGTATTGGCGGCAAACGTTCAGGAGTTAGGCGCAGGTGCTAAAAGCCTCGTCCATTGCCTTCCGATTTGCGGTTCTATCCAGGCAAAATAGAAGTCGGCTTTGTCATGCCGCTGCCTACTTCCGGATATGATGCTACGACACAAACCGCTTTTCATTCACTCTTCAGATTCCCACCAGGAGCAGTCGCGTGCTACGAAATCCTTGGAAACACTCGCTTTGTTGCAATCTTTGGCTGATGGCTTTGCTGTTGGTCTTTGTTACACCAGACTCGGGCCAGGGGCAGGGAACAGCCACGGTTGACCAGTCGCTGGCGCTGCCATCAACCGACGACGGTTTGCCGGGCGTTGGTCCCATTCGACGCTATGACTGGTTCCAAAATTTGTGGCTGCGTCGCAGGAGCCAATGGGCCCAGCAGATTGAAAAAGACCAACAGGCCGTCGTCTTTCTCGGGGATTCAATCACTCAAGGTTGGAACGATGACTTTCGTGGGAAATTTCCGGATGTCAAAGTCGCCAATCGAGGAATCAGCGGCGATACGACTCGCGGAATGCTCCTTCGCTTGGAGCAGGACGTACTGTCGCTCGATCCAGCGGCTGTCGTAATGCTGATGGGCACAAATGACTTGGAGGAGTTGGCAACCCCTGAGCAAGTCGCAGCCAATTTCCGTTTGATTATTCGTCGATTAAAGGAACACAATCCAAAGATGCCGATCATCGTTTGCGAAGTGTTCCCTAGCTCGGAAAGCAAGAAGAGGCCTGCTGACAAAATCAAGCAAGTCAATGCACTCTACCGTGAGTCAGTCTACGGCGACGGCCAGATTACGGTGATTGATACTTGGACGCTGTTTGCCAATGAGGACGGGGATGCCAAGTTGGAAGAATTCCCCGACTTGCTGCATCCCAACAATGCCGGATACGAAAAGTGGAGTAAGGCCTTGCGTCCCGTTTTGGCGACGCTCGGCTTTATCGAAACTGAGCCTGACGCATTTGTTGTGGAAGAGGGGTTTGAGAGCCTGTTCAACGGCCAAGATCTAACTGGCTGGTGCTACCTACCAACGACCGAAGAACAAAAGCAGCAGAGAGCACGCTGGCAGAGCAACAATCCCAGCGCTCCACCCTGGCCGGTCATCGAGCAACGGATGGAAATGTCTGGTAAGCCAAAGTCGGACGACGGTCGCTACGCGGCGATTCACGATCGTTTGGTGGTCACGACTCCACCGGAGGGAAGAAAAATCCAGCAGCTGTGGACCAGCCAAGAATTCAACGGCGACTTCACCTTGCTGCTCGAGTTCCGTGCCACACCCAATGCGGACAGTGGCGTCTTCCTGCGAGGCAAGCAATTGCAGTGTCGTGATTTCCCACTAGCCGGTCCCTACAAAGAACTGAAAAACTACCAAAGCGGTGGTTGGAATGAATTGAAGATCGTAGTTCAGGACAGTGTTGCCCACTGCACCTGCAATGGCGAGGTCTTGGAGGCAGAGTTCTCCATCCCTAAAACCGGTTCGATCGGACTTGAGGGTGACCGTGGACAGATGGAATACCGCCGCATCCGCATTAGTCGGTGAGCGGCGATGAATATGCTTGTGGCTGGTGTACAATGAACGGAAACAGTCCGATTTTGACGTGTTTCACCGCTAATCATAGTGATCCTGCCAAGATGTCGCCGCTTGTACGTATTGCTGTCTTCGCTCTTCTACTTTTTTTTGCAATCGCAATTGAACTTAGAGCCCAGCCCGCGACCGTTGATTTTGGACGTGACATTCGGCCCGTTCTCTCGGACAAGTGTTGGCTTTGCCATGGCCCAGCAGACACTACCCGGCAAGCCGATTTGCGTCTGGACGTCCGACAGGAAGCGATCGACTTTGGAGCCTTCATCCCGGGCAATGCCCCAGACAGTGAACTCGTGGCTCGCATCATGTCGGAGGATCCGCAGTGGATGATGCCTCCCCCGGAATCCGGCAAGCGTTTGACAGAAGCAGAAAAGGGGAAACTGAACGACTGGATCGCCCAAGGTGCGGAATATGCCGAGCATTGGGCGTTTCGCTCCCCTGAGCGCCCCCCCGTACCTGGCGATGGCTTGGACTCATGGTGCCGCAATCCGATCGACTATTTCATTCTTAGGCAGAACCAATTGCGCGGCGTCGACCAGGCACCAGCAGCCGATCGACGAACCCTTATTCGGCGGATTTACTTGGACCTCATTGGCTTGCCACCGACACCCGAGCAAATAGCAGAGCAATTGTCCAGCAAGGCCCCTGATGCTCTCGATCGGTTGGTTGATGACCTGCTGAAATCACCTCACTTCGGCGAGCGCTGGGCGCGTTGGTGGCTAGATGCGGCTCGCTATGCCGATTCTGACGGATACGAAAAGGACAAACCGCGGAGCGTCTGGTTTTATCGCGATTGGGTGATCAATGCAATGAACCAGAACATGCCGTATGACCAGTTCTTGATCGAACAGATTGCTGGTGACTTGCTTCCCAACGCAGGGCAAAGCCAACATGTTGCCACTGGATTCTTGCGAAATTCGATGGTCAATGAAGAGGGTGGGGCGGACCCGGAGCAATTTCGGATCGAGGGGATGTTTGATCGCATGGACGCTATTGGCAAGGCGATGCTTGGCATCACGACGCAGTGCGCGCAATGCCATTCGCACAAGTACGATCCGCTGAGCCAGCAAGAATACTACCAGATGTTCGCTGCGTTGAATGACTTTCACGAGGCGGCAATTGCCGTTTTTACCCCCGCACAGGAGGACCAAAGGGACGCTGTTTTGGCTCGAATTCGCAACGCCGAAGATCGGATCAAAGAGAATTGCCCTGACTGGAAATCTCAGGTAAGAGAATGGGCGGCGCTGACGCGAGATTCGCTACCTACGTGGACAACGGTCACGCCAACCGATCTGCCATTTGAAGGTCAGAAATTTCGTGTGCTGGCCGACGGATCCATCCTTAGTGAGAGTTATGCGCCGACCAAAACAGCCAATAGCTTTCGTGCCACGATACACGGGATGAACATTACAGGTATCCGGCTGGACGCGCTGCAACATCCGCAGCTGCCATTGGGTGGTCCTGGGCGCTCGATATTCGGGACAGGTGCTGTTTCCGAATTTGAAGCTTCCATTGCTATGGTTTCGGCACCCGAATCAGTGAAGAAAATCAAGTTCGTGCGGGCGATGGCGGACGTCAATCCAGCCACTAGCAAGCTTCCCTCGATCTTTCGCGATCAGTATCCCGCCCAAGATGATCGCGTTACTGGGAGCATCGAGTACGCGATTGATGGAAATAAAAAAACCGCCTGGTCTACCGACAATGGAGCGGGGCGTCGCAATCAAGACCGGCTGGCTGTTTTCGTTCCCGAGGAGCCGATCCAGGCCACTGAGGATATGATCGTAACTTTCACTCTCAACCAGAGCCACGGTGGTTGGAATTCGGATGACAACCAAAATTACTTGCTTGGTCGATACCGGTTTTCAATTACTGGCGACGAGATCCCTGCGGCTGTCGTGCCAGCGGAAATTGAAAAAATCTTGCGACAAGCGGGCGAGTCGCTGAGTGAAGAAACGTTGGACCTGCTCTTTCAGCACTGGCGCACGACGCAAGCTCAATTCGCGAGTTTGAACGAAGAGATCGAGCGAGCTTGGGACGACTTTCCCGAACCGGCATCGCAGCTAGTGGTAGAAGCTATGGCGGAGCCAAGACAGACGCATGTGCTTGTTCGTGGTGATTTTCTTCGGCCAGCCGAGCGGGTACAACCTGCTGCCCCTAAATTCTTAGGGCAACTGCCAGATAGCCACGAACCAGCTCGGCTGCGGCTCGCGCGTTGGCTTCCTCAGTCGCCCACAACGGCACGAGCCATCGTCAATCGCCTTTGGCAGTCGTATTTCGGTCAAGCACTGGTGCCGTCTCCGGAAGACTTGGGAGTTCAGAGTCAGCCCCCCAGCCACCCAGAACTGCTTGATTGGCTAGCATGCGAATTAATTTCCAGTGGCTGGGATTTGAAACACATTCATCGACTAATTGCCAGTTCGGCCACTTACCGCCAGTCGTCGGAGATGACCGCTGAGATTGCCGAATCTGATCCAAACAATGCGTGGTACGCGCGTGGCCCACGTTTTCGAGTCGATGGAGAAACCGTCCGAGATTTGGCCTTGGCGGTCGGCGGCCTGCTGAACCTAGAGGTAGGTGGTCTCAGCGTTTATCCACCTGCACCAGGCTTTTTGTTTGAGCCGCCGACAAGCTATGGTCCCAAGAGTTGGCCCAGTAGTTCCGGGCAAGGTCAGTACAGACGCAGTTTGTATGTGCACAGCTTTCGATCTGTTCCCTACCCAGTTCTGCAGATCTTTGATTCGCCGAAGGGAGATGCAGCTTGCGTTCGCCGGGAACGCACCAATACTCCGTTGCAAGCTCTCGTGCTGTTGAACGAAACGCAATTCGTCGAATGCGCCCGATCGTTGGCTGCGCGGATTCTTCGCGAGGCAGATACAGAAGAAACTCGCATCGAATACGCTTGGGAATTGGTCCTGGGACGCAAACCAAAGGAACATGAAGCGAAGATTATTCGTGATTTGCTGCAGCAACAGCGGGAACGCATTGCCCGGGGAGAGATTGATGCATCACAATTGATCGGCCTGACAACGCCGTTGGTGCGACAACTAACCGGCCAACCGCCAGAGGAACTGGGGGCCTGGATGATCGCCGCGCGGACCTTGCTAAACCTCGATGAAACCATTACCAAGCAATGATCATTACCATAAACGGGATGTTCGCTTTGATTGCGAGTCTGAAAATGCGTATGAAACTGACACATCTTGGTTCGTTGGCCGTCGCCCTGGTTTGCTCAGGTGCGTTGGCATGTAATATCCCCGTGTTTCGTTATGCTCTAGAGCGGTGGCGAACTGACGTCACCGAGATCGTCGTTCTGCTAGACGAGCCGCTGACGGAGGCCCAATCGCAGGAGTTAGCAAAGCTCGGCTACAGACCTGGGGAGCCAGCCAACCAGTCCCGCCCCGTTACTTTTCGGCTGGTCGAGACCCATCAAGATCTTTCGGCTGAGGACCAAAGTCTATGGAATAGCGTGAAAGCGAACCGTGATCTGTCCTTTCCCTACCTGGTCATCCGAAATTCATATCGACGCGGTCCCATCCATGTGTGGCAAGGAGCCTTGAATGATTCTGGTACGCGTCAGCTGGTCCAGTCGCCGGTCCGCGACGAGCTGGCGCGAAGGTTACTCTCGGGACACTCCATCGTGTGGCTCATGGTTCGGTCTGCCGACGAGACTAGGAACCTAGAGGCCAGGCAGGTTATCCAGGAGCAATGTCGTGTTTTGTCGAGGTCGGTGAAGTTGCCAGAGGGAATCGGCTTGCCCGGGTCCGAGTTGTTTTCAAACATTCCATTGTTGCTCAAGTTCAGTCTGTTGGAAATCGACCCGTCCGATGTAAATGAAAGCTTCTTGGTCTCGCTCTTCTCCGCCTACCAGCCAGCGGCAGTCCAAGAGGGCGTTCCACTGGTCATTCCCGTGTTTGGACGCGGTCGAGCCCTGGAGGTGGTACCCGCCGATCAGCTAGATACAACCTTGATCGCCGACTTGACCCAGTTTCTCTGCGCTGCTTGCTCATGCCAGGTGAAAGAACAAAATCCTGGATTCGATTTGCTCCTTTCCGTAAATTGGGATCAAGAGCTTTTTGGCGAAGGGGGGATGCTACCCCCGCCGCCCAATTCCCCTGGCAGCGGCGGCAAAGCGGCTGGACCTCGGCTGCTGACCATTCCCTCGGGCCACAAATAGCCTAGCGATGGGCAAAACAGCGAATTGTCAAGCGCCTGGCAATAGCTCCTCCCGTCCATAGGTTGCGGATCGCTTCTGCCACATGGCTCAGGGACGCCGTGTGGTATCCGTCAATACGACTATCGAAAACTGACCAGTCGACTATCTTAGTGCCAGCGGAGACTTCGGACTCCCATCCAATTCTTCAGGGTCGCAACGCAGCGGCTTCCAGGAGACTTCCAAGGCCCCTGTAACATGTGGCGTACGTTGTGAACGGACCAGATTTTAGCAAGAGCGATTTGATTCCAGTAATTGCCCAGGATGAAGCGTCGGGAGATGTCCTGATGTTGGCCTACATGAACGAGGAAGCATACGACGAGACGATAAAAACGGGACGCGTTTGCTATTTCTCACGCAGCCGCAACAAGCTGTGGCGCAAAGGCGAAGAGAGTGGCAATGTCCAGGAAGTGAAGGCGGTCTTTTTTGATTGCGACGCGGATACGCTGCTGATCAAAGTCCGCCAAGTTGGAGACGCAGCTTGCCATGAGGGGTATCGAAGCTGCTTCTTCCGTCAAGTTGTCGCTGGTGCCGACCAACCAATGATCGTCGGTGAACGCATTTTTGACCCACAGCAGGTGTACAAGAAAAACAAAGCATGAGTGAAGGCACTACGTTAAAACTGGGGATTCCTGCAGGAAGTTTGCAACAGGCGACTGCGGAACTGTTTGAGAAGGCTGGCTACAACATCAAGTTTTCTTCGCGATCGTATTATCCATCGATCGATGACGCCGAGATCGAATGCTTGTTGATTCGAGCCCAGGAAATGGCGCGCTACGTCGAACAGGGTGTGCTTGATGCGGGCATTACGGGCCATGATTGGGTCTTGGAAACCGACGCTGATGTCGTTGAAATCTGTGAGTTGGTGTTTTCCAAAGTCAGTCGAGGGCCCGTGCGGTGGGTACTTTGTGTTCCCAACGATTCACCGGTCAGAAGTGTTAAAGATCTTCAAGGTAAACGCATTGCCACTGAGGCAGTTGGCTTGACAACGCGTTACCTGGCGCTGCATGGCGTTGAAGCTAAAGTTGAATTCTCATGGGGTGCCACCGAAGTCAAACCGCCCAAATTGGCAGACGCGATTGTTGAAGTCACCGAAACGGGCAGTTCGCTTCGCGCCAACGACCTGAGAATTGTCGACGAGGTGTTGCAGAGTACAACTCGTTTCATCGCCAACCGTCAAGCTTGGCAGGATGAATGGAAACGGCGCAAGCTGGACAACATTTCCTTGATGCTGCAAGCTTGCCTGAATGCAGAGGGCAAGGTCGGCCTGATGATGAATGTCGCTCGCAAAGATCTTGACGCCGTATTGGATTTGTTGCCAGCTCTGCAAAAGCCTACGATTTCCGCGCTCTCAGATCCGAATTGGGTCGATGTGATTACCATCGTGGAAGAATCCGTGGTGCGGAATATTATTCCAGAATTGAAAAACATCGGCGCGACCGGCATCGTAGAGTACCCAATTAACAAACTCATCGATTGACCAGTCGGGCCATCCATTCGTGTTGGATCATGGCCAAGTTGTCCAGGTTTTCCGCCGAGGGAAGGTGATCCATGAACGTGCGAGGCTCCGTAGGAGCGCGGTAGTCGGCTGCCACTGGAATGAAGCTTAACCCTCGATTGCGAGCTAGCCGCATCGCTCGCGGCAAATGCCATGCGCTTGTCAAGACTCCCAGGCGAATGCCCGCCTCGTCCGAAAAGGCTTGCTGGATATTGAGAAACTCATCAAAAGTATTGATCCCGGGCAATTGCTGGATCGCATTTTCTGGAATACCCAACGCGAGCCAAATCTCTTTCGTTTGCTGACTAGGGTCGGTTCGCAACGAATTGCCACTGAGCGACTTGCCAGTCGTCACCAACCGCTTTGCATATCCCTGCACAAGTAATTCTGCGGCGTATACGACTCGATCGCCGCCTTCGGACACCTGAGCTCGATGCGGTCCCTGGCCAGTACCACCGCCGAGAACAACCAGTACATCCAGCGGAGGGTCCCTGGCTGGATTAAATGCTTCGACGGACGATTCCGTATAGTGCAAGCAGGCATCCGGCAAGAACGAAGTCGTCGTGGCCGTAAAGAGTATCCAAACACACAGCCAGCGAAACGCTCGACAGTAGTTCAGCAGAAAGTACTTTTTGCGACTGAGATTGCCGCCGGAGCGGCTGAGTCCGGCCGAAACATCAGCGTGAGACGCGGGCTGAATGAATTCTAACAGCGTAATGCTGGTGAGTATCAACCAACAAAAACCCACCGGGAATGTGAGTCTGGTCAGTGTTTTTTCGATGCCAGGCTTGCCATGAAAGAAGAATCCCAATGAAGCCAACATGACAACCGTGATTGCAAAGCACAGCAGAAACAATCGCCCTCGGCGGAAAATGGGCAGGCCGTCTGGTTGAGAATGCTCAGGTGTATTCATAAGTGCTGGGCTTACGCGGCCAGCCGACGCTGCGCCCGCTGGCTGGCGAGTAGTGAACTGACACCGTGAATAACCTCATCTACCTCGATCGCATGCATCGCCGAGTTGACACCGCGGCGAACGAGTTTCTTCGGATGGGGGACAAGAGGGCTCTGTATGGCCACGTTGGGAATGGCGTAGGGACCAGTCTCATCAGCCCAGGTAACGCCATGCAGACTGACAGTGGGTGTTCCAACCGCGCTGGCAATATGAAGCGGACCCGTGTCGCAAGTAACAAGCAGCGATGCTCTACGAGTCAATTCAACCAACTCTTGAAGACTGGTAGCAGGAGCGACGACAGCGGCTCCGCGGCTCTCCTCAGCAATCACATTGGCCATGAGCAGTTCGGATTCACCAGCCCAGAATATCAAGCTGCGAATGCCATATTCGCGAAATATTTCACGTGCCAGGATTCCATGCCGCTGCACGGGCCAAATTCGAGTCGGCCATCCCGCGCCCGGATTGATGGCAAACCAACCCTCAATCGCCGGCGCTGATAAGCCCAGCTTCGTCAGTATGCGGTCGGCCGAGTTGGCAGCCTCTTCGTATTTCGGCATTTGAAATTGGCCCTGGCCTTCGGCTATCTTGGTCCAGGGACTCAATAGCTGGCGGTAGGTGTCTACTTTGTGTCGCAGTGTTCTCTTGATTCGCCGAGTAGCTACTAAGGGAGCAACCTCACGACCGTGCGAGTAGTCAAAACCAACGCGGATAGGTGCACCACTTAACCAACCCAGCAAGGCGCTCTTGCTTAATCCTTGCGGGTCGAGGGCCAGGTCAAATTCTCGCGAACGCAGATCGCGCCGTATCTCCGCGAAATCAGCCGGTTTTCGAAGCCAGCTCTTGTCGAAGGTCAGCAGCGTATCGATGGACGGGTGAGTTTCCAACAATTGGCTTGCGGCGCAACTGACCGCCCATGTCAAATGGCAGTCCGGCCAAAGACGTTTCAATTCAACAGCCAACGGAATGGTGAGTATACAATCGCCGATTGCACTCAGCCTGGTCAGCAATACTCGTCGAGGGGCCGGTGGGTGACTTCCTGTCATGATTCGTAGCAACGAATGGTTCCTTGGTCTCAATGGTGGCTTCCAGCCGCTCGCTCGACTCTACCGCTCTACAAAACAACCACGAACGATGAATCCAGGAAATTACAGGAATCCTAGCCTGGCTTTCAAGACTGAATGCGATGCTAGCGTTCCAACATGCAATCTTGATGGCTGCATATTTTGCTCCCATACAAGGGGAATTGGGAAGCTAGCGTCAAGAATTGGAAATTCAGTTCCACATAATCCTTCCGCAAAAATAGCCGCTGTGCGCAAGCGGGCGGTTTTTGACGGACCGCACGCTAGCTAACGCGTTGCGGCTGATGAGGTATAGGAATTACGATTTGTGACACTAGCTACCCAGCAATCAAAACGGCTAGCCCACCAGACTCAAGTGAGGCACATCGTCTGCGACGGACGTTTCCTCAGCCAGAAGATCGGATAGTAGGCACTCGAGTTCTTCCCTTCGTCGTCGGCCCTCCGCTGCCCGCGAATTCGCAATTTCGGGAGTCCAGCGATTCTTGATCCTGGCCACGCGACGACGAATCACCTCCATTGGAATAAAGGAAGCGTTCTCGGTCAGCAAATCGTTTGACATGTTTCCTTGCGTTCGTTTCATAGCTCGACTCCTGCGATTGCGTTTCTACCGCAAATTGACTTCCGGCTACCAAACTGGCAGCCAGTACAGTCCACTCAGATGCAATAACCGTGCCAAGCTGTATATTCGCTCCAGATTGCGGCGTGTCGCCTGCGTGTGATGCGCGTAAGCCCTTGTTTTATAGTGCTTTATCGATTTCGCACGCCATTCGGTTTTTCCTGGAAGGCAACTGATGTCCTCTCAATTTGTGAAGTTCTTTCAATCACTTGCACCCGCTATGCTCTCAGAACGAGACAGTCTAGGTGGCTGAAATGCGATCAGCTAACAGGACGTTGACATCCAATTATGGGGCGTCTAGCCTAAAGACGGAACGAGGCAGCAATCTCGCTATTCAAGATGGCAAGGGAACAGCTGATGCGAAATTGGAATTGCGTACTGTTAATGGTGTTCTCGGTGATTGCCAAACACGCTGTCGGGCAGCTCGAGTACGAAAAGGCGCCGATTCATTATGCTTCGGCAGAGTCGCATGATCCGGTAGCCAAACTCATCAAGAGGATTCAGCAAGGGCAAGTGACCTTGGCCTACTCAGCTGAGCATGGGTGGTTGCCCAGCTTGTTGGAAACACTCGACGTGCCTGTGGAATCACAAACGCTGGTTTTTTCCAAGACGTCGTTGCAGCTGCACAAGATCAGTCCACGAACGCCGCGGGCATTGTATTTCAACGATGATGTCTACGTGGGCTGGTGCCAGCGTGGGGACGTCATTGAAATCGCAGCTACCGACCCTCAGCTTGGCGCCGTTTTCTATACGTTGTCGCAGCATGCGGACGAGCCTGAGATCACCCGAGATCGCGGGCAATGTTTGACCTGCCATGCCACCCACCGCACGCAGGGAGTGCCTGGTTACCTGGTGCGCAGCATCTATCCAGACAACAACGGACGCCCGCGAACGGGCACGCGAACGTATGTCACTGACCATACGACGAGTTTCGAGAACCGCTTCGGCGGTTGGTATGTGACGGGAAAGCATGGCGCTATCCAACACATGGGGAATGCAATCGCACAGGACAGTACCCGTCCCGAGTGGCTGGACCGCGACGTCGGTGCCAATCGCAGCGATCTCCATGAGCTGTGCGACACGTCCCGCTACTTAAGGCCAGACAGCGACATTGTCGCATTGATGGTATTGGAGCATCAATCACAAATGCACAATTTGATCGCCAGGGCAAGTCTGGAAACGCGAATCGCCCGCTTTCAGGACGAGGGTATCAACGAGGTGCTGGGACGTCCTAAGGACACGATCAGCCCGTCGACAGGTCGAAGAATGGACGCAGCGGCTGAGGAGCTGGTCAAATACATGCTTTTTGCCAATGAAGCAGAGTTGCAATCGCCGATACGCAGTGCGAGCCCATTTGTTGAATCGTTTCAAGATTCGACCCATTCCGCAGTGAAGTTGGACAGTCAGGGGAGGAGCCTCAGGCAGTTTGACCTGACCAAACGCATGTTCAAATATCCGTGCAGCTATTTGATTTATTCCCCGGCTTTTGACGGATTGCCTATACTTGTCAAACAGCGGGTGCAAACTCGCTTGCGTGAAATTCTGTACGCGGATGAAGCGGTCGAAGGCTTCGAACATTTAACTGCGTCAGATCGCAGGGCCATTGTTGAGATACTCGCCGATACGAAGCCGGGCTTTCTGATTGAACAACAGCATGAAAAGTGATCTGATCATTGTTTTTACTTGCCCCGATCGTCCGGGGGTTGTCGAGCATTTGACTAGTGTAGTCGTCAAGCATGGCGGAAACTGGGAAGAGAGTCGACTAGCCAGGCTGTGTGGTGACTTTGCTGGCATCGCCCGCGTGAGTGCGGCTGATGCCAACGTGGAGCAGTTAAGCCAAGAGCTAAAATCGCTGGCTTGGCC
This sequence comes from Planctomycetales bacterium, assembly GCA_020426625.1. GTDB lineage: Bacteria > Planctomycetota > Planctomycetia > Pirellulales > Pirellulaceae > Aureliella. Next base: position 26,288 of record JAGQPR010000023.1, read on the forward strand.
CGGGTTAACACTGCATGTTAAGTCGGCTGAAACTCAGGCGCATGTGCCCTGTGCGATGGCCAAGCTGCAATGCGCTGGCGCAGATCACGAGGGTATTGTCAGCCGCATTACTGCGTTTCTGGCCAAGCAGAAGATCAATGTGGAAGAGTTGTCGACTGCGGTGGTCCCAGCGCCAACGACTGGTACGCCCGTTTTTCAGATGTCATGCCTGGTCGGCTTGCCAGAGTCAATTGAGTATGCGGAGATGGTCGAATCGCTACGGGAATTGGGAAGAGAGTTGGCGGTGGATTTGACGCTGGACGGTCAGGCGCTTTAGTGGCAATTCAGGTCATTGCCAATCCTCAGCCTGTGGCAGATCTTCGATCGACGCCAAACCCGTCAATTGCATGAGTCGTTCTGTCGGATAGTAATGGGGCTGCAGTTTCTTACCCACTAGTTCCCTTCGCATTTCGATCAATTCCCGCCTGACCAGTTGATTGAGGACTCCGCCGCTCGGCTGCCCTCTCTGCTCTTCTAAACGTTCTCGTGTAAGTCCAGGTTGGTAGGCGACTAGAGCCAAGCAGTCGATGGCGGCTTGATTAAGCCGGACGTCGCGTGATTGCCCGTAGAATCGCTCGCGTACGTGCTCTACTTGGGGTGCCAGATCTAATTTGTAACCCGCAGGAAGCTGGACGATTCTTATTGCGCGGCCAGTATCTTCGTAGCAGGCATTCAAGGCGTCGACCAGTGTGCATACCTCCGACTCAGAGACGCCACGCATCAAGGCCGCAATGTCCTTGGCCGCGATCGGAGAGCTGTCCTGGCGGCCTACGAAAAGTATTGCCTCGATGATCGATGATGGCGTGACGGTCTGACTGTCTTCGATATTATCCGCATCGTCGTCAGGCAAAGAACCAATGGGCGGAGTGTTCTCTGGAGATTGGGCAACACCGGATGGGCTGGGCCGCTCAGGCAGCCGCATAACGCTGGCGTAGCTCTGGCTCAATTCCTCCAGCGATAGTCCTTCTTGCTCGAAGTCTTCGTCTTCGTTGTTGGTATCATCCATGAGGCACCACCTTTTAATCGGTGCAGTAACTCTTGATCGATCAGGAGGGAATTTGACCGATCACCCTGCATTCAGCTTGGCGTACAGCCCACTGCTGACGGCTGGTCATCGGCACTTTCAGAAGTTTGACTGTGCCATTGTTCTTGTTCTCTCAGGATACGATCCAAAACGCCATTGACGAAATGTCCAGAGTTCTGAGAACCGTAACGCCGCGCGATTTCGATGGCCTCATTGATCACGATGCGTCCGGGAGTTTCCGTATGCATGATTTCGTAAGCCGCCATGCGAAGTACATTTCTGTCGATTGCCGCCATGCGTCGCAGCGACCAATTCTGCGCCCTCTTTGAGATTGATTTGTCGAGCGCTTCACGAGAGCTGAGGATCTTATTAACCAACTCTCGTGCGAAAGCAATCAGCGGGCGATTGCCGTGCAATCGCGATACCAAGAATCGATCAGCCACCTCCCGGTCTTGAGTTGGATTCAAGTCGTCTTCATAAAGCAGCTGGAGTACAATTTCACGGGCTCGTCGACGCGTAGTCATTGGCGGAATTACGACTCGATTGAGAATGCAGGGCTTGTTGAAAACTCAGAACAACGTTCTGGCCTCTATAGTAGCTAATTCAGTTCATTCGTCCAGTTCTATCGTTGGCACCACGAATTCTACTCGAAATCCTCGTCCTAACTGTTGCCGCTATCTGGCAGCCACTAGAGAATATGTGCGTTGTCGCTCAGGGATCGCGCGGTTGTTTCCCAGCAAAGAACCAAGTCAATATCGTAATAATGGAACATAAGTGTATGCCAAAATCCCAGCCAGGTCTTAGCAAATGCTCGCGTTGGATTCCTTGGTCGCTGTTGCTGCTTGTTTTGCCTTACGGTTGGCTCCATGCAGCGGATATTACAGCTGCTACGCTAGACCGTCTACAAGCGGATTTGACCTTTATTGCCTCTGACGAATTGGAGGGGCGCAACAGCGGTAGTCCGGGAATTCGTAAAGCGGCTGAGTTTATTCATGAGAGATTCAGGACTCTTGGGCTGCAGACGGACGCTTTCAACGGAACGCCTTTTCAGGACTTTTCGATACCTGGCGAAGCTCAGGTTGGTCCGGCGGAAAGAAATGCCCTAGTTTTTGGCGGGATTGAATTCATTAACCCACCTGCGTTTGGTGACAATTACACTCCGGTGTCACTTGGCAACAACGGCTCTTTTGCTGGCCCGGTCGTTTTCGTTGGTTACGGAATCACGGCTCCCGAGCTGGGTTACGATGACTATGAGGGGTTGGATGTAACTGGCAAGGTTGTTGTAGTTTTGCGAAAAGAGCCCGGACAAGGCAATGCGAACAGCAAGTTTGGCGGCTCCGGTCGTTCGCGACATGCATTTTTCTCTACGAAAGAAAGCAACGCAGCTCTGCACAAAGCGGCCGCGCTGATCCTGGTGAATGACAGCGCCACGGTCGATAACTCTGGCAATGACCAGCTGCCCGGCGTTGCGGGAGCTGGCCAAGGCCAAGCTGGGGAACAAATCCCGACGTTTTACTGCTCTCGTTCACTCATTTCGCCCGTAATTCAAGCTGGTACAGGTAGTACGCTGAAGGACCTGGAGCAGGCGATTGATAGCGAATTACGGCCCATGTCCAAGGAATTGGGCGGGATCGTGGCCCACGGTGAATGCTTCATTGAACAAATAGTAACGCCTGTAAGAAATGTGGTAGGCTTCTTGCCAGGCCGCGGCGAATTGGCAAACGAATTTGTGGTTGTTGGCGCTCACTACGATCACGTCGGTATGGGAGGAGGATCTGGCTCGCTGGCTGCGGGGACGATCGCCGTACACAACGGCGCAGACGACAACGGGTCCGGGACAGTAGCGATGTTGGAAATCGCACGTCGGATGTCCGCTGACGAATCGAATTCTCGTCGATCCTTGATATTCATCGCCTTCACTGGAGAAGAAAAGGGCTTGCTTGGCAGCAAGCACTACGTGCGCAATCCCCGCTGGCCGCTAGAAAATACCGTCGCTATGTTGAATCTGGACATGGTAGGTCGACTAAGGGATGATAGCCTGACCGTGTATGGGACTGGTACGGCTGAGAATTTTCGATCAATGCTGCGGGAGGCCAACGCGAGTATCGGTTTTGAAATCAGCGAGCAGCCTGAGGGGTTCGGCCCCAGTGACCACAGCAGTTTCTACGGAGAGTCGGTGCCCGTCTTGCACTTCTTTACCGGATTGCACAACGAATACCATCGTCCAAATGATGACGTAGAACTAGTGAACTTCGAAGGCTTGTCTCGCATCGTGACATTGGTCACGGATCTGACAGCGCGGATTGCCACGGATGTTGCTCGTCCGAAATTCTTAAAAGTGGAAGGCGTGGCGAGAATCAATGGTCGTGGGAATCGCCGTCCCCGTCGACGAGCAGTCATGGGAGTTGAACTAGCCCAGGAAGAAAGAGGTGTTAGTGTTGTTTCGCTTACTTTGGGGGCAGCGGCTGATCAGGCCGGGATAAAGTTAGGCGATGTAATTTTCAAAGTCGAGGACAGTGACATTTTGGATATAGTCTCACTCCAATCTATGTTGGCTTCGAAACGACCCGGTGACTCTGTTCGTGTGACCGTTCGCCGTGAAAATGAGATTTTGGAATTCGACGTGCTGCTCGGATCGGGTTAGACTACTTTTCATTTCTCACGCTGGTCATCGAAAGCAACTGAGTTGTTTGGTCACCTCTCAGAAGTGGAGTCATCCTTTCGCGACGGTTGGCGGGAGTTTGATCCATCACAATATTCGCGTTTCCTTGACCAAGTAGAGCCCCAATACCAGCTGGAGTTGTTGGCTCGCATCGCCTGCGCCGAGCTGGAATTTCGCTTCCAGCCTCCAGCGTCTGCACGGGCCGATTGCGAGCAAGACACAGAACAGGATGAGCACGCAGAGGATGAGGGCGAGGACGCGCGGGTACAACCTTGTGTTCAGCTGTTCCTGCACCGTTTCCCAGAGTTGAAACGCGACAAGAACTTACTGATTCGCTTGCTTGTGCTGGAATACGCGCTGCGGTTGCAATACGATTCGACGCCACCAAATCCCGAAAGCTACTTGTCTTTGGGTGGCGATGCTCGCGAGCATCTGTGTCAGTTGCTCGAATTGACTGAACTGAGAGTTCCGGCGCATGCGGAGCAACCAAATCCAATTGCGGTTGGGCAGAGCGATTCGACCGTCAAAGATCGCGACGTATCCGATTCGCTGGCCATCGGCCCCCTGCCGTTCAATCTAGGCTGCTTCCTATTGACGAGGATGATTGGCAAGGGCGGAATGGGGTACGTGTATTCCGCCATTGACCTGCGAAGCACGGCTCGGGTTGCCGTCAAGGTAATGCGAAGAGTGGATTCCTGGAGCGTCTTCCGGTTCATCGAAGAGTTCCGTTGGCTGTCGCAGTTGCAACATCCCAATTTGGTCAATTTGTACAATGCCTATGCCGAGGGAGAGTCACGCTTTTTCTCAATGGAGCTGGTCGAAGGTCAGACCATCCGCGATTGGTTCAATGACATACCCCTGGATTCGCCCTTGCGTTGGTCAAGGTTGAGAAAAGTACTCGCCCAGCTGGCATCGGCAATCCAATATTTGCACGTGAATCAGATCATCCACTGTGATGTCAAGCCGACCAATATGATGATCACGACACGCCGCAAAGCAGTGCTATTGGATTTGGGGCTGGCCGTGCGCGCGGGTGAGACGAATCCATTTGCTGGCACATTTCAATACATGGCGCCCGAGGCACTAGCTGGTGACTTTGAATTCGCCAGTGATTGGTACAGTTTTGGGGTAATGATATTTGAGCTGGTGACGAGTAGTCTGCCGCCGATGGCAACGGAGAAGTCCGAAGGAAAGACGGAACCCGACCTGAAACTAAAAGTCGATCATCTTGAACAGCTCCTGACTGATTGTCCAGACGATCTCGCGCAACTTTGCCGCGAGTTGCTAGCCGCAGATCCGGCACAACGTCCAGATGGGGCTGCTGTCGTTTCCTTTTTGGGCGGGCAGCAAACCACGCTGTTGGACATGCGTGAGTGCTACGGGCGGCAAGGAGAGTTGAACATCCTAGATGAAGCCCTGCTGCAAGTGGCGCGAGGATGTCGGGCTTGTGTGCTCATACAGGGAGCTGCAGGTATCGGTAAGTCAACGCTCGTACGGCATTGGTTGCTAGCCGCCAACCAACCCCGTGTGTTTTCGCTGGTGCTTCGATGTTATCACCAAGATCTAACGCCGAACCGAGTATTGAATTCGCTACTCCAGGAGCTGGTGGTGCAGCTTCGCTCCGAACCAGCAGAGATTTGGAGACCTTCGCTGCAGCAACACGGTGAGCACATCCTAAAGGGCTTTCCACAACTGGGGCATTTGCTCGAGGACTTTGATTTCGCCCGGCCGCTGTGCAACGAACGTGTCGCCAGCAGTGTTTCGCGAGGCGTTATCACACAAGCACTGGTTTCCTGGTTGTGTGATTTGAGCCAACGATTCCCTATGTTGATCGTTGTCGACGATGCCCAGTGGTCCGATGACGAAAGCCTGCGTGTGCTACGCAAGCTACTGTTGTCTGCTGAATTCTGCGGGATGGTGGCGCTGGTTGATGACGATGGAGCCTCTCTGTCCGATCAGTGGTTTGAAACCATCGAGCAGGCCCAAGACGTCGAGTGTATTCGTATTAAACTGTCACCTCTTACGCCTGAGGATTGCGAGAGTTTGTTGGGGCGTTGGGCGGACGAATCGTCTGCGAAGATTTCCCCTGCCGCAGTTGTCGAGCTGGTCCGCTCTGCCGAAGGAAATCCGTTCCTGCTGAGAGAGCTTTCCAGGTTCTATTTCCATCGTCCGCGACATCCCGAGGCAGGCAGCGTGCTGCGAACATCGACAGACGCCCAATTGAATGTCAAACGCCGATTTGCCAACTTGCCCTACGCAGCCGAGTTGGTGTTGCAGTACTTGTCGGTCGCCGATCAGCCGCTTAGCTTTCATCAATTGCAGATGACTACGCGGTTGGCACCCCATGATCTGCAGCGGGCAATCACTCTGCTCGGATCACAGGGGTGGATTCGTTCCAGAGCGGACGATCCCGAGGCAGAGATCGACATCTCTCATGAGAACTTTCGTCGCGCAATTCTGGTAGAGTTGCCCGAGGAACGAAAGCAGCGTCGACACTACCGTATCGCAAGCGTGTTGTCATCCAATTCGCCGCGACCTTGGGCGCGGATGGCTCAACACTATCGTGGTGCGCTTCATTTCCAACAGGCTGCAGCCTGTGCTTTGGAAGCCGCGCGAGCTGCCATCACGGCAAGCGCGCACCAGGATGCGCTTGATTTCTTGCGCGAAGCATGCCATCCCGAAGCACAGCGTTCGCCCAGAGAAAAGCGAATCGTCTACTGGCTGATCGCTGATTGCCACGCCGCCATTGGCAGCTCGCAGACCGCTGCACAAATCTACGATCAGCTGTCGGCAAGCGGGGATGATGCCCAAGAACGCTTGCTGCTGAAATGCCTGGCAGGCGAGCAGTGGATTCGGGCTGGCCAACCGAAGACAGGTGTTGAGCTGTTTCGAAAAGCTCTGGCGAGACTCGGAATCACAATTCACAAGATAGACACACTGGCACTATTTCGGCTGCGGCTGCACGCTCTCAGCCTGGCCATACGTAAGCCAGGCGAGCCATCGGACAACACGGAAGGTGGGCCACTATTCAGCGATGTGGAGCAGTGTCTCAATCGGGCAGCCACGCCGCTGACGTTCCTGGACAACCAGCTTGGGCCCGAAATGATCTTACGACTCGAGCGTCTGTCTCGCGGTAGGGGCGATCAAGGGGAGCGGGCTCAGTCACTGCTGCGTGCGGCGATCGTATTGTCATTTGGCAGTAAAATGTGGCGACGCAAAGCAGGTCGGCTGTTAAGGATTGGCAGAACGCTGGCGCGACGCTCGGGGAAAGAACTCGCCGTGGCCATGGGGCATTTTTGCATGTTTGTGTGGCACATCCAGCGCGGATCGTTGAGGCTTGCAGAAAGAGAGGGGATGACAGCCCTGACGCTTTATCGAATGTGTGGCCGCAATTGCCAATGGGAACAGCAATTCCTTCAGTGGGGTGTATTGGGCTGCTACTGGAGCAGCAATGAGTTGCAAAAGTTGAAGGAAGCGACGGAGCTGTTGCGCGAGAGCGCCCGTCAACGCCGCGACCCGATGTCAATTTTCTGGATGCATGTATCGGCAGCGCATTGGAGCGACTTGGTGTCAGACGATACAGTCATGGCACGACGGTCCTTAGAGACAGCCAGAAATGCGATCTCCAATCAAACGCTGCAATCACCCCGATTCTTCCTTTGGTTATCGCGGCTTTGCCAGCATCTTTACGAAGGCGATGATCGAGCTGCTCAACAAATCTTAGTGTCCGAGTGGCGGTATTTGTCGCGTTCCGTGTTGTTGAATTCCAACCATTACCGCTGGTTGGCGCTGCACATTCGTATCTGCTGTGATTTGGTAAGTGCAAGAAACGAACCGCTCAAGGCAAGCAAATGGATGCGCGATGCGGGGTGGTGCGTGCGGCAGATGCTCAAGCTACAGGAAGATGCGTTTGTGACTTACGGTAGAGCCTTCAGTCTTGTGGTTCAAAGCCTGGCGGGAAGAATCCCCAGTTCAGAGCGCTGGGATGCGGTGATTGACCATCTGCAAGCTTTGGAGCATCGCTTGTTGGCCAATGCATTGCGGTGGCACAGAAGCATCTGGTTGTGCGACGATTCCGCAGCTGGAACTAGTAGAGAGCAATTTACAGATCAGGGCTGCTTGCGGCCTGACAGGCTGATGAATACGATCATGCCGCTGCCTATCGCTTCAGAGCCGCGAGGCCAGTAAAAACAGTTGGAGATGCTGTACGTCGCCGCCTATGACCAAATTCGAACACATTCGTCACAAGCCGCCCTGTGCACTTGAGCAGCCGCGCCAATTGCTGCTGGTCGTGGCACCTCTGCGCAGTAGTGTCAATCTGAGTCGCATGGTCCGTCTGGCAGGCTGCAGTGGAATCAGCCAAATCATCCACGGTGCGCAAATGAAGGTAGATCGAAACATCGCTCGCGATGCCGCCGATTGCGTCGAAATCGTCACGCGTCGAAGTCTACCGCCAGCCCTAAACAAATTGCGAGAAGATGGTTATCGCTGTGTGGGGCTGGAACAAACCACGCATTCGCAGTCATTGCACGACTACAGTTTCCAGCGTCGCACAGCCTTGGTGATCGGCGCTGAGCGGGAGGGACTATCGCCAGAGATCTTGAATTGCCTGGACGACGTGGTTGAGATTCCTGTATGGGGCAGCCCGGCCAGTTACAATGTGGTGACAGCTACGACTATGGCTGTTTACGAATATTGTAGGCAGTATCCCAAGGGGTAGCTGCCAGATCCTAACTGCTATTCGTTAGGACCTGGCACATTAGGCGTTCGCGTAGTGTCAACAATTGGAAAATCAGTTCCACATAATCCATCCGCAAAA